>CAJWWK010000004.1 GCA_913048295.1 uncultured Dehalococcoidia bacterium
AACACGGTTCCGGTAGGGTCATTTCATTCGAGAAATAGCTGTCCGTAGCCGTGTTGCACGGCTAATTGGTCGATTGATATTCTGCTCTTCACACCCAATTATTTACAACTTGACCGCGGAGCCGTAATGCCTTCGAACTTTAACTTCAGCATCAGAACCGTTAATTCGATTCACCTTGCGTTCAAGGGCTCCGATTCGTACTGGGAGAGTTATCGTGCTGGTGAGGGTGATCGCCTGACCGAGCGGTTCGAGTTCAAACAGGGCTGGCAGACCGTGTATGCACGGTACATTGAAACGCCACTTGTAAAGGTAACGCTTTCCGACGGAACCGTTGGTTGGGGCGAGGCGAATGCGGGGATTGGCCCCGAGGTGGTGTGTCTTATCGTAAACGAGCTCCTGGCCCAGATGATTGAGGGGCAGGAGTTTGAAAATCCGGCTGGTCTGTGGGACTTTCTGTACGACTCGCAGCGCGGGCGGGGATATTCGTCCGGCTACTGGCTCGATGCACTGGCGGCGATCGATATTGCGGTGTGGGACGCTATTGGCAAGCGAGAACAGTCGCCGGTCGCGGCCCTGCTCGTGCCAGTGCCCAGAAAACGGTTTGACGTTTACCTTTCAGGGGTGCGGAGGGCGACTCTTGAAGAGCGGGTCGACCACGTCAACAGCTGGATCGATACGGGTCTTAAGGGTGCGAAGATTTTCCTGACGGGCGATGTAGATGCTGGTGCAGACGAACTCGACGGACTGATGCGGGGTGCGCCGGGGCTCGAGCAGTGGATGGTCGACACACTCTGGATGTGCAGCCACGAATCGGCGGAAATCGGCAAGCGGGTGTACGGTGACCGCGGAGTCAGGTTTTTCGAGTGCCCGCTCCAACCTGAGGACCTGGCAGGGCACCAGGAGCTGGTTACGAAACCGGGTGCACCCATCGCGCTGGGCGAGCATTTCAGATCGCGCTACCAGATGGAGGCCTGGGTGCAAAAGCCACGGGCCCTTGATGTGTATCAGCCGGATATTGGGCGGACCGGGTTCACCGATTACATGATCCAGAAGGAAATTGCGGAAAAGGTCGCAGTTCCGACCACACCCCACATGGGAAGCGGAGTTTCCGTGTTCCAGGCGGCGACGTTACAGTGTGCGGCGGTTGCTTCGCCGGAGTTTTTACAGGAGTCAGGGAGGACTATCGGACCGGCTCGCAGAGGCGTCGGACACTGGCTGGCAGTATCGAGACGGGGGGTTCGAGCTTCCCGATAGGCCCGGGATCGGTGTCGAAATAAACGAGGCCCTGCTTGAGCCTTTCATTGTGAAGGGCTAGCCCGAAGTCCAGGTTCGGGTATTAGACTTCACAGTCGGACATCGAGCGTCACGTCGATGAGTGGATCGCCGACAATCAGGCGATATGGGACGGCTGGATCGAAGATGCGATGAACGCTGCGTAAAACCGTTTAGAGCATCACGCTCAACACCGCTCAATGGAAGGCTGTTAATAACCGTGAATCCATCTCTAAAGTTAGTCGCACGGAACCTTCATCTATCAGCCTGCCGAATAGTGATCATCGCTCCTCTCCTCATAATCACTGCTTCGGTGGCGTGCGCTAGCGAGTCAGCCGACGATGATGGGATTGTGGTTGAAGTTGTGGTTGAAGGACTTACTTCGCCACGCGGACTCGCTCTTGACCAGGACGGGAACCTGCTGATCGCAGAAACTGGTGGCGGTCGGTTGCTCAAAGTCACACGTGACCGCGATGTCCGTTCTCTCACCACCACCCGCCTGCCACACGCGCTCAATTCAGGTCCCGACGCGGCATACACAGCCGGTCCATCAGCGATCAGCCTTCTCAACGGGGAGGTGTTCGTCATCGTGGGCGAGTTTCGCGGCAACAAGTCAGCGCGTCTCTACCGCATCACAGGTGAAACCGGATACGAGGCTGTGACGCCGGTGACCGATGCTTTTTCTCCGACTGAAAACCGATTCTCCAACCCTTATGACATTGTCAACGCGCCTGAAGTCGATGGGTGGATTGTGTCGGACCCCGGCGGAAACTCTCTGCTCGCAGTCGACCTGGACGGCAATATTCATGACTATGTGGTGTTCCAGAGCTTTACCATTCCGGATCACGAGGCGCCAGTTGAGATGGTGCCAACGGGGATAGCGCGTGGTGCAGATGGTGCCGTCTACGTCGGTTCGCTGACAGGCTTTCCATATCCTCGCGAACAGGCTGTTGTCTGGAGAGTGGAAGACCTAAACGGTGACGGAGATGCGATGGACGAGGGCGAAGTTGAGCCGTTTGTCACCGGACTCACCACTGTCACCGACATTACATTTGGCGCCGACGGCACGCTCTACATAGCGGAATTCTCATCAGATACGAAAGCAGTTCTCCAGGGAGGAGATTTTAGCAAAAATGCCGCATCCAATCCCGGACGAGTCCTCAGATGGAATGGGAGTGAGCTAACGGTATTTGCCGATAATGTTGTTTCACCAACCGGTCTTCTCGCAACCGAGTCAACTCTCTACATAAGCGAAGAGTACGCCGGAAGAGTCTCCAAACGCCCACTCAACTGACCACAATCGTTAGCGTAAAGGTTCTTGATACTGTCCCGCTAGCTCCAGCCAGAGAAACGCAATAAGGCCGTACCAACAAACTTGGTACGGCCTTATTCACCAGAGCTGTGTTCACGGTGGAGACGGAGGAGGGACAGGCTGTAACCGGTCGACGCCTAGTGAACGCTCCCGATGTTGATACGCGGCAGCTCCCACGGCCCACGCGTCTGTTTCTTTCGACCGGACAGAATCGGTAAAACGAATACCTGGTCCAGAAGGAAATCGCAGCGAAGGCTCGAATCACGACCACACCCCACATGGGAAGCGGAGTATCTGTGTTCCAGGCGGCGACGTTACAGTGTGCGGCGGTTGCTTCGCCGGAGTTTTTACAGGAGTCAGGGAGGACTATCGGACCGGCTCGCAGAGGCGTCGGACACTGGCTGGCAGTATCGAGACGGGGGGTTCGAGCTTCCCGATAGGCCCGGGATCGGTGTCGAAACAAACGAGCCTCGCTTGAGCCTTTCATTGTGAAGGGCTAACCCGGTCACCTGATTCGGGTATTAGACTTGGCGAACTTTGCATCCGGGTGCTGGGAATTGGTGACAATCGCCGCGCTCTCGATGGGAGCGTGATTCGAGCTCTGGTACGGCTGCAGATACCGAAAGTCGGATTCATCTACGCGCACGTACGTGCAACGCGCAAAGGAATAGTCCTGGCAGAACATGTGGCTGGTGCAACTGAACAGGAGCTTGAGTCTTCCGATCAGGCGGGTGAGCCCGCGCCACCGGGGCCGTTCAGTGTCCTCGGGATCCGCGATTACCGGTTCCTGATCCTGTCGAACCTTGCGACGTTTGCCGGTTTTCAGATCCGGAATATGGCCCAGGCGTGGATCGTGCTCGACAAGACCGGCTCGGAGACGTTGATGGGACTGGTCAACGCGATGCCGGGGATCGCCATCATTTCGATCTCGCTTATAGGGGGTGCGCTGGCCGATCGGACCGAGCGCTGGCAGTTGATGTGGCGGACAAAGGTCGTTATTGCTTCGATGGCGTTGCTGACAGCAGTATTGCTAACGGCCGATGTGCTGGAATGGTGGCACCTGATTCCGATATCGCTTATGACCGGTGCAATGTTCGCGATGCACAACCCGACGAGCCAGGCATTTGCCGTCGACGTGGTGGGTCGAGAGCGGTTGGTGGCGGCGTCCAGTCTGAACACAGGTATTTCAACAACCGCCACCATTGTCGGACCCGGCGTTGGTGGTGCGCTGCTGCTGCTGGGTTTCGATACCGCTTTCTACGTACTTGCCGGGCTATATGTTTTATCGGCGATCATGATTTTGCAGGTGCGGACAAGGCGAATTCCAGTTCCAAGCGGCAGAAATATGGTGTCGGACATCCGTGAAGGAATTGGATATTCGTTACGCGACCCGGTGATACGCGCCCTGCTCACCGTTTCTTTAAGTGCGGTGTTCGTCGGCATGCACCAACCCGCGATCCCAGTGAAGGTCCAGAGCGTGCTCGGTCTGGGTGAAGTCGGTTACGGGGCAATGCTGGCGCTGAACGGGGTGGGATCGCTGATCGGTGCAATCGTGCTGTTCGCGTTCAGCAAACACATTCGCAAGGCCTATCTGATGATCTTCGGACTGTTGATGATGCACGGGGCCATTGCGCTGTTCGCATTTGCGACCAATGTGTTCGTTACAGGGGTTGCGATGGTCTGGCTCGGCCTGGCGTTTTCGGCCTGGATGATTTCTGTGCCGGTATTGCTTCAGACAACGGCGACGGAGGGAATGCGCGGGCGGGTGATGAGTCTCTATTTCATGACGGTGCTCACGTACCAGCTCGGCTGGTTGATTGGCGGTGCGTCGATCGAGGCATGGGGCATTCGGCCGACGCTGTTCATCGCAATCGCGGGTGGGTTGACGCTCGCCGGGACCGCCATCGCCCTGACCCCTGCGTTGCGGAAGGCGAGATGAATGAGGGATTGGCTGCGACATCAGGATGATTTCACGATTCAGCCGGACCAGGGATTGCCCGCGACCCCGCCCCGGAGTCTCTCTACCGGGGGTCGGGAAATCAGGTTGGCCAGCCCATTGCCCGTAATTTATACCTCCCGTGGACTCACATCATGTCAACACAGCCAGCCGGGTTAAGAGTGTTAGGGCTTCTGGCGAAATTACGGAACTGAACGGAGAGACACATGAAAATCACAGGCTACCGGACACTTTCGTGGTCATTCCACAGGGGACACCCGAGCGGCGATGCGAACAGCGTTGCGCCCGACGACGTTTCGCGGGCCAACTACCTGTTCCTTGAGACCGACGAGGGCGTTACCGGCATCGCGTCGGCGTCTTCGCCCGATATCGAAAAGCTGTTTCCGGTGCTGGAAGGCAAAGACCCGCGTGGCGTAATCGGCCTCTGGAAAGAGATGTCCGACGTTGGGTTCAAGGGCGGAGTCGAGGGTTCGATGTACGGTGCGATGTGTGCCCTCGATGGTGCAATGTGGGACATCAAGGCGAAGGACGCGGGCGAGCCTTTGTGGCGTTTTCTTGGTGCGCACGAGCCCCGAGTGAAGGCCTATGCGTCGGGCCTCGATATGGGAATGACCGACACCGAGCTGGCCGCGTTCTACCAGGAGTATGCCGATCTGGGTGTCGATGGCGGGAAGCTCAAGGTCGGGTTGGACTTCGATTCGGACATGCGACGCCTCGAGATAATGCGCGACGTACTGAAACAGAACGCAAAAGAGCCGCTGTTGATGATCGATTCGAACGAGTACTGGTCTGCGAAACAGGCTATCCGTTATATCTCACGGATCGAGGAAAAGTTTGACCTGACGTGGGCCGAGGAGCCGGCGCGGCGTTGGGACTACCGGGGCCTGCGCAAGATTTCGCAGAGCATCAAGACGGCCGTCGCGACGGGCGAGAACATCAACGGAGTCGACGAGTTTTATCCTCTCGTGCACAACGAAGCCGTTGACGTGGTCCAGTTCGGGACGCTTGGAGTGACCAGCTTCTTCCAGGTCGCGCACCTGGCCGAGGCGTACGAACTTCCGGTATCGATAATCGGCGCACCGGGGAGTGGGATGGCCCATGCGGCAGCGGCAGCGCCAAACCACCTGGCACAGGAGGTCAAGGACCTGACGCCGCCTGCGGGAGTGACGATCGATAACCGGATAGTTGACGGCTATATCGAGATGGGTGAATCGCCGGGCTGGGGCTATTCGATCGACGAGGATGCTATTTCCAAGATACAGGCAGATCCGCCCGTTTCGAAAGGCACGGGGATGCCGGGGTCCAGGCGCAAGGGTGCCGGGTTGTTCATAATTCCGCCAGAACCCGGTGAAACGGGACTGTATTGAGGGCGGTAGAGCTGGGCTGTGAATGCACATTGCGATCACACCCCGCCTCTACGGGGTTTTCGAAGTTCGGTCCGGAAGCGTTGAAAATTTAGTTGCCGGTCGAGTTCGGTCCGGGCCACTCTAAGATCACATAGTCGCTGTGCGCGTAACCGTCGTCAAAAAACAGTGCGAGGTTGAGCGAATATCTGCCGCCCTCGATCATCGGCACATCGTGCAAGACCGCCGTGTCGGCGTCCAATCGAACACCTCTGAAAGGAACAACACCGGCGTGTCGTCAACCTGCCAGATGATTGCCTTGTAGTGCATTCCAGTTGCGGCTTCGGCAGGTGGGGCCCAGCGGACCTCGATATCGTTGCCCGTTCGCTTCCAGGTGACTTCAGTCGGGTATGAAATTACATCCGAGTCGTACGGCACGACCTGCTCGTACACCAGTTCCTAGGCGCGCCGGTAGCTGAAGACGTAGTCGCCTCTCAGTGGGAGATCGCCGTCTTCCGGGCCGTACAGGACCCAGCGACGCGTGACTTCACCTGAGAAGTCGTTTGTATTGAAGTCTTTTTCGAGTTCGATCAACTCCCCTGCCGGGGTGGTTACGACAACCGAGGTCAGGTCGGACAGAAAGCATGCCTGCTCGTGTGAACTGGCGTCGCCGCAGTTGACCTTGTACTCCCAGCTCTGGATAGACGGGGCGTGCTGCGACCAGACCTGGGGCCATATCCCGTGGGTCCGGTCACCGTGCATCCGGCCGGGGAGCTTTCCTTCTTCAGTCTCGGGTTCGGGCGCGTTGTCTCGAGTTGGGCTGTCAGTTTGAGCTGCCGATCGAGGATCGTCCCTGAACCCGCTGTCGCTGTCGTCGCATGCTGCAACTAGAAGCAATACGAGCGGCACAAGCGCGGTCAGGAATAGCGATTTGCGGTTCGGGTGGTTGAAACGAGGTGCGCCCATCAAGAAACCATATTTCATTGGGACGAAAGAGAACTTATTGAAAAGGCGACTGTTCGCTGGTGGTTGTTACGAGAGCGAAGGCGTTCGGCACGCGAACGGTGTTGAATGACCGGTGGGGTAAAGATGGCGGGCCGTTCCGGATCGGCGGGACGACTGAAACGTTTCAATCAAGTCGGTAGCGATAACCACCCCCCGCCCGGTCGTGCGAAAATCTTCGCCATGTCCGAATCTGCATCCGGTGCCGAACCCTCAATGACGCAAGCACCAGAATCAAGTTTCAACCCGTTTCGTGCGCTCCGGTACGGCGACTATCGGTTTGTGTGGTCGTCCGAAACCCTGAACCTGTGGGCGTCCGAGATGGAAACGATCGTGTTGGCGATATTCGTGCTGCGCGACACGGGTTCTCCCCTGCTGGTCGGCCTGATCGGGGCTTTGAAGTTCGGCGGCACGTTACTGGGGCCGTTTTACGGCCTCATGGTCGATCGGTTCGACCGAAAGCGGCTGCAGGTCGGGGTGCGGGTCATCGGGCTGTCACTCGCACTGGTGCTTACCTCGCTGATAGTTGCGGACAGGCTTGTGTTGTGGCATGCGTACGTGATTGTTTCGGCGGGGAGCATGGTGAGGATGCTCGATATCGTGCTGGTGCAGGCATTGACCGCGGACGCGGTGCCGGCCGGTTCACTTCACGGTGCGATCGGGCTGTCACGGTTTTCACTTGATGGCGCCCGCGTGGCCGGATCGCTGGCGGGCGGGGTGATATTCGAGGTGCTCGGGTTGGACTGGGCGTACGCAATGATCACGGTGCTTTACCTGCTGGCGACACTGGCCTCGATGAAGATTGACCGGCGGGAGGTGACGGTCGGGGCGGGTCTTGAAGGGGGCCATCCGGGCGGTTTGGGAGTGCCGGAGATTCGGGCTGGACTCGCCGAAGGCTTGCGTCACGTATTGCGCAGCAAGGTGCTGCCAGGCCTGATTTTCTTTTCGTTCCTGATCGAATTTTCTGCATTCCCGATAGTCAACGGGTTGATGACGGTGATCGGCGACGAGCTGTACGGACTGGGAGGAGCGGGCATCGGCCTGCTGGCTGCTGCGGCATCGGGAGGCGCCCTTTCCGGTGCGCTGGCACTGGGAGTTAAGCGAAACATCGGATCGCCAGCTCGCGTGATGGTGCTGGGTTCGGCGACATGGCACGTCCTTATGCTCGTTCTCGCGCTTTCACTTCCACTCTGGGGATTTTCGCTGGTCTTGTTCGCATGGGGTTTTTGCGGAGGTATGACGTTCGTGGCGATGGTGGTCGGGTTGCTGAGGGCGGCCCCGGCTGAATACCGGGGTCGCGTGATGGGAATCCGGACGCTCGGCATCTACGGGCTGCCGATCGGGCTGCTGGTGGGCGGGTGGATAGCCGAAGAGGTGGGTGCGCGGGCGATGATAGGGGTGCTGGGCGGGATCGGGCTTGTCGCCACGCTGGTTGCCGCGGCGATGTGGCCTGCCCTGCTGCAGGGGTCGGAGGACCAGCCGAGTTGAATCTGCCGGACTTCACTGCGACAACGCCACTGGCCGTTGCGCTCGACCTGGACGAAACGACCCTGGGTTCCGACTCGAGGCTGGCAGACCGCACGCGGCGGGCACTGCATGCGGTGTACAACGCGGGGCTTCCGCTCGTCATCGCCACCTCACGTCCTGAACGGGTTTTGTCGATGCTGGTGGGGGACGACATAGTGGAGATCACTTCGCTGGTGCAGATGAACGGGACGATTGCCAACGGTCGTGCGGGATTGACGGGATCGTTCAGCGTGCCTTTCGACCGGGAGGACGCCCGGCTTTGTTGGGGGATGGTGAACGAAACGATTCCGCAGGTCCGCATGACGATGGAAATCGATGGAACGCTGTTTGCCGTCAACCATGACGATGGCATTAATTCGCTATGGGCATTCAACACCGCGAGCCCCACGATGGTTGTACCTGTCGAAGAGGCGATTGATGTTGGTCCCGCAAAAATTTCGGTCAACGGTCTGGGCACCGATTTGGAAGAACTGGCAAACGAATTGGAAACGCAGCTTTCGAATAAAACAGTGATACACCGTGCGGCAAGCGCACAGTTTTTGAATGTCGTTCCCCGCGCGGCAACGAAATCGGGGGCCATAGCCAGTTTGCTTGGGACCGCGGATATTTCGCTTGCCGACGTGCTTGCCTTTGGCGACGACTACGTGGATATCGACCTAATACGCGACTGCGGCTGGTCGGTCGCCGTCGACAACGCGGTCCCCGAAATCAAGTCGCTGGCGAAGTACCTGACCGCTTCTAACGACAATTATGGCGTGGCCATTGTCCTCGAACGCCTGGTTGCGGCCTCATGAAGGTTGGGCGGTTCGGGAGCTACCGGTCGCCGATTGTTGACGTGCTGTCCGACGGGCAGTTCCGTGCGCTCATCTTAAGTCAGGCGATATTTGACCTCGGGATCTTCATGCGTGGAGCCGCGAATTCCTGGGTGATCCTCGAACTGACCATCTCGCAGCTGTGGATAGGGCTGGTCGCCGGCGTCCGTGCCATACCCATCATGCTGCTGGCACTGTTCGGCGGGGTGATATCCGACCGGTTCGGGCGCAGAAACCTGATGATGGCTGCGGGGTGGCATTGCCACATTTTTGGGCGGGATCGGTAGGTGGTGGCGGTTGAGCGGATGACACACGTTGTTGGTGGGTAAAAGGTGGGAGCAGATCCCTACCGGGCATCGAACTTCCCGACCGAAGCGGAGGGGCCTCAATAGACATCACTCGTCTTGCGGAAGAAGACAGTTACCCAATCCGATCGCAGAGGTCCATCCAGAATGGATTTTCATTCTCGATCAGCTTAAGTTTTTTCGCGCGACGCCATCTCTTGATCTGTGCTTCTCGTTCGCGCGCTGCCTCAAACGATTCTGCAATTTCACACCAGACCAGGCGATTCGTGCGATATTTCGCTCCAAATCCGGCAACCCAGGCAGCTTTGTGCTGTTGCAGCCTGGTCGATATGTCGCGCGTCATTCCTGTGTACAGGGTTCGCCTAAGACTGGCCGCAATGTAGACATAGAATCCGGTTGGTTTCACGAGCAGGACTATAGTGGGTGCGAGGCGAATCTTAAAGCGGCCTGTCGGAGATGATCTTTGGGAGGTGATTCCGTTTGAGGTCCCTCCGCTCCGGTCGGGAAATCGGGCCGTGGCCGACGCGGCCGGTTCACAGGCCACAAGTACGTATCACGCACCAGAACCTAAAGCACACAAGGTCAAATTCTTGCCGATTCCAGTAAATAACCCGATTGTTGTCGCTCCCAGTCCTACCCCTTTTACGGCGGATGATTCGGTTGATCATGCCGCGATCGAGCGGAACGTGGAAAAGTGGCTTCAAACGCCGCTATCGGGCTTCGTGTTGAACTCGGAGAACGGCGAGGAGCAGCTTCTTTCCGAGACGGAGCGGCTCGACATTGTGCGCACGGTGAACGATGCACGCAACGGTGAAAAGTTCATCGTCGGCGGCGTCGACAGCTCGTCGGTCACCGATTCGGTCCGCACCGCCGAAGCGCTGGTCGAGGCTGGGGCCGAGATGATCCGCATCAGGATTCCCAGGCTGACGAAGGACGTCGCCGGCTACTTCGAACAGGTGGTTCCCCGCGTTCCTGCGCCGGTCGTCGTCATCCACCAGATGGCACCCGGCCAGTTCGCCGGGGGTGATGCGCCGGTGGGTGCCGAGCCCGAGGTGATCGGCGACCTTATCGATATCGACAACGTGTTTGGTTATATCGCATCGGGCAACGTGCGGTTCGAGTCGAGAGTCCGCAATTTTATGACGACTGAAAAGCCGTTCTGGCTGGGCAACGGCCTGCTGCTTTTGCCGATGAGCGTGATCGGTGCGAACGGGGCCTGCCTGATGTTCGGCAACGTGGCTCCGACCGAGTGTCTGGCAGTAATTTCGAGTGTGCTGAAGGGCGATCTGGCTACTGCCCAGGAAATCCAATCACGGTGCATTGAAGCGGATTACCAGATTCTTTCGCGGGGTGCGGCAGGGATTAAGGCAGCGCTCGATATTCTTGGCTACGAAGGCGGTGCGCCGCGGTTGCCGAACGTGGCGGTGTCGGATGAGGAGCGCGAGGTTATTCGCGCGGCGATGCAGGTGGCTGGGTTGGTTTAGGTGGACAGTGTCCAACCCATCCTCTAACTCCCTCCCATGCAAGGAGGGAGGAACTGGCCGGTGCCTCAAACAAACGACGCTCGCGTCACCAGATTGACCAGCCGCCGTCGACCCTGAACTCCTGCCCCGTTATCCATGAGCCGGCGTCTGAGGCGAGCAGGGCCACGGTGCCTTTCAGGTCTTGCGACAGGCCGGTGCGGTGAAGTGCGTTCATCTTCCGGAAAGTTTCGACCTGTTCGGGGTTGGTCGTATCTTTGGGTATCTGACCGGGGCTGATGCAGTTGGCAGTAATTCCGTACTTGCCGAACTCGCCAGCGAAGGCCCGCGTCAGGTTCAACACGCCGCCTTTGGCGGCCTGGTACGGCGGGCCGGAACGGTTGAAGTTCGCGTTGTAGATGCGCGGGTCTATGGAAAGCGTGGCTGCGATCGAGCCGAGGGTTATGATCGATCCGCACCGGGCCGGGATCATGGCGCGACCGGCCGACTGCGCAGTGATGTAGGTGCCCGTGAGATTGACTTCGAGAGTGCGCCTGAACTCATCGACATCGGCATCGGGTGGATAGCTGGTGGTGAACGACCCACCGGCGTTGCAAATGGCGATATCCAGGCGACCGGTGTCGTTCATGACGCGCTCGACGAGTGCATCGACCTGCGTTTCGTCGGTCACATCGCAGCCGAGGCCCGTGACATCGTAGCCGCGCCGGGTGAGTTCGCTGGCAACCCGCTCGCAGAGTTCGGTACGACGGGAGGCGATGTAGACCTTCGCCCCGAGGTCGCCGAGGGCTTCGGTAAAGGCTGTGCCGAGGTGGGTGCCGCCGCCGGTGACGATCGCAGTACGGCCTGTGAGGTCGAAAAGTTCTTGAACAGTTCTGGTCATTTTTGATCTCCGCTCCGGCAACGCGTCCCCGCCCCAGGTCTCTCGACTGCGCTCGGGACGCGCTGGTTGTTTACTAATCAGAGTGTGCCGCTGGCACTTCGAACTTGTGCCTGAGTTTCAGCGTTCGCTCCGACTGTTTGTACCAGCCCTCGGGAGCATACTGGTCGGTGTGCAGATAACACTGGACCCGCACTTCGTCGGAGCCTTCGGCGAATGTGAACAGGCGGCTCATGGGGATCGAGTTTTTCTGTCCGTGGTAGCGGGTGATCGCCGAGACGTTTACAAAGTTGGCGCCCCACTTCTGCTCGATATGCGACCGGCCTCCGGTCGTATCGTCGGGGTGGGTGTGGGTATGTGCGCCGAGCCAGAGATCGATGGCGGGCGTGTTCTCGGCAAGGAAATTTTCGATCCGGCCCGAGTCTTTCTGGCCGCCCACCCAGTAGATAAGCGATGCACCGGGAGCACCGCCGTCGGGCATCCGGCCGTGGTAGCCGCCGTCGCAGCCTTCGTTGAGACCGCTCGCCACCGTCGTTTCCTTGATCATGTGGTGGTGGGCTGTAATGACTATCTTGTGGGTGTTGCCACGTACTTTTTCTGTCCACCACTCGAACGTTTCTTCGGAAATCGCGCCGGCCGGGTAGCCGCCAAACTCGCCGCGCCCGATCGGCGGGCCACCGTCGTTGCGGTCGGCGAGCATCAGGAACAGGATGTTGCCGACCTCGAACGAGTAGTGTTCCCATGTGCCTGATGTCGGGTACGGTCTTTTCGTGTTGTCGATCCCGGAGAACTCGGTGCTTTCGCCGGTCGGGTCGATCCATTTCTTGAACCACCACTGGGTCGGTTCGTCGGCACCCGAAGCATCGTGGTTGCCGATCACATCGTAGAAGTGTTCACGGCCGTGATTTTTAGCCGTGGCGTACTGGGCAACCACGAGTTCGCCCTCCTCGTCGTCTGGTGGGAGCTGCGAGCCAGAGAAATCGCCCAGGTTGACGGCGATATCGAAACCGCGAGAGTCGTCGGCCGTACCGGGTTCCGCGGGCCACGCTTCGGCCTGCCGGATCGCCTCTTCGAGCGAGCGGCGACCGAATTTGATCTCGGTCCCAACATGCGTATCGGAAAGCGCCCACAGGCGAACGGTTCGAGCCAAATTTTTTACCTTAAACGAACCGGGTTGTTCCCGGCTGAAGTGGAACGTCCTGATGCTGAAAAATGATTTACTGCCGGGGGATTCTGGTCCAGTGCCCGAATAATAATCGCCCTGACTCCCTGTGTGTCGGTGCATAGGGCTGAATACATCGATCGCGCGCGGCGTATACTCCCGCCGCGCCAGCCTTTGGTAATTTTGGCGGAAGCGTTCACAGGGAAGATATCCGGGTGCGAAGACGTTGAGAGGTAGCCACAGCAATTGCCAGCAATAACCGATGTTGAGTTCAGGCAGTTTTCAGCGAATCACCACAATGCGCAGCGCAACTGGCTGCTGGTAAAGCTGAACACCGACGACCCCGCCGTTTACGGTATTGGCGACGCGTCGCCGATGCAGGACGACGAGCAGGTCAAGGACTTAATCACCGGGTTCGTCGAAAAATACCTGCGGGGCAAGGACCCGCTCGAGTCGGAGCTTCACTGGACGACGATGTATCAGGACCCGCAGGCCCGTGGTGGCAGGCTTGCCACGACGGCGATTTCGGGCATCGATATCGCCCTGTGGGACCTGAAGGGGCGAATTCTCGATCAGCCCGTGTGGAAGCTGCTCGGCGGTGCCCACCGCAGGAGCATTCGCGTCTATGCCAACGGCTGGTACACGAATCCGGGGACTCCCAAACAGAACGCTGAAGAGGCGAAAATCGTGATCGGCATGGGCTATACCGCGCTAAAGTTCGACCCCTTCGGCCAGGCGAATTTCTACAAGATTTCGCTTGCGGAACTGCAGCTGGCCGAGGACCGTGTGGCAGCGGTGCGAAAGGCCGTTGGGCCGCACGTCGACATCCTGGTCGAGGCGCATGCGAAGTTCAACGTGATGAACGCCATCCAGATCGGCAGGCGGATGGAGGAGTATTTTCCGCTGTTCTACGAGGAGCCGGTGTCGCAGGAACGGGTGGCCGAACTTGCCGAAGTGCGGAGCAGGGTGAACATCCCGATCGCAACGGGCGAGCGTTTGTACACAAAGTTCCCGTTTGCGGAGATCGTCGAGCAGCACGCGGCCGATGTGTTGCAGCCCGATATCGCGAACGCCGGCGGTATCACCGAGCTCAAGAAAATCGCGATCATTGCCGAGGCGAAGCACATCACGATGGCACCGCACAACGTGTGCTCCCCAGTAGGGGCGATGGCGGAGATGCACCTCGATGCCTCGATCATCAACTTCGAGATACAGGAGTACCACGCCGAGTTCTACACGGAGCACTATTTCACGGTTCTGGACGGGTTTACGCGACAGGTGGACGGCTATGTTGAGCTTTCCGATGCGCCGGGGCTGGGTCTCGAGCTGAACGAAGCGGAAATAGCGAAGCACCCGCCGCTGGCAAGGGTGACATCGGCAGGAGGAACGGTGAGGGGGATCTAGTGTGCCATCGGCACTTTTGATGCGTGACGAACGTTGTTGGCTTGATCGAACAAGTTATATCGAATCGAAATTGGCTCTCACCGGGGGCCGTGGGGGAGAAATCTAATAATGATTGAAAATTCAGTTTTGAAGGCGAACCGGGAGGGCCGGAAGGCAACGGTGTTCGCGCTGGCGTTTCCGGCGCTGTACCTGGTAGAAATGGCCGCTCACGTCGGCTTCGACGCGATATCGATCGACGGCGAGCACGGTGCGTTCCCAGAAGATGCGATCGACGACATCTGCCGCGTTTCAAACGCGCTCGGGATGTCGGTCAGTGCGCGTGTCCCCGACAGCGCGCCGTACCAGGTGAACCTGTACCTGGACCGCGGCATCCAGGGTGTCACCGGTCCACACATCAACTCCGGTGCCGAGGCGCAGGCGCTGGCCGACGCCTGCCTGTTCCCGGTTGAGGGAAGGCGTTCCTGGGGCGGTGGGCGGGGGACCGAGTTCAACGACCAGACTGTCCTCGATGAAAAGTACGGCGGCAAGCTCGGCTTTGCAAAGTGGTCGAACGACAACATGATCGTCGTGGCCCAGATCGAGGACAAAAAGGCCTGGGACAACCTCGACGATATCCTTGCGGTCCCCGGTCTCACGGGTGTGACCGGCGGCCCGCACGACTTTGCACAGTCGCTTGGTCATCCCGGTCAGCCCGATCACCCGGACCGCATCGCCGCGACCCTCGATGTGGAGACGCGTGCACGTGCTGCCGGTAAGATCGCAGGTGGCGACCTTTCTACCGGCACCGGCATTGCAGAACTGATGCTCGGCGAGGCGCGTGCGTTCGTGGCGGCCCACAGGAACGACAAGCTGGGCTAGGAGTTCGCCCCCGGCGTTTCGTAAGCTGGACCGGTCTTGCCGTTGGCACGACTGGTCTAACGCGGTAATCGGTAGTCTTTTTTGTCTCTGGTCTATCTGCGCGTGCCGGGCCGGGAAGCCGCGGCGGCAAAAATTGGTGGGTTGACAATTGAATCGCGTCGTACATCGATACTCCCATGGGACCGTGCCCGTCCTCAATTAACCCCGCCAATGGCGATCAGGGATGCTGGCTGCAGGTACGGTTTATCGAAACGACCGGCGCTACAACGGCGTGGTCCTGCATGTTGTGGCCGCCGAATCGGCAGGGCGACCGGCGCGTCGATACCGCTGCTGGCACTCAACTGGACAGGTCGATCGAATAGCAGCGAGGCGGATTTTCCCGAGTCGTCGGCAGCCAGATCAGAGTCCGGAAGCCCGGTTATTGGGGTTCGGAAGTCTTCCGGTGCCCCGGTGGGGCCGACAGGGCCGATGGGCGTACTTGACCTGGCGGCGGGGCTTGAGCGTTTTCACGCCCAGGCGGCTGGGATCGCACTCGATATCGAGGCGTTCAGGGCTGACCAGGCGGTCTGGCTCGGGGTGATGGGAGCGCTTGGGTATCCACGCAGCAAGCGGGCATTCCGGATGTTCCGACCGGCTGAGTTGATCGGCGATTCCGCAATCGTTGTAATGGGATCGGCCAGGGCTTCAGAGACCGTGGTCAACGTGCTTTTGCCTACGGTATTCGCCCTTGCGGCAGGATCCGGTCACAGCAGCATGGGCCTGAAGAACAACGTACTGGCGTTGTACGACGCACACCCGAAGCTTGCCGAGAATTCTGTAACCAGGGAAGCGAAAGTTGCTCTCGGTGTCGATTATGAGGTTCCAAAGATCGCCTCGGCCCGCGACCAGCAGGGCCTGATAATCCTGTACCGGGAAATGTTCAGGAGTGGTATCAGGCCCCACCAGAGGAGATTGCCGGGAGTATGACCCAGCGACCCCGTCACCTGCGATACGATTAGACGCATGGCAGCTGAATCAAGTCCCCGACAGAACTCGGCCGGTCGCGTTTCCGCACCGGGTGTGCGAAGCGCCCCGGTGGGATCGTCGGGAGCGTCTGAAGTGCTACTTCCCGGCGAACGGGTAATTTCTGAACTGGAACCGCGCGGCGGGGGTTATTTCCAACTGACCCATGCGAGGGTGATTTACAACGGCGGTGGCGGGACCGATGGCGCGACCGCATACGCTTCAGTCCGCTTGAAGGACATCTCGTCGATCCAGATTTCACGCCGTCCACGTGCGCGCCGGAGCGCCGCATGGGGTGTTGTCGGGCTGTTCAGTGCCATTGGTGTCTGGCAGGTTACGCCGGACTCGACCATCGGCATCGGCGCTGCCGTTACGGTGGCGTTGATCTCGTTGTTTTTGATGGCGGACTACTGGGTCAGGCCTGCGGGCGTCTTTCTCGAGTTACGCACACGTGGCGGGACGATCGCCGGTGAGGTGGGCGGCAAGGCATCGAACGCACTGGCCTTCGCCAGGCAGGTCGAGGACGAGCAGCGGCGGCTCGGTCCCAGTCGGGTCAGCACCCCGTTCAGGAAATATCCCTCGGGTTAGTGTGGACTGGGGGACCGGGGTGAACGACGGGCGGGGTCCGGAGGTTTCGGACAACCCGAAAAATGCTTCAGGATATGGCCGGGGCCCCAATTCGCAGGTTCGGTATCACGTCGAGGTCCCAGGCGTCGCGACGACCGTTTCGGTAGTTGACGCGGCCGCTCATCGCGATCATCGCACCGTTGTCTGTACACAGCTCGACCGGGGGAACCGCAACCGGGACAGGGGAGCTGGCGACCAGGGTTTCACGCAGTTGCCGGTTGGCCGCGACGCCGCCGACCAGCACTATTCCCGCGCAGTTCTCCCGTACGGCCGCGGCGATGGTCTTGGTGACCAGCACGTCGACGACTGAATCCTGAAAGGCCCTGGCCATTCCCGCCACTACCACGGGATCGACCTCGTCGTCGGAATTTTTTCGTGGGAAGATGCCCAGTTTACGGGCCCGGTTTATGACTGCGGTCTTCAGGCCGCTGAACGAAAACTCGTCGGTACCCTGCATCCAGGCCCGCGGAAATGGCTCGGTCTCAGGTGCGCCCTCGGCCACTCGCTGGATTTCCGGCCCCCCCGGATAGCGCAGTCCCAGTACGCGCGCCACCTTGTCGAACGCCTCTCCGGCAGCATCGTCCCTGGTCTCGCCGAGAAGCCTGAACCTGCCGTGGTCCTCGAGCAGCACGAGTTCGGTGTGCCCCCCCGAAACGACAAGGCACATGATGGGTTTTACGCCGATGGCTTGCTGAAAGGGTTTCAGTCCCGATTGACCCGGCGTTACGGCTTTGGGATCGGCGGTCAGGGCCCAGGCCGCGTAGACGTGACCGTCCATGTGGTTCACCCCGACCAGCGGGACGTCGAGCGAGGCGGAGAGGCCTTTTGCAAAATTCAGGCCGACGATCAGCGAGCCCGCCAAACCCGGGCCGTGGGTGGCCGCGATTACGCTGACATCGCGCCACTCGATACCGGCGTCGATGATTGCGCGCTCACAGACCGGGCGTATATCGAGGACGTGCTGTCTGGACGCTATTTCGGGGACGATGCCGCCGTACCGAGCGTGGATATCGACCTGCGTCGCGATTACGTTGGCGAGGACTTGGCCATCGTCGTCCACTATGCCCACCGACGTTTCGTCGCAGCTGGTTTCAATTCCGAGAAATTTCATTGCTATATGTCCAATGTAACCACCAGACCGGTGATTTTACCTATGCGCCCGGTGTACTTTAATGCATGATCGAAGCGAGAGCCGCTCAAATTGGCCCACGGTTCGCGGGCTGGCCGGGGGAAAGACCGACTTTTGCGGCGCGTGTCAATGAAATTTTTACTGGATAACAAAATATCGGGGTGTGATTGATTTGGATTCGAATAACTGGCCTGAGTGCATGTCGTGCGGTGAGGGACGGCTGGTCCCCCTGTCAGATTTCGGGAGTCAGGGGGCGGCGGTGCACTACAAGGCCTGGGTTTGCATTAACCCCGATTGCGAGTTCAACCTGAAGATTCGCAACGGTGAAATTCACCTGAACGAGCCGATCATCCAGGGTGCCCGAGTCCGATAGAATTTAGCCGGTCAATCCGCCGCGGCCCTGAGGGTCGTAACTAGTGCTGAGGTTGAGACGGCTATCACGCAAAAATCCAGCGCCCCGGCGCCCAGCAGGTTCTCGTTTAGCACGATTGCAGCTTACGCAATCGCGGTGCTGGGTGCTGCCCTGATCGTTGTCTCCGGCGTATACATCTACTCGCGGACGCGCTCTGGCTCTGACGCCACAGAGTTTATCTACTCAGTACCTGAGGAAAACCTTGGCGGTCACCTCGGCCGTGCGGCAGTGGCGGTTCCGCCAGCGCCGGTCACCGGTGAACGGCCCATACCACTGGAACAAAAGGCGCCCGACGTTGCCGGGTTCGCGGGCCTGTACCCGGGAAACCTGCTGAACCCGAAATACTGGTCGGAACCGGAGTGGGCGGGTTCCGATCCGTTCGGGGGACCGACAATTCCAGACGGCTTCATCCCGGTGCTCTCGACAGATTTATTCCGCGATTTCGACCCTTCGCTGGATGCGACCGGCATGAGGATTCCCGCGATCAACGTGAATTCGAGCGTTGTAGAGCTCGCGATACTCGATCTCGGAAACCAGCGGGCGTACCAGACCCCGGACAACACGGTGGGTCACATCCCCCAGACCTCGTCGCCCGGGCAGCAGGGAAGCGGCTGGTTTTTCGCTCACCTTGAGAGTTATATCGCCGGCGAGGGCAGCATCTTCCGGCGTCTTCCGGAAATTACTGAACTGATAAAGCAGGACCCGGTGGACGTCTTTATCACTACTGACGATGTGGAATTTGTTTACCGGGTGACCGGTACGAGACAGGTGCACGAAGACGACCTGAAGCTGTTCAGCGCGGACGACGCGCAGATCGTTCTCGTGACCTGCTGGCCGAGCCGGGTGTACGACCAGCGAGTGCTGGTCGATGCGACGCTGGTGGCGTACCGGCCGTTTTAGGGGCGTTGGGCGGGGCGTTGGGCTCCGGGCGTCGTAGGACGACTTGGTCGCGCGTCGCAGTTCTCCCCCTCTCGATCTCCCCCATTCCGGGGGAGAGGGAAGTTAACTCCGGGCGGGGCGTTATGCTCCGGGCGTCGTCGGACGACTTGCCAGATGGCTGGCGTGAGCAAGTTGCGCAGGTCTGTTACGCGGCCACCTCCAGAGGGAAAGAAGCGCGCGGGGTCGTGGGCATGACGAGCCTTTTTGTCCTTTAATCGATGCCCGGTTTTCAGTTTTCTGCGCGATCATTGTTGCTGGTCCTCTGCGGCTATGACGACCGATTCGATTCAACTGCCCGGGCTTCGGATGCCAGGCTGCAGAGACTCCCCCGTTTCTCTATTTCGACCCGAATAGACATGACCCCGCGACACGAACTGATAATCCCGCCCGAAAACACGCACGGGTAATCCAGGAAAGCCGGACGGCAACATAATGACAGTTTCGACCCCGCCGATATGGAGGGACAGGCCGCTACTGGTACTGCTCGCAGTTGCCGTGGTCGGGCTGGTATTGCAGATAACGCTCGGTGGAGTCGTCCGAGTCACCGGTTCCGGCGACGGCTGCCCGGACTGGCCCCAGTGTTTTGGCCGCTGGTACCCGCCGTTCGAATACCACGCGATTCTCGAATACAGCCACCGCTCTGTCGGCTCACTGGTCGGGCTGGTGATTGTCACGGCGACCGTAAGGGTGTGGATCAAGCACCGGGGCGACCGCGTCGTGGCATGGCTGGCGACTGCGTGCCTGGCCCTGATCGCCGTTGTGGGCGGTCTGGGCGGGGCGGTGGTGCTGAACGAACTCGACCCGGCTATTCGCACCGTCCACCTGATGCTCGCCCAGATCGTCGTTCTGCTGGCGGCGCTCGCACTGGTCGCTGCGCTCTACACACGGCCCATTTTTATAAAGGGAGTGCAGGACACCACGCCTCGCAACCCACCGGACACAGGCTCGCCGTGGATCTGGGGGCGGGTAAGTAGGGAGCACCGAAGCGCCCTTAACCTCGCCGCCGCCGCCGCGGTGCTGACACTGGTGGCCCTGCTGTCGGGTTCATATGCAGTCTGGAGGGAGGCCGGGGCCGTCTGCGCATCCTGGCCACTGTGCGGCGGGTCGATCGTCCCTGAATCGGTGCTTGCGTGGATCCATGTCACTCACCGCGTCATTTCGCTCGTCGCCATCGTCGCGGTGCTGTACGCGGGGCATCGTGCGCGGCGCCTACCGAACGTTTCGGGGGCTCTCCGCGCGGCCGCACTCGGCTCGGCCGTGCTGATCGTCGCGCAAATGCTGATGGGAGCTGCGAACCCGTGGACCACATTCGCCGAATGGGCGAGGGCCGGACACCTGAGCATGGCGACCCTGGTGTGGGTCGATATGGTGTTCATCGTGGCGCTGATTCTCCGCCCGGTCCCCCGCAGGGATTTTTATACCGGGGAGTCACTTGCACGGGACGAACAGATACCGGGAGATGCGAGTCTCGTCTAGGAAGGTCGCATTCGGAGCAGAGTTCACGGATACCGGTTAAAATTCTCGGATGGTTACTAACGAAGCAGTAGAACGCGGTTCGGCACGGGCCCTTTTGAGCGATTTCATCGCGCTTACAAAGCCGCGCGTGATGTCGCTGCTGCTCGTTTCTGCCATTGCGGGGGCCTTCCTGGGGGCGGGCTCGACACCGACTTTTACAGTGATAGTCGCAGTACTTGTTGGCGGGGCGCTGGCCTCTGGCGGTGCAGCATCCCTGAACATGGCGTACGAGAGCGAGCTCGACCGGCAGATGGGCCGCACCAAGAACCGTCCAGTCGCCGAAGGCCGGATATCTGCACGCAGCGCCGTACTGTTCGGGATCGCGCTGAACGTGGCCGCGTTTATCGTGCTGGTTCTGCTAACGAACGTGCTGGCGGCATCGCTCGCACTGGCGGGGACCGCACTTTACTTCGGCCTCTACACCGTGATTCTGAAGCGGACGACGACGCAGAACATCGTGGTGGGCGGTGCCGCCGGGGCCGTTCCCCCCCTGGTTGGTTATGCCGCAGCGGCGGGCACAGTTGACCTTTCGGCGTGGTACCTGTTCGTGATCATATTTTTCTGGACGCCGCCGCACTTCTGGGCCCTGGCGATTATGATCAAGGACGACTACGCTCGCGCCGATATCCCGATGCTCCCGGTGGTTCGCGGCGTTGAGTACACGAGTAGCCAGATACTCCTCTACACCGCGGTCCTTACCGCTCTGACCATCCTGTTCGGCGCGGTGGCAGATGCACTGGGCCTGACGTACATGATCGGGGCAGCGGTGCTGGGCGGGGCGTTCTTGTGGTACGCATATCGCCTCAGGCATGAGCCTGGCAGACCGGCAGCGGCGAGGTTGTACAAGTACTCGCTGCTTTACCTGGCGCTGCTGCTGGTCCTGGTGATGGTCGATTCGGTAATCGCCTGATCGTTTGGCCGACCGCAGCCGTGAATGTCCAGGCACTGTGGCGAGCCGAATAGCCTGGGGTGCGTCGGCTGGTTGGACGCCCCCTGCGCGGTTACCGGCGTTTTCGCGTTACGATGTGGGCGTGGGATTCCTGAAGACAACTTTTACGGCGTTAGGCATTGCGGCGGGCGGTTATATCGGCGTCTCATCGGCCCTCGCATCAGGTCTGATCAGGACGACTCGTGTACCCCCCGATGACACGCCCGATTCGGTCGGTCTCGACTACCGGGACGTGAACTTTATCAGCCGGGGCGGCGATGCCGAACTCGCGGGCTGGATTATTCGTCCGCAGCCGGAGTCGGAGGCAGGTTCGGGAACTGTGCCGGACGATGAAGTCGACACCCGTTCCTCAAACGCCGGGTTACGGGGGATTTCCTGGATCGCGATGGTCCACGGCGACAACGCGAGCCGCGGCGATTCGAACACGGGGATGCTCAATATCGCCCGCGCTCTGAGCCTGCGCGGATTCGGCGTTTTCATGTTCGATATGCGCGGGCAGGGTGATTCACCGACCACCGATTCATCGTCAGGTTATTACGAGAGGCTCGACCTGCAGGGCGCTTCCGATTACCTTGTGAGCAACGGGGCCGAACGGAGTCGGATTGGCGCGCTGGGTTTCGCCCTCGGCGGGGCGGTGGCGCTGCTGGCGGGATCGAACCCGAATAACTTCGGGGCGGTCGTTTGCGATAGCGCGTTCGCCGATCTTTCGCTGGTCCTGAAGGGCTCGATGACCGGAGTCAAACGTCCGCTCGCGCTGTGGTTCCCCGGTATGAAGTTCATGGCGAAGGCCCTTTACGGAATCGATATCGCCGACGTTTCACCGGCGCGGGCCATAGCCCGTTCCGACACGCCGGTGCTCGTCATACACGGTGAGGAAGACGTTGTGATTCCGGTGGAACATGCGCGGCTGCTGGGGAGGGCGATTGGTGCGAGCTTCGACGAGATCGAAGCGGGAGAGGAGACAGTATGGACCGTGCCCGGTGCGGGGCACACAGGCGCGTTCAGAGCCCAACCACAGATTTACATTGATAAGGTCGCCGCATTCTTCGAGAAGCACCTGAGTGCGCCCGTGACGACCTGAACTGGCGCGTGATGGGAGCCAGGTTGCCCGAATTTCTGTTTGCCAAACGTGGGCGAACCTGCGGCGCGTTAGGCCGGAAGCGCTGTCTGGGCGAGTTTCACGACTTCGGAAAAGCCCTCGGGCTCCCGGATCGCCAGCTCTGCCAGCGACTTGCGGTCGAGTTCGATACCGGCAAGCGACATACCGTGTATGAGGTTGGCGTAGTTGATGCCGCTTGCCCTTGCGGCGGCGTTGATTCGAACGATTTGCAGCGATCGGTTCGTGCGCTTTTTCAGGCGGCGGTGGGCCGTCGAATAGGCGAGTGCGTGAATGAGCGATTCCCTTGCGACGCGGTACCGACGGCTCCGTGCCGCCCGGTGACCCCGCGTGGCCTTGAGCACTGCCTTATGCCGTCTTCGTGTAGTCGTTCCGCCCTTGACCCTTGCCAACGTATTTCTCCTCGGTCACACACAATTGCCGAACTCGTGGGTGAGCCCGGCAATGTAGTCAGATAATAATGCAGCTCTTGCTAACGAATTGCGCTGATCGCCTGCTTGATACTCTTTGCGAATTTCTTCGAATCGAGCGCCACTTTTCCGCCGAACAGGCGCTTGACCCGGGCTGCCTTGCGGCGGCGGAAGTGGCCCTTGGGGCCCTTGGTCCTGAGCACCTTGCCGGTACCACTGATGTGGAACCGCTTCTTGGCACCCTTGTGGGTCTTCATCTTCGGCATGTTAGAAAGTTTCCGTTCTCGGTTCTGGTTGTTGACCGTTATGATTCGGCTGTGGGTCTTCTAGCTCGACCCGCACCACCTGGACCTGATCGATTTATTTAATAGCTTCTGGTTCTGGCACGTTCGCGTCATCGGCCGCTGTGCTCGTTAATTCGGACTCTGCTGGCACGTCAGTGGTGGCAACTGTCGAAGCCTTAGCCTGTCGTTCTCGTTCCTTCTGCTGTGGCGACGGTGCCAGCAATATGCTCAACACCCGCCCTTCCATTCCCGGCGGTTTTTCGAGCTTCGCGACCGACGCCACACCTTCTGCAACTTTTCTCAACACCTTCATGGCGATTTCGGGATGCGCACGCTGGCGACCCCGGAACCGAACGAACACCCTGACTTTTGCACCCTCACCAAGAAGATTTTTTGTCATCCGGATCTTCGTTTGGATGTCGTTGTCGGACATCACCGGGCTGAGTCTTACGTCTTTCTGTTTACTGGCACTCCGCGAGATTTTGCGGGCCTCGCGCTGCTTTTTACTCTGGATAAATTTGAAGCGACCGTAATCCAGGAGCCTGCATACCGGTGGATTCTGGTTGGCCCCGACCTCAACAAGGTCGAGACCTTCGTCCTGCGCCATCTCGAGGGCGTCACGCAACTGCATCACGACCGACTCGGACGAATCCTCGCCACGAATTACCCGAACCTCATCGGCTCGAATTCGGCGATTCACCCTGAATTCTTTTGCTATGTTTGCACTCCCTGCGACACGGGGCGTACTCCCGCCGAACTACGCTTCGACAAATCAGGCCAGATCGGGCGATTTGCGCGTACTTATTTCCAGTGTCAATTTGATCGAACTTCAAATATACCAACCCCGTAGCCGATTCTCAATTGGGAGCCTGTACGAATCTTCACCAGCTTGCCACACGTATTACGGGCTGAGATCGGTGCTGCGCCAGGTTATGGCTATGCTACGATTACGATTGGTAAGTATCGAGATTCGGGCGCGAATTACAGTCTCCGACGACTCAATAGAATCGTGGGGCCATGCGTTCTCATCGAAGTAACGGGTCGACACTCACACCGGCCCAGACCACCCGGGTATTAGCGGGAACAGGATCGGACGGCCAGGACATATGAACAGCCGCTGGATGCGGAACAGCCTCGTCTATCTTGTGATCATCGTCGCAGTGATCACTATCTTCTTCTTGTTTGTCGACTCTCCCACCGGTGAGGCGAAGGAAATCGGCATCAATGAGATTGTCGAACTCGCGAAAAACAGCAGCGGGTCTTCAAGGCTCGAGATTGAAGTTAAAGGCGACTCGCTCACTATCTCGGACGGCGTAAACCTGTTCAAATCTCGTAAAGAAGAGGGCTCGAGCGTTGCCGAGCTGCTCTCCAACGCCGGGGTGGACAACGCCAACTACACGGTTCGGGTGGATGCCGGTGGTGGATTTTCGAGCTTCTTTGGAATCCTGATCGGGTTCCTGCCGCTGATTCTTTTCGGCGGAATCCTGTTGTTCATGATGCGTCAGGCGCAGGGCAACAGTAACCAGCAGATGGGCTTCGGCCGCAGTCGTGCCCGAATGTTCGTGGGATCAAAGGCCACCGTTACGTTCTTCGATGTGGCCGGTGTGCCCGAGGCCAAGCAAGAGCTCGAAGAAGTCGTCGAATTTCTGAAGTACCCCGAACGTTTCCAGGCGCTCGGTGCCCGAATCCCCAGCGGTGTACTCCTTGTCGGACCCCCCGGCACCGGCAAGACACTGCTCGCCCGCGCCGTTGCAGGCGAAGCCGGGGTACCCTTCTTTTCGATCTCCGGTTCGGAGTTCGTTGAGATGTTTGTGGGTGTCGGTGCCTCTCGCGTGCGTGACCTGTTCGAGCAGGCCAAGCGGCACGCCCCCTGCATTATATTTGTGGATGAAATCGATGCCGTGGGCCGGCACCGCGGTGCCGGGCTCGGTGGCGGTCACGACGAACGTGAGCAGACCCTGAACCAGATACTCGTCGAGATGGACGGCTTCGATTCGGCGACGAATGTGATTGTCATTGCCGCCACCAATCGCCCCGATATTCTTGACCCTGCCCTGCTCCGTCCGGGACGGTTCGACCGCCGGGTCATTCTCGACAACCCGGACATCCGGGGGCGCACCGCGATCCTGGATGTACATGCCAAGGGCAAGCCGTTCGACAAGCACGTGGAGCTTGGCGAGATAGCCAGGCAGACGCCAGGGTTCACCGGTGCCGACCTTGCGAACCTGATTAACGAGGCGGCGCTGCTAGCCGCGCGCAATAACCAGAAGACCATCAGCTTCGCAAACCTGACCGAGTCGATCGACCGCGTATCGATGGGGCCGGCCCGCAAGAGCAAGGTAATCAGCGAGAAAGACCGCAGGATCACCGCGTATCACGAGGCGGGCCACGCGCTGGTCGCCCACTATATGCCTGGCGGTTCGCCGATCGGAAAGATTTCGATTATCGCCCGCGGACAGGCGGGTGGGTTTACCCGGTGGCAGCAGGAAGACAAGACTTATTCATCGAAGGAGCAACTTGAAGCCCAGATCGCAAGTGCAATGGGCGGACGGGCCGCAGAGGTGCTGAAGGTCGGGGATGTGACTACCGGTGCTTCAAACGATTTCGAGCAGGCGACGAGCATCGCCCGCGAGATGGTCATGCGCCTCGGCATGAGCGACAAACTTTCACACCGTTCGTTCGGCAAGCGCCAGGGCGGTGCGGTATTTCTGGGACGTGAGATGTCGGAGGAGCGTGACTATTCGCTCAAGACTGAAGTGATCATCGATGATGAGATCAACCGGCTGTTGAGAGAGGGCGATGAGATGGCCAACAGTCTCCTCGTCGAGCATCACAAGGAACTCGAAGGAATAGCCCAGTTCCTGCTGGAACACGAGACCATCGACGCGGACCAGTTCGTGGCGATCATCGAAGGCAAGGAACCGCTGGCGGCCAGTCCGATGACAACTGACGACCCTATCGCGCCCCCCGATGGGCCGACCGACGAGATGCCGGAAGGCGAAGGACACGTCGATGGTGCCGCAAACCCGGAGCCGCAGGTCACGTAGTAGGGTTGCCCTACTGCTATTTCATCGGTCCTGGCAACCCAAAAAGCTTTGACGCGGCGCTTCCGGCGCCGTTTCTTATTTCCGGATATGGGCGCCCGAATAAAAACGTGGGGCTGATGACCAGGTGGACAACTTGAACGGAGCGGACAGGCTGTGAGCACTGTATTTTCGGGCAAGCGGTGGTCGATTCAGCGGTTTATCTCGGGCTTCGCGAACAATGGGTTCCTGATTACATGTTTGCGTACCGGAAAATCGGTAATCGTCGACACTCCGGCGCACCCTGATGAGTTGGTGGCCGCGTCCAGCGCGACGCAGGTCGAAGCTATCCTGATTACCCATGGTCACAGTGACCACCTCGAGGGTTTCGCCGCGGTGACTGATGTGTTCGGCGCACCCGTTGGCATCGGCACGGCCGACCGTGAGATGTTGCCTGCCTCGGCAAAAAGGGTGTCGGAATACCTGGACATTTCAACGAACCGGCTGATCGAGGTCGGCGATATCGCACTGCGTCCCATGGCCACACCAGGCCACACCCCCGGCTCGACTTGTTTCGTGCTCGGGCTATCGCCGCGACCCGAAGTCGGGGCGCCGGACTCGGGGGAGTCGGTTTCTCATGTGTTCACGGGCGACACGTTGTTCCCGGGAGGTCCCGGGAGGTCGGCATCGCCGGACGCACTCAGGCAGATGCTCGACTCGATCAACGGGCATATCTATGTACTGCCCGATTCGACCGTCATTCTCCCCGGTCACGGCGAGTTCACCACAATCGGCGATTCGAAGCGAGAGTATGCCGTTTTCGCGGCCAGACCGGTCGCTGCAACTCTTTCTGGAGATGTGACTTGGGCCTAGGCGATCAAGTGGGCGGGGATGGCCGGTTGATGCCACCAGAAACGGGGCTTCGAGGGGGGCAGGACCCGAGCGGCACCTTATTGCAGGAGGTGATGTGGGGGCCGCTCGATGTGGTTACCGGTGCAACGCTCACGATGCTCGTCGTGATTTCGATACTCAGTTTCGGCGGAGTTGTCGGCACGTCTGCCGGGTATGAAACATCGGTCACTTCGCCCGCGGGCTACATCGTTGGGGCGCTATCAAGCGTGCTCGCCGTGCTGCTTGTCCGTGTAACGCGATCTCCGCTCTGGCCCGTCGTGGTGGCGATCTCGATGGGCGTTGGACTGGTTTCGGCCAGTTACCTGTTGGCGACCGACGCGGGCGATGGCGTTGCCGAGGTGGTCGGTGTGCCCGTGTCGATCATTGCTGTGACGGTGATGTCGGCTTCTTTTGCCGTGATTGGCTTCGCGCTGTCGACAATGCGTTACCGTGAACCTGTGGGTGCGCTGGGTTTCATCAGGACGAGCGGGATCAAGCCTTATCTGTTTGCGGCGGGCATGTGGCTGATCGGCATCGTCGCACTACTGGTAGTGATGCAGTTTTTAATCTGGTTGGGTATAGATTTCCTGCTGCCACCTGACACTGCGCAGCAAGCACTGGACGAGGCCGACGGAAACATTGTGATTGCGCTGCTGCTCGTGGCGGTTGTCGGGCCGGTTGCTGAGGAAATATTCTTCCGGGGGTTCGTACTCACCGGTCTGCTGAGACGTTTCGGGGTCGCGCGAGCCCTGCTACTTTCATCGCTGCTGTTCGGGGCATTTCACATCGATCCGGGAGCAATCCTGCTCACTTTCATGCTGGGCCTGGTGCTCGGCTGGGTGTACCTTAAAACCGGTTCGATCTGGCCCGCCATCTTCGCCCACTCGCTGCACAATGCAGTTGCCGTTCTGGCGGCCAAGTACTGGACGGCGGCCTGAGCGATTGAGCCGTGGCGGCGGGGGTCGATGCCTAGGAATCGTAGCCGGTCAAAAATCACGCCAGGAAACCGAAAGCAAATATGGGAACCGATAGAATTCGCGAGGCGTTCGAGCAGGCTAGGGCCGGAGGCCGGATCGCGCTTGTCCCGTACGTGACGGTCGGGTTCCCTGAAATAGACCTGACTACCGAAATCGTACGGGCGGTCGTCGATGGCGGCGCCGATGTTATCGAGCTCGGTGTGCCGTTCAGCGATCCTGTTGGAGAAGGGCCAACTATCCAGGCTTCCGGCTACCGGGCCCTTCTCAACGGGGTAACGCCCGGGACGTGCATCGAGGCGGCTATGGCTATCCGGGGTGCCGGTATCGATGTGCCGATCGTATTTATGGGTTACTACAACAACATCCTCTCGGCGGGCCTTGACGATTACTGTTCCCGGGTTAGGGAAGCGGGTGTCGACGGGTTGATTGTGGCCGACCTCCCGGCACTTGAGGCGGGCCCGTTGCAGGACGCAGCAGACCGCGTTGGCCTTGCGGTGATTCCGCTGCTGGCGCTGACTTCGACCGACGAAGCGATCAGGCACGCTTGTGCGCGTGCGTTCGGGTTCGTCTACTGCATCTCGGTGCTCGGGGTGACGGGCGCTCGGGCGACGATGTCGGCGCGGGTCGAGGGGCTGGCAAACAAGGTGCGGAAGTACACCGATCTGCCGGTTGCGATAGGTTTTGGCATATCGAATGCCGCCCATGTTGGGCAGGTTGCGAAATATGCCGATGGCGCCGTGGTCGGGAGTGCGCTGATCGACACTCTGGCCGACGGTGATAGTTCAGGGGCCGCGGCACGGGCCGGAGCCTACATTCGCTCGCTGGCCAGCGGCACGTCAAGAAAAGTCGTGGCAAACTAGGTCGCCAGAGTCGCGGGAGTCACCGACGGCTACTAAAATATCGTAATCACGAGTATTCCTTGCGCATCGGAAATTCGGTCGCTCTGAAAAACGGGTCCAACTGCCAAATCGGCACGAGAAATCAATGGCAACGAAGGTTCGCGGCGTAAAAGGCGCAACAACAACCGGAGGCACCTCGGTGGAGGATGTCCTGACTGCGACCGCAGAGCTCTTGCAAGTGCTTGTCGATGAAAACGGCATCGAGCAGGATGACATTGCCTCTGTGCAGTTCACCACCAGCCCCGATCTAGTTGCCGAATTCCCGGCCGTCGCTGCCCGCGAGCGCTTCGATTGGAACGATGTGCCGTTAATGTGCGGTCACGAAATGGCCAGACCCGGCGCGCTTACCCGGTGCATCCGTATACTGATTTTGTGGAACACTGAACAAACTCAGAGCGAAGTCAGGCACGCATACTTGAACGGTGCTGCTAAGCTTCGTCCCGACCTTTCGACAGCCAACACGTAAAGACATGAGCGAACGCAATAAAAAGACCAATTTCATGCCCGGTCGGCGCGATCGAAGCGCGGCCGCGATCGTCTATATGCGTTCAGCCGGGTACGCCCCGCTCTCCTATGCCTCCGGCTACACCTGTGCCGACGGCTATATTGGCGGGTTGTTTACGTTCGGGCGCTCCTATCGCAGCCTGTCTGCCTGAGCGTCCCCGGCCAACCCCCACTGGATTTATGAAGCTTCCCGCCCCACAGCATGCAACTGTGCCGGTCTGACTGAGTGAATCACGAACCCCGATAAACCCATCCGCACACAAGTTGTAGAGAAAAATAACAACGTCATGTCCACATCAGATATTCGAGTCACTGGTATTCAGCCGCTCGATCCGCCCAGAAGTTACATTGAAGCGCAGCCGATTACGCCGAAGATCGCTGAAGTGGTGATCGAGGCCCGCAACGCAATCGAAAATATCGGCAAGCGCACCGACAAACGCATGGTGATGCTGGTTGGTCCCTGCTCTATACACGATGAGACGGCCGGGCTCGAGTACGCAAAGCGGCTCGCAGTTCTCGCCGAGGAGGTCAAAGACTCCATCCTCGTTGTAATGCGGGTTTATTTCGAAAAGCCGCGGACCACGGTCGGCTGGAAGGGGTTGATCAACGACCCGAACCTCGATGGCACGTTCGATATGCAAACCGGGCTGAGGCGCGCCCGGGCGTTTCTACTTGAAGTAGGAAATCTTGGCCTGCCAGCGGGGACTGAATTTCTCGACCCGTTCACTCCCCAGTACCTAGCCGACCTGATCGCGTGGGGTGCCATCGGCGCACGGACGACTGAAAGCCAGACCCACCGGCAGATGGCAAGCGGTCTGTCGATGCCGATCGGCTATAAGAACGGTACCGGTGGCAGCTGCCAGATAGCAGTCGATGCGATGCTGGCCGCAAGGTCGCCACACGCGTTTCTCGGTATCGACCTCGACGGTCGGGCTGCGGTTGTAAACACTATCGGAAACTCGGCGCAACACTTGATCCTTCGCGGCGGGTCCTACCCCAACTACGACGAGGAGTCAGTGCTTTCGGCGAGTTCGCTCCTCGAAATCGCGGGGCTTCAGCCAAACGTCGTAATCGATTGTTCGCACGCAAACAGCAACAAGGACCACAGGCGACAGCCGATTGTGTTCCGTGAGGCTATTCGCCAGCGCGTCGAGGGTAATGAGGGTGTCATCGGGCTGATGCTGGAAAGCCACATTAACGAGGGTAACCAGCCGATGGGCAAGCTCGCCGATTTGAAGTACGGTGTTTCAATTACCGATGCCTGTATCAACTGGAGATCGACCGAGGAATTGCTTCGTGAGGCACACGCAAAACTTAACCAGAAGGCCGGGGCTCTCGCCTGAGTTTCCCGGAAGTCGATTGCCTTTCCAGTCCGGCCAAACGGCATGCCGATAACCGAACCGTCCGCATCCATAGAGGCCCCAGGCGGCCCCACGGTCGCCACTATCGGCACCTTCGACGGAGTGCACCTGGGTCACCGCGCGCTGTTGCGGCAGGTGAGGCATGAAGCCGAGGCGCGCAGTGCGAGATCGGTCGCACTCGTGTTCAGGGAACAGCCGCGGGCGTTTTTCAATCCGGGCAAAAAGGTTTCGTACCTTTGCGATTTCGAAGCCCGGATAGCAATGCTTGGCGAGACCGGCGTCGATGAGATCGTTGAACTGGAATTCGGGCCGACGATCCAGAAATTGTCTTCGGAGGAGTTCGTTGTGGGTCTGCGCGACCGTATCGGTCTTGAGGCGTTGATCGTTGGGCCCGGGGCCCGCATCGGAGCCGACCAGGTAAGGGTGGAAGATCTCGCATCACCTCGATCTGGCGGAACCGGGCCCGGTGGGTCGGGCGTCGTGTCCGGCGTCGAATTCATTGCGGCACCGGCAGCGATGGTCGATGGGCATGCGGTGTCGAGCTCGGCGATTCGGAAGGCAGTGATGGAGGGTCGGTGCGAGTCCGCGGCGAAGATGCTCGGACGCAATTACTCGATTACCGGCACAGTGGGTGCGGGCGAAAAGCGTGGACGAGATCTGGGGTTTCCGACGGCAAACCTCGAAACTGATTTTGCAGTAACGGTTCCGGAAAATGGAATTTACGCCACTCTCGCCACGGTGGATGGTGCGACGTACCGGGCGGCCACCGGCATTGGTGTTCGCCCGACTTTCGATACCGATGGCGGGCGAACTATTGAGGCGTTCCTGCTGGACTTTGAGGGCGACCTTTATACGAAGCGACTCCGCCTGGAGTTCGTAACACGGCTCCGGAGCGAGGTCGCATTCGATTCAGTCGATGAGCTGGTGGAACAGATGAACAGGGACGTTGAAGAGACCCACGAGGTGCTGGCGGCACGGTTCCCCGGTCGATAGCACGACCGGCAATCTGAACGCCATTTTCTGCCACTAAAAAAAATCCCCTGATAACCTCCCGGTAATCCGTACAAACGCTATGACGACCAACACAGAATTCGCAAACGTAACCGAAGAACTCGAGTGGCGGGGGGCGTTATTCGATGCAACTCCCGGTGCGGCGCACGTGCTCGCCACGGAAAAAGTGACCTGCTACAACGGTTTTGACCCCTCTGCAAGCAGTCTTCACATTGGCAGTCTTGTGCCGATCATGGGGCTGGTCCGCCTGCAGCGCCACGGGCACACGCCGATTGCGCTTGTCGGGGGCGGGACCGGGATGATCGGCGACCCGTCGTTCCGCGCCGAAGAGCGTAAGTTGATGGGAATCGACCAGATCGACGAGAATGTCGAGGCGATTCGCCTTCAGCTGGAGCCGTTTCTCGATTTCAAGGCGAGTTCGAACCCGGCCCGGATGGTCAACAATGCCGACTGGCTGCGCAAGACCAACCTGCTGGATTTTCTGCGCGATATCGGCAAGCACTTTACGGTCAACACGATGATGGGCCGCGAGTCCGTGAAGGGCCGGTTCGGTCGGGACAGCGGAATTTCGTTCACCGAGTTCAGCTACCAGTTGCTGCAGGCCTACGATTTCCTGAGGCTGTACGAGATAGACAAATGCGGGTTTCAGGCCGGTGGAAGCGACCAGTGGGGCAATATTCTCGGCGGCGTCGACCTGATTCGCCGGATCCATGGTGCCGATTCTGACGGGCTGCCGCGGGCGCACGGCATCGCCTACCCGCTTGTGATCACCGCGAGCGGCGAGAAGTTCGGAAAATCGGCCGGCAACGCCCCAACGCTCGACCCAAAGCAGACATCGCCGTACCGGCTCTACCAGTTCTTCCTGAACGTGGCCGATGCCGACGCTGTTCCTTATCTGAAGCTGTTTACGCTGCTCAACCAGTTGCAGATTGGCGAGCTGGACGTTGCCGTGAAGACCGAGCCCGGGAAGCGGGAGGCGCAGAGGAAGCTTGCAGAAGAGGTGACGCAGACCGTTCATGGCCAGGGTGGATTGGACCAGGCCCTGCGAGTGACACGCGCCTTCTTCGGGGGCGACATTGCTGGCCTTTCGGCCGATGAGATGGAAGATGTGCTGGATGGTTCTTCAGTTACCGAGATTCGCCGTGACGAGTTGTCGGGGGAAGGGATCCGGTTCTCGGAACTGGCGGTGAAGGCCGCTGCCGGGAAGTCGGGTGGCGATGTGCGGCGCACGGTTGAGCAGGGCGGGATGTACCTGAACGGTGAGCGAGTTGAGAATGCCGACCGCGCCGTGGTGCTGGGCGATCTCGTCGAAGGACGGCTGCTGGTTATACGCCGGGGCCGCAAGAGCTACTCGCTGGTGAAGCTGGCCGATTAGGGGCGGGTATTCTGCGAGATGACCGAAGGCAAGTTCGGCATTTCGGAGACCTGTCAGCTGCTGAGGTCCCTCCGCTCCGGTCGGGAAATCTACTTTCTTTGAGGTCGAACGCGGGGTCGCTCTCACAACCGTCTAAGCCGGGCAAACGCGTCGAACGCCCCGGATAGAGGATGATCGTCGATGTAAGGCCAACAACAAAGCGCCCACCGTTGCCGTAACAAATAGTGATGGCAGTCAGAGGGCGCTCTGCTGCGAGACAGCAGTGGGAACTTGCCGTAATGCCCGCGAAATGAATCAGGGCATGCCGTGGCTGGCTGCACATGGCGACCGGCGGGGTGATCAAGGTGATCGCCGATCAGCAGACCGGTGTTTTGCTTGGGGCGACGGCTTGCGGTCCTACTACCGCCGAAATACTGGGCATGCTCACTCTCGCAGTGCATAAGCGCATCGTGCTGGACGATCTGCGGAGCACGATCTATGCCTTCCCCACTTTCTACGGCGGGGTAAGAGAGGCGATCGGGGCCTACGCACACGGCGTGACGACGGTCCTCGATCCCGAGTACGCGGGCTTCAGGCCGGTCGAAGGCTGAGGAAAAGCGGTCGTTCACTTCCAGTGGGAGGGCGTCGCCCTGACTAACTCCCCGCGGTCTGAGCCGGGGCTGTTGGCGGTTTATTTGAGTGCTCGGAGTTAGAATATTTTGTGACCGTTTGTGGAATTGACCACTTATTGGTATTCCCTACTTGAATCCCGTATGAACGGAGTGCTCCGTTGAGCAGCCAGAGTCAGCCTAACCTTCGAATTCCCGGCCCGGTGCCGTTGCCCGACGACGTTCTCGAACTCGCCGGCTCGCAGATGATCAACCACCGCGGGCCCCAGTACGCAGGCATGCTGGACCGAATGACGGCGAACCTGAAGACGGTGATGATGACTGCGAACGATGTCTACTTCATCACGTCGTCGGGAACGGGTGCGATGGAAACGGCCGTGGTGAACACGATTTCGCCTGGCGACCGGGTGCTTTCGATCATCATCGGTGCGTTCGGTGAGCGGTTCGCCGAGATCGCCGATGCCTACGGAGCGGACGTCACCCGTCTCGTCTTCGATCTCGGGCAGGCTGCCGATCTCGACCGAGTGCGAGAGGCCATTCGCGGTATTTCCGACCTGAGAGCGGTCGTTTTCACCCACAACGAGAGTTCGACCGGCGTTTCCAACCCGCTTGAAGACCTGTGCATGGTGATTCACGAGGAATCGGATGCCCTGATCCTGGTCGACGCGGTTTCGAGCGCGGGCGGGGTGCCGATATCGGTCGACGCCTGGGGCATCGATGTGGTTGCCACGGCTTCGCAAAAAAGCTGGATTTCGCCTCCCGGAATATCGATGGTGACGTTCTCGGAAAAGGCGTGGGAAGCGCATTCTCGCTCGACCAGTCCGAAGTACTACCTGGATATCGAGCAGTACAGGATGTATCTCGAACTCGGCCAGCCGCCGTTTACTCCGTGCCTGCCGGCCATGTACACGCTCGAAGTCGCGCTGCAGTCGATGGTCGATGAGGGTATCGAAAACATTTTTGCGCGGCACCACGAGATCGCGCAGCACACCCGTGACGGTGCGAAGGCCCTCGGACTCGAACTGCTGCCCGACCCCCAGTTCGCTTCGAACACGGTTACCGCTATTCGGCTGCCTGAAGACATCGACGGAAAGGCGTTCCTCGCCAACGTGAGCAAGAACTACAACGTGATACTGGGCGGGGGTCAGAAATCGCTGGTTGGCAAGATTTTCAGGGTCGGCCATATGGGCTGGGTAGAGAAGTCCCATATCGACGAAGCCCTCAAGGCTGCCGAAGAAACCCTGAAGAGTATGACTTCGTAATTCTTGATGACGACGGTCGAAGACTACCGGACGTGGTCGAGCCGATCTGGACTCGCTCGTGTCGGCACCTGGTAAATAACGGCGGTTTAATGGGCGCGGTATTCGGACGGAACAGAAAAGGTTTACTTGCGATTTCACTAGTCGCGGGAATGCTTTTGCTGGCGGTTGCGTGCGGCAGCGATTCGCCTGATTCATCGGGGTCTTCCGGGCGCCAGGTGGGTGCGGAACCAACGGTAGTTGCCGAGCAGCCGCCTTCAAGCCCGACGCCGACTCCACCCACTACGACGGCATTTGAGCCCGCTCCGGCAACAACGACAGCATCCGAGTCCACTCCGGCTACGACGACGGCATCCGAGCCTGCTCCAGCCATGACGACGCTATCTGAGTCCGTTCCAGCTGCGACGCCGGCATCCGAGCCGGTTCCGGCAACAGCGACAGTATCGGCGCCGGTCGCTAAATCCGATGATGAACTGCCGGTTCTAGTCAATACACCCGGGCCCGTCGCGATGCTGGCACCGGATTTCACATTGCCGGCCATTGGGGGCGGCGAGTACACCCTCTCGGACTTCCGTGGTAAACAGCCGGTGCTGGTCGTTTTTTATCGGGCTTACTGGTGAACTTTCTGCAAAAGGCAACTCGGAGAGTTGCAAAAAGCGAAGGCCGAACTCGACGCGACTGGAGTTCAGATCCTCGCGATCAGCACCGATAACCTGGAAGGTCCGACGAATTTCGCCGGCCGTGAGGGTTATGAATTTCCGATTCTGTTTACCGCCCTCGACCCCTCGGTCCCGCAGTTCTACGGGGTGTTCAACCTTTTCGGCGATGGGCTGGCATCCGCTTCGATGTTCCTTGTGGACAAGCAGGGCGAAATCGCGTGGAAGACCATCGGTGAAAACTACACCCACCAAATATATGCTGAAGAGATAATTGAGCAGGTCGAAAAGCTGGATTAGGTTCAAATGTCCGCTCAAATACGTCGCCCGGGCGCGGCCTGTCCGCGGCGCGAAGGGCTGGATTGCTCGTGAGGGTGTTCAGACATTGAACGATTTTTTCGCTTTACTGACCGGTCGAAGATCGTGGACCGTACTGATCGCAGCGGTCCCGGTCATGTTGCTGACTTCATGTTCAGGTGTTGATGAGTCTGCCGCGAGCCCGACACCCTCACCGGGTCCCCCGGCCGCGGTCTCTGAACCGGACGGATCGATCTCATCCCCTGCAGCGGGATCGGACTCGCCGCCGGTCCTGCCGGTGTTTTCGGTTGCGTCGATAGATGGCGAGGACCTCCGGCTCGAGGACGTGCTTGGTACTGCGCCGGTGTATGTGCTGTTCATTCCGGGTGCTGATGGCGAACTTGACCGCGCCCAGGTCGGTCAGATTCAAGGCCGGTACCCGGAGTTCGAAGCGCTAGGTGCCCATATATTTTTGATCGCGTCCGATCTGCCGACAGAAGTGGTCAAGATGCGGGACGAGTTCGGACTTGAGTTTCCGTTGATTGCCGACCCGTTGAACGTAATCGCCGCAGACTGGCATGTGTTTGACCTGTTTGGTGAAGGCAGGAGCGGGCCGGCCAGCTTCGTATTTGATGCACACGGCTCGCTCATTGCGCGGCTGATTGCCGGAGAACCGGCGGACCGGCCTTCGGTCGATGAAGTACTCGGGGTGATCGAGGAATCGCTGAGCGCCGGAGGGGTGTAGGCGCGAAACGCTACAGGCGCTCGCCGAACTGCTGAATCACTGCACCTGCCGGGGGTTTCGGGAAGAAGTTGGTGGCCTTGGGCGGCAGGCGCCATCCACGCGTCACGATCGCCACGAACTCGGGAAGCGGTACCGGTCGCATGATGATCGCAAACCTGGCTTCGCCGCTATCGACCTGCCGTGCAATCAGGCCCGCGTCGTGGTGCGGGCTAATGACCTGTTCTTCGCGCGCCTCGGAAATCACCGGCCGGATAATCAGCGAGTGGAGGCGAGAATACTCCGAATTCTCCAGTGCGTTGTTGGGGGGTGGCGGGGCTTTCATGCGTGCGACATGGAACTTTCCGGGCTCTTTGCCGAAGAGTCCGAAAACAACCTCGTCGCCCTCTCTTTCGCCGAGCGCAACTGCAAAGGCCTCGATCTTCTCGGCGGTCGGCTGCCCTGCCGGCGGGGTCCACTCTTCCAGTTCGCACGTGCTTTTAAACGAGTCGATCAGGCCGGAAATTTCGTCGGCAGTGGCCGTTTCAACCACGCGGTGGTAGCCGCGTGTGATCAGCCCCGGTTCGTCGAATGAAACCATCATCATTATCCTAAAATTGATCGATTCGTCATGACCGACCTCTCTTTCCGCCCGCACACCGCTGCGATAGCGCAGGGCCGCCTCGTAGCGATGGTGGCCGTCGGCGATAAACATCTCGGAATCTGCGAGTGCCCTCTGGAGGACCCCGATGGTCCCCGGATCCGAAACGCGCCAGAGCCGGAGTTGCGGCATGTCGGGCGGTGTGAAGACTGCAGTCGGTTCGCCGCCCGCGATGGCCCTGACCAGATTGCCCACGCTTGAGCGCAGGTCATCCCGGTAAATCACCAGCAGGGGGCTGTAGTTCGACTGTGCAGCCTCCATGAGCCTGACGCGGTCGGCGACCCATTCAGACCGCGTGCCTTCGTGTGGGAGGACAATCTCCTGGTCGTAGTCCTCAAGCCGGACGGCCGCGACGAACCCCCGCCTGAACAGTTTTTGCCCCTGGTATTCGAACTCTTCTTCAGTCACGTAGATCGACGGCTCGCCTTCGTGCTTGAGAGCGCCGGAATCGAGCCACAGCTGGCTCGTTTCAGCGGCCTGTTCGTAGGGGTCTTCCGATAACCCGCGCCGTGCCAGTTCGAGCCGGACGATGTTGTATGGCGAGCGGTCGTACAGCTCCTGCTGGAGCTGGGGGGTGATTACATCAAACGGCGGGCAGATGTGAAGGCTCACATCGCCTGCAACGTCCGGGTTGTACCGCACTGCCCTGAAGGGCTGAATTTCCGCCATGTTTGATTACGATTCACTCGGGCCGGGGGGTGGTGTGTTTACGAACCAACAAACGAGTATAGCGCCGCCATTGCTGCTCACATCCCGCTTGAATAGTCGTTGTTATACTCGGTGCACCACTCCGAGAGCTCCATTCTGGTTAACTTCCATAGCCCGTAACCGACACTGTGCCAGACCCAAAAAAAAAGCTCCAAATGCCGTTCGATTCAGACTCGTCCAAAGATAAAGATCCTGAACAAAGGATTTTTTACCTGAACGAAAAGATCAACAGGGCGAACCGGCTGTACTATATCGATAACGCCCCGGATTCATCCGACGCGGAGTGGGACGGCTGGATGCAGGAGCTGATCGCTCTAGAAGCCGAGCACCCCGACCTAAAAACTCCCGATTCACCGACCCGGCGTGTGGGTGCTCCTCCCTCGGGTGCGTTCGAGGAAGTTGTGCACCCGGTGCCGATGCTGAGCCTGGGTAACGTGTTCGACGAAGACGGCTTCAGGGCGTGGTACCAGCGCACACTCGACTACCTGGAGATCGAAGGCGCTCAAATGGTGTGCGAACTGAAAATTGACGGTTTGGCGATCGCGGTCACCTATCGTGATGGCGTACTAGAACGGGCTGCGACGCGGGGTGACGGCGAGCGCGGCGAGGATGTGACCGCGAATGTGCGGACCATCCGCAGCGTGCCACTGGCGCTCGATGGCGAGGCACCGCCGGTTATTGAGCTCCGGGGCGAAATCTTCTTTCCGATCTCGAAATTCGCCGCGCTGAACGCTGAACGCGAAGAGGCGGGGCTGCCTGCGTATGTAAACCCGAGGAACTCGGCATCGGGGTCGCTCCGCCAGCTTGATTCGAGTGAGACTGCAAAACGCCCGCTCGACATGTTCTTCTATTCGCGAGGCTACGTTGAAGGCGGCGACGAACCGGAAAGCCACTGGGACCTGCTGCAGGTGGTCAAAGGCTGGGGCGGCCGTGTGAACTCATGGACTCGCCGGGCGGACACGGTCGAGCAGGTAATGGCCGCCGTTGCCGACGCGGGCGAGATACGCGAATCGCTCGACTACGGCATCGACGGCGTGGTCGTCAAGATCGATTCGCTTGCCCTCCAGCGCAGGCTCGGGTACGTGGGGCGTGACCCCCGCTGGGCCGTCGCGTACAAGTTCCCTGCCGAGCAGATAGAGACGACGCTACTTCACATTCATGTGAATGTCGGGCGCACGGGCGCACTGACTCCGTGGGCCGAGTTGGAACCTGTGGTGGTCGGCGGTGTGACGGTGGGCCGCGCTACGCTGCACAACAAGGACGAAATAGCCCGGAAAGACTTTCGGGAGGGCGATCGGGTAGTAATCCAGCGGGCTGGCGATGTCATCCCGCAGGTTGTTGAGATAGCGGCCGGGAACGAGAGATCTGCCGATTCGGTCCCGTATGTATTTCCTGACTCATGTCCCTCGTGCGGAACGACAACGGTTCAGGCCGAAGACGAGGTGGTAACACGGTGTGTGGATGCCACCTGTCCGGTGCAGTTCGAGCGGTTGCTTGAGCATTTTGCATCACGCGGGGCCATGGATATCGAGGGCCTCGGCGCGCGGGTTGCGCAGGATTTACCGCGTCTTGGGTTTGTGTCGAACATCGCCGGGATTTACCGATTGCACGAGCGGCGTGACGATCTTCTGGAACTCGACAAGATGGGCGAGACGCGTGTCGACAACCTGCTTGCGGCTATCGAGGCGTCGCGTTCGCAGCCGCTTCCCCGCTTGCTTTTCGCACTCGGAATTCCGGAGATTGGCTCGGAGAGCGCTGAATGGCTCTCGCGAAGGTTCCGCGGCCTGACTGGTCTAAAAGAAGCGACCGAAGACGAATTGCTGGCGATCGACGGGATCGGGCCGGTGATCGCTTCAACGGTTGTTGATTATTTCGGAGTCGAACAGAACCAGAACCTGGTAGACGAATTAATCGCTCTCGGGATCAACCCGATCGACGATACGCCCGAGCCTTCGGCCGATCATCCGGCCAACGGTCTGACATTCGTGGTTACAGGTCGGCTTGAATCTATGTCACGCTCGGAGGCACAAAGTCGAATAAAAACGCTTGGCGGCAAGGCCACCGGGTCGGTGACTAAGAAAACCCACTACCTGGTGGCGGGCGCAGACGCGGGCTCGAAGCTGGAAAAGGCTAACCGACTCAGTATCCACGTGATCGACGAGGAAGAGTTCATAGCTTTCATGGAACAAGGCCTGGTGCCTGCTGCCCCCGAAACGGGACCGCCCGGCGAATAATCAGCAAGCCGGAGCTTTTGTATCGGTTACGCAAACCCAACTGATCGGGAATCCACCCGAGCATGTCTCGATATCATTCGCCAGCGACCAGCTGGACCGGGCCCAACCGGTACGTGTGACTCTTGGCGGGTTTGAGCACCCCGGTGAGGTGATAGTGGCCAGGCAGTGGCGGGGCGATTTTGGCAGGCTGCTAACTGGCGTTTCGATGTTCAGGTTGGTGCTTCTGTACCCGACTAGTAGGCCAGAGCCGACCGACATTCTGGACGACAGGATTTGCGTGGCGGCACCCCGAATGAAGGGCGGGAGAATTGCTGAGTCGAAAGCGACGTATCACGTCGATTCGGTGAAGAGCGGCCCGAATGGACGGAGTTCGCCCGGAACTAACGCGAAAGCAGCCGATTTTCGTTCCCTGCGCGAGGTCCGCCGAAGTAACGTTTCCTCAAGTGATCCCGGTCTGGGCCGGCTGGCCTCGACACTTGCTAACTACGAATCCCAGGTAAACGCTTCGGTGGCCGCCGATCTGCATAAAATGTGGAAATCGGGGGTAGTGGTCACTTCTCTTGACCGGAGTTTATCGAGAACTGAGGAACGGGCGGGCCGTGAAATTCAACCCGGTGAGCTGTTCCAGCTTGATAATCCTGAATCGTGGGTCGAATCTGCTGCTGCCGTACTGGGCGGGGGCATCGATTCGAGCATTACCGGTGATCGGGTCACTCCAGAAGATGTCTATGACGAGTTACAGGACGGTCGTCTGGCGACATATCCGACAGGTGGAACCGGGTGGCCGGGCAGTTTCGAGTTTGCGATCGTGACGGTTCAGAAATTCCGTTGATCGCCGGACCCCTTTGCCCGGAGTGGTAGGGACGACTCGGCCAGACGATCAATCACACCGATGTCATCGAATTGATGTCTGAGGTAGATGAGGCGTTCACGGGTTATTGCGACCGGCTGACGGCAGTGGTTTCAAGCATCGTCCTGGATTCCGAAAACACAGATAGGCTCCAGAAGTTATTCAGGCTCAATTCGGCAGGAGATTTATCTGATCTCGCGAACATTCTCGACGATAAGGTCATATCCTTTCTGAACGAACTATCTGGCAACACGAGCGGGAATCTAGACGATTGGACATTACCTCACTCTTAGAAAAACTCTTTCCGGGGGGCACAGGCGGCGGGTCGGAAGGCTCCCCGTGGATCGTCGTCGGCCTAGGCAATCCGGGTGCCGAGTACCGCAACACCCGGCACAACGTTGGCTGGTGGTGTCTGGACGAGCTGGTGGGGCGAACGAAGGCCGAACTGAACCGTAAGCGGAAAGAAGTTCGGTTCGCCGAGGTGAAGCTCGGGGGTGGCCGCGCCGTGCTGGCTTACCCGCGAACGTTCATGAACCGTTCAAGCCAGGCACTTGGCTACCTGATTAACAGGTTCAAGTCAGGTCCCGAAAATATCCTGGTAGTGACCGACGATATAAACCTGCCGCCCGGTTCTGTGCGTATACGAAAAAAGGGTGGTGCAGGTGGTCATAACGGCCTTAAGTCGATCATCACGGCCCTTGGGACGAACGAATTTCCCCGCATTCGCATCGGTGTCGGGACGCCTGAGTTGTCCGGTGTGCAGGTCGAGCATGTTCTGGGGACATTCGAGCCTGCAACGCTTGAGCTTGTGAAGACCGCCTCGGTCAGGGCCGCGGACGCCGTTACGATGATCGTTGGCGGCGATATCGATAACGCAATGAATCAGTTCAACGGCACTGTAGATGATACAGGCAACGGCAGCGACAAGGGCAACGGCGAATCCTAAGTGAAGTTATCTCGCGGCACCGGTGGCAGGGTTCGCTCAATGGCAGTTTTCGGCGCGATCGTCGGAATGGCCTTTCTCTCAGGGGCGTGCCGGGGTGAGGTTGAAGACCCTGCCGTTCCCACCTCCCTCCCCTCGACAACTGCGCGCGAAACCCAGGTTGCTGGTATTTCAGGTCCTTCTACGGCAACTTCGGTGCCGCTTATCAGCACGCCCACTTCTGTGGTTCCGGGGACCGCTGATGACCCGGCCAGCCCTAGGCCCGAGGATGCCGTCAGCCCAACGGCTGCCGACAGCTCGTCACCGACTCCGCAGCCGAGCCGTGGAGGGGTGGTAGCGGCCCCGAGCCCGACCGCGAGCGCGCCGAGTTCAACGGTCGCCCAGTCACCCGGCGCTACCGGACCGGGCTCGGCTTCAACCGTAAATCCGACGCTTACTCCCGAGGCGGTGTTCGTCCCAATCCCGGATGAACCCGATATTCCAGTTCCCCCGGACCGCGATCTTCAGGATCTGGGCAAGCGATTGGTCGAAGGCTATGTTGAGCCGCAGACAGTGTTAGCTTCGGAACCGTTCGTCGTCGGTCAGAAAGTCGATTTCTGGGTATCGCGAGACCAGGGCAGCGTGCTCGCCAGCGGAGAGGTAGCTTATATTTCGGAGCACGCCTACTGGATTTTCGAGAACAGGTTCATTCCCACGGCGGCGGACATCAGGCAGGTCGCCGACGCATTTGAGAGCAACGTTTGGCCCGCGGTGACGGAGGTGTTTGGAACCCCCCTGATTCCCGGTATCGGCGGTGACGATCGAATCGTGGTTTACCACAGTAATCTGCGGACCGGGATTGCCGGTTACTTCTCCGCAGCCGTCTCATACCCGCAACAAATCATTCCGTTTTCGAACCAGCGCGAAGCCGTGTACATAGCGGCCGATAGAGTCGACCTTACGGGACCCGAATACCTCAGTGTGATCGCCCACGAACTGCAACACGCCTCGCACTTCGCAGCCGATTCGAGCGAAGATGCGTGGGTCAACGAGGGGCTGTCGGAAATAGCGGCCGAAATCGCGGGTTTCGGCAGATCGGCTGTATCGGCGTTTGTCAGGTTACCGTCCACGTCGCTCACCGCGTGGGCGCAGGACATTTTTTTCTCCCGACCCAACTACGGGGCCGCAAACTTGTTTTTCGCGTTCCTGGCGGCCCACTATGGCGGAAACGACATCCTGAGCGCCGTCAGTCGCAACCAGGACGATGGAATCGTCTCGATAGACAGCGCGCTCGTGGAACAGGGCTTCGAAGAGAGTGCGGACGACGTGTTTGCCGACTGGCTCGTTGCCAACTACCTGAGCGCGGAAGACGGACCCTTTTCGTACGAAGATCGTTCAGTCGCTCCTGTCAAGAACATTTACAAGCGAGCACCCGACTCCCTGACGGGCGAGGTAATGGGTTACGGAGCCGACTACGTGGTCACGTCGACAGGTTCGGGCCGGATGACGATTGGGTTCCAGGGGGAACCGGAAACCGCGTTGCTTTCCGAACCGCCACATTCCGGTGACACCTGCTGGTGGTCGAACCAGGGCGACTCGATAGATTCGACCCTGACGAGGAGCGTCGACCTGAGTGCAGTCGAGCGGGCCACGCTGCAGTACTGGACGTTTTATGACATCGAGGAGTCGTGGGACTACGCGTACGTGATGGTTTCGACCGATGGCGGCGAGACCTGCCAAATACTCGACTCCACGCTGTCGACCCGAACGAATCCCAATGGCAATTCGTACGGTCCGGGACTGACCGGTCAGAGCGGTGGCTGGGTACAGGACTCGGTAGATCTTTCGAAGTATGCCGGGGGGCAGGTGTTGCTACGGATCGAGTACGTCACCGATGAAGCCGTGTTTTCCAAGGGTGCATGCTTCGATGATTTCAAAATCCCGGAAATTGGCTGGTCCGACGATACTTCGACCCGGGGCGATTGGGTAGCCAACGGATTCGCACTGGTCGAAGAAACAGTGCCGACTCAGTACCTGGTTCAGGTGATCCACGAGAAGGACATCGGTGATCCTGTCGTTTACCGGGTGCCTGTCGATGCCGAAGGTGCGGGAAGTCTGGTTGTCGAGGATATCGGCGAGGACGACCTGATCGTCGCGATTATCAGCGCGATTACAAGACATTCGACGTCACCAACGGAATACACTCTGACGATTACGCCTTAGGGCCCTGTCCCGGAGGGCGTGGTCCAATTTTTGCGGAAGCCAGAGCGCTCCGACGCCGCGACGTTATCGGCTTTCGGCCGCATTTCGACCAGCCAGCCGGGAGCGATTACGACCAGCAACCTGTTCAGCCCCCTTAGCATTCGGGGCGAAACGATGCCGAACCGGGTTTTCGTTGCGCCAATGTGTCAGTATTCGAGCGAAACCGACGGCCTCGCAACGAGCTGGCACATGGTCCACCTTGGCACGCGGGCGGCGGGCGGTGCCGGACTTGTGGTGGCGGAGGCGCCGTCGGTCCTGCCGGAGCGGACTTGCCTAAGGCACCTCGATGCGTTCCCAGCCTGTGTACGGGACGACCTCTTCGGGGATCACGATCGAACCGTCCGGTTGCAGGCCGTTTTCGATCACCGCTATCCAGATTCTTGGCAGCGCCAGTCCAGAGCCGTTGAGCGTGTGCGGAAGCCGGGTCGAGGCACCAGTTTCTGGTCGGTACCGGGTGTTGTTTCGTCGTGTCTGGAAATCTGTGCAGGTAGAAATCGAACTGACCTCGAGCCATTCGGCCGAGCCGGGAGACCAGACCTCGATGTCGTAGGTCTTGGCCGACTGGAATCCGATATCTCCAGCGCAGAGTTTTAGAACACGGTAAGTGAGGCCGAGCCGCTCGCACAGCGTCGACGCTTCGGCGAGCATCTCTTCGAGCCCGGCTTCCGAATCCTGCGGTTCGACGTACCGGAACATCTCGACCTTCTCGAACTGATGAACCCGTTTTATTCCGCGAACGTCGCGGCCCCCTGCGGCGTGTTCCTTGCGGAAACTGGGGGTCTGTGCAACGTATTTGAGGGGCAGCATGTCGGGATCGATGATCTTGCCCTGGTGCAGTGCGTTCAGCGCGACTTCGGCAGTCGGAACCAGCCACAGGTCAGTCTCGTCGTCGTGATAGAGGTTTTCTCTGAATTTCGGCAGGTTGCCCGACCCCTGCATCGTCTCCGACCGCACGAGCAGCGGTGGGTCGATCTCGGTGTAGCCGTGCTCGTTAGTGTGGACATCGAGCATCCAGGCCGCGAGTGCCCGCTGGAGCTTCGCGCCCTTGCCCTTCATCACGAAGAAACGGGCACCTGATATACCTGCACCGGCTTCGAGATCGAGTATTCCGAGGGCAGGTGCGACGTCCCAGTGGGCGTTGCCGTGGCTCTCGGTTGGGCCGTCGGACGTGTGGATTACCTCGTTGGACTCCTCGTTCAGCCCGTCTGGCACGTCGGCCAGCGGGGTGTTTGGCAGGGGCAGCAGCGTCTCGTTGAGGTCGGCCAGAACTGCGGCCAGGTCGGCTTCGACCGACTTGATACGATCGCCGACCTCCCGCATTTCGGATATTTCTTCCAGCGTGGGTTTGCGCTTTTCGTCGCCAATTGCCTTGCTAACCGCATTGCGGTGGGCGCGGTCGGCGTCGGCCAGTTGGATCAGTGCTTTTCTGCGCGAATCGAGTTCGAGAATCCGATCGATCGGCGGGTCCTCGCCGCGGCGAACCAGTGCGGTTCGGAATTTCTCGGGGTCTCGGACTATCTGGTCCAGTGAAAGCATCTGGCGGATTCTTTTCAGTATTTTTGCAGAAACATGTAACGGATCGCGTCACTGTGATTGATTTGATCAGATGTTGCGCATGGCTGGAAATAGCAGGATTTCGCGAATCGAGTCCTCGCCCGCGATCAGCATCGTGAGGCGGTCTATGCCGAGCCCGAGCCCACCTGTCGGCGGCATCCCGTGCTCAATCGCCACGAGAAAGTCCTCATCCAGGCGGTCGGCCTCAACGTCATCGAACTCGCTCCGCATCCGTTCTTGCTGCTCGAAGCGTTCGCGTTGATCGACCGGGTCGTTGAGTTCAGTGAATGCGTTGCAGAGTTCAGAGCCAACGACAAACGCCTCGAAGCGCTCGACGATGTCGTCGGAGCCGGGCTTGCGCTTTGCGAGTGGTGACATTGCGACCGGGTAGTCGACGAGGAAGTGGGGCTCGATGAGGTTAGGCTCGACTTCCGAGGAGATTACCTTGTCGAGCAGGCGTCCCCATGCCGAGCCTTCCTCGACGTGGATGCCCCGCTCGCGCATCGCCTGGGAAAGCGATTCGGCGTCTGAGGACTCGACAAAGTCGATGCCGGTGCGTTCCTTGATCTCGGTGCGGAGGTCGAGCCGCGGCCACGGCGGAGTCAGGTCGATCTCCGGCCTTACGCCTTCGATTTCGGGAAGCACCATTGAGCCGGTCGTTTCCTGCGCGATGTGGGCGACCATGTTTTCTACCATCTCCATAACGTCGTTGTAGTCGGCGTAGGCCTGGTAGCTTTCGATAGTGGTGAACTCGGGATTGTGATCGTGGTCGAGTCCTTCGTTACGGAACAGGCGCCCGATCTCGAATACCCGTTCGATTCCCCCGACGATCAATTTTTTAAGATAGAGCTCGGTGGCTATCCGCAGGAACAGGTCGCGGTCGAGCTGGTTGTGGTGGGTTTCGAACGGGGTTGCCTGCGCGCCGGCGGCGACCGGAACCAGGATTGGAGTTTCGACCTCGACAAAACCACGGCTGTGCATGAATTCCCGCATGGCCCTGACCACGTGTGAACGTAGCAGGGCGTTTTTCATGGCTCGTTCGTTGGAAATAAGGTCGAGATAGCGCTGCCTGAACCTGACTTCCTGGTCCTGCAAGCCGCCCCACTTATCGGGCAGGGGTCGCATCGATTTGGTCAAGACAGTGATCTCGGCGGCCGCGACGCTGATCTCACCGCGCCGGGTCCTAATGACCGCGCCCTCGACACCGATGATGTCGCCGATATCGAGCAGGTCGATGATTGCGTAGGCTTCGTCGCCCATGGTGTTCTGGCGGGCGAATATCTGTACTGATCCGGTACCATCTTTCAGGTCGATAAACGATGCCTTCCCCTGCCCGCGCCGGGCCATTATTCGGCCTGCTACCCGGATGGCCTCCGTTTGCGGGTGGTCATCTTCGTTGGTGGAGGCAGTCTCAAGTTTTTCGAACAACTCTGCTGCTTCGGCGGTCGTGTGAGTGCGATCGAATCGGGGCGGGTAGGGGTCGATCCCCTGCGACCTGAGTTGAGCCGCTTTGGCCAGCCGGTCGCTGATAAGTTTTTGTTCGCCGATCTGCTGTTCTGGCTGTTCTATTGGTTCTTCTGGCGTCATAAATTTTCGGCTTTTGGGCGCACGCGCGGTCTGGGAATATTTTCAGACCCGGTGGTGCGCCGATTCATTCTAAGGCAGCCCCGCAAACGATTCAGCGTCTGACTCAAATGTCTGCTCGATTTCATTACGGGATTTTGCGTGAGTGGAAGTTTTTTTGGCAGGTAGTGAGGCTACGGCAACTGTTGCAGAGGCTTCGGAACATTCCCCCTCAACCTAACCTTCTCCCCGGGGGAGAAGGCACTCGCGAACAACCTGCACGCCGTAGACCTGCCCGCGGGCGCACACCCAAAAAAGTTCACGCGAGGGTGCTAGCGTTCCTGACACCGCATTCCCGATTGAATAGCCCGAAACCTGTATTGCCCCACGATGGTCGCTAAATCGGCCTATCGTGAATAATCGGGTTTCACCCAAAGATATCGGGGATACCGGAGCGGGTCCGGAGCGAAATGAGCAGCAGGCGCAGAGGGTCGTCAACATCCAGGCGAGCGTCTGGTGGGATTTCTCTCCGCCCGACCACATCCAGGGTGCGGTCGGCAATTTTCTCGATGCTGGGGCCGACTGGTCCGGGCGGATTTCGAGTCCTCGACATATATGCCGGAACCGGGGCACTCGGGATTGAAGCGTTACAACGGGGTGCTGCAAGCGCTATGTTCGTAGAACAAAACTCGCGGCAGTGCGAAGTAATCAAAGGGACTCTGGAACGAAACGGATTCGCAATGCAGGGAACTGTTCGAAGGGGTAGCGCGCTAACTGCAGTCGGGAGACTGACAGGCGAGTTCGACCTGATTTTTGCCGATCCTCCGTACGCCCTGAACGAATTTGAAGAGTTGTTTTTGCGGGTCGATTCGGCAGGTTTGATTGCGCCGGACGCAATTGCGTTTCTCGAGCATTCGAAGATGACCGAGTTGCCGGACGCGCTGCCGGGTCTGAGCTTGTCAACAACCCGAAAATATGGCGATTCCGCAATCTCGGTCTATCGGGCCCAAGCCCTGGACGCAGCGCCTGCGGGGCCCGCGCCGGAGGGGAACTAGATGGCAAAGGCAATCTATCCGGGCACATTCGACCCCCCCACCAACGGTCACATCGACATCGTCGAAAGAGCGGCGAAGGCCGTCGACTTTCTGACAGTGGCGGTGGTCGAACTGTCGTCGAAATCCACGTTGTTTTCGGTCGACGAGCGGGTTGCTATGTTCGCCGAATCCGTGGCGCACCTGCCGAACGTTTCGGTGCAGTTGTATTCGGGTCTCACCGTTGATTTCGCGCGCGACCTGGGTGCAAGCGTGATCGTGCGTGGCCTGCGCATCACGAGCGATTTCGAGTATGAGAGTGAAATGGCACTAATGAACCGCAGGATGGCTGGAGACGTTGAGACGATCTGCCTGTTCAGCTCACTGGAATTCCAGATCCTGAGTTCATCGAGAGTGAAGGAAGTGGCAGCGCTCGGCGCAGATGTGTCGGACCTGGTGCCACAGAACGTATGGGGGCCTCTGGTTGAGAGGCTCAAGAAAAGCCAGAAAAATTAGCTGGCAAGTAGTTTGTCGACACGCATGGAGGCACCAATGACAATCATGACGCAACTCGAAGACCTTGAGGCGATGATCACCGGAGGTCGAGTACCGGGGACGGCCCGGACGCTGCTGAACCTGGCGAAGGTTACGACGGTCATCAACGAAGTGAAGGCCGAACTGCCGACCCAGATCAATGAGGCCGAGGGGATCGTTCGGCAGAAGGAAGCGATCATCAAGCAGGCCGAGCTCGAAGCCCGCAGGATTCGCGCCTACGCCGACGAGGAAGCGACGACCATTCGCCAGCTGGCAGAAGAACAGTCGAGCACGCTGCTCACGTCTTCACAGGCTGAGGCCCACAGGATGGTCGAGAATACCGAGATCACCCGGGTCGCCACTGAGAATGCAGCTGCGACCGAGTCTGAGGCCAGGACCCGGGCCGGCGAGATGATCGATGATGCCGAGAACCGCGTTAATGGAATCTTGAACGAAGCGAATACGCAGGCTGATCAACGCCGCAAGGGTGCAGACAACTACGTCCGTGAGGTTCTGTTTGCGCTTGAGGAGCGGGTCGCCGACACGCTGGGCCAGGTGCGGGGCGGTATCGACCTCCTCGATGCACGACCTGCCGTGAACGTCGCAGACTAGGTCGCTTGCGACAGTTCCTCCGGAAGGATTTGTGCCGACTGTATCGATGACGCCGAGCGGTGTCAGGTGTAGGTCGTCTCGTGTGATCGCTATGGTGTGTCCCGTGGATTCGCTTCCAGTGCCTGAGTGCGGCTGCGGTGAGGGTCGCCATTTACAGCTGACTAATCAACCACACAGTCCTGTGCGCAGCGGGTCTAACAGAATCCGGGCTGCACAGGGCAGTGTTGTTTAGTCGAAGTCGCCAGATCGCTACCGTCCCGCTGGTTCATGTGCGTTCAATTCGTATAATCGTTAGATGTTTATTGGCGATGTTGAAGTAAAAGGCCTTGCGCGACTCGCCCCCATGGCCGGAATTTCCAATGCCCCATATCGCCTTGTGGCGTGGGAGTGTGGGAGCGCGCTGACCACCAGCGAAGAGATCGATGCGATAGGGCTGACCCGCGAGAACCCGCGCACCAAGTACGACATCGCCAAGTATTTGCCGGAAGAGAAGCCGATCGCCCTGCAGATTCTCGGGCCGTCGGCCGAAACGCTGGTTCCGGGAGTTCAGTACCTGCAAGACACCGGTGCCGACATCATCGATTTGAACATGGGCTGTCCGATGCCCAAGATCACGAAGACGGGCCGCGGTTCGGCGTTGATGAAAGACGTTCAGAAGACCGCTGAGATCCTGAGTGCGATGCGCAGGGTCCTGAAGGTGCCCTTCACTATCAAGATTCGCAGCGGATGGGACGAAACGCACCTGAACGCCGTTGAGGTTGCGAAGATGGCAGAAGATGTCGGTATCGACGCGATTACGGTGCACCCACGCACGCGTGCACAGCGGTTCAACGGTCTCTCAAAGTGGGACATGATCGCCGAAGTGGTAGATGCGGTGGACATCCCGATCACTGGAAACGGCGACGTACAGTCGATGTCGGACGCCCGCGCCATGCAGGCCGCGACCGGTTGTGAATCGGTGATGATCGGTCGTGCGGCGATGGGCAAGCCGTGGGTTTTCGACGAGGCGTTCGAGGACCTTTCACCTGAAGGTAAGTACGAGTACCAGAGCCGTGTAATCAACCGGCACATGCCACTGATCGAGGAGCACTTTCCCGAGCGCGCCGGGCTTTTGCAGATGCAGCGTCACCTGTCGTGGTACGCGGGCGGTCGTGACCGTGTGCGTGCCTTCCGTGTGGAGTTGTTCGCCACTCGTTCATTCCAGGAAGCGCGCGATGTTTTCGACCGATACTGGGAATCGGTGAATCCCGGAGCTGCGTAACGCGTCGAGGTGGCGGCGGTTTAGCGCTGGTACCACGGTCCAACAGCCGTCGTTCCCATCAACCACCGATCCCATTGTTCGGATGTTCCGATTTCCCGACCCCTGTGGAGGGATCTCACGCGAAAAATGCTTCTCGATGGCAAAAAAGACCGATTTCACGCACATTGAGAGTGCGGTGCAAACTGCCACAAAGAGCATCCACTGGGGTCCCTCCGCAGGGGTCGGGAAATCGGGTGTCGGCGGTTGGGCAGTAGTGAGCCACCTACTTCGGAAGGTTCCAAGCCACCCTCTTACTCTCACCCTTGCAGGGTGGGAGGATTGGGCCCTAAAGGGTTGGCAGGGGCATGTCGTCGCCGGTTTCGTCCTGCCAAATACGGATTCGAGATGCCATGTCGAGTATGCGGTCGTGGTGCTCCGGCTGTTCGAAAAAATTTTCCAGTTCAGCCGGATCAGTGTTCAGGTCGTACAGCTCGCAGTTATCCCCCGGGGAGAGGTTCAGCTTCCAGCGATCGCCTGTGACAACGCCGCGCCAGGGCATCGAGACCATGCGGTTGATCTCGGGTGAACCGAGATTCCGATCGCCCATACCGTTCCACTGGATAAACACATCGTTGTCCGAAAGGTCCGCTTCGCCGCTCAGGACCGGTAACAGCGACTTGCCCTCGAGCTGATCGGGGATATCGCTTCCTGTGAGATCGAGCAATGTCGGCGCAAGGTCGACCTGCCCTACCGAGCCGGGTATTCGCTTCTGCTGGCCCGCGTTTAACCACGGAACGTACAGCAGGAACGGGACGTTTGACGCTTCCTCGTAGAGAGACCGCTTTTCGAGCATCCCGTGGTCGCCCGCCATCTCGCCATGTTCGCTCGTGAACACGATCACGGTGTTGTCGGCCTGTCCGCTGGCTTCGAGAGCCTCGAAAATCCTGCCAAGCTGATTGTCTACGAGCGTCACGTTCGCGAAATACTGTGCCCGCAGCTTCCTGAAGCCTTCTTCGGTGGACGTGTCGTGAATATCGCCTCCGGCCTCGCCGAGCGGGTTGTTCCCGCCCCCCATGTAGAAATCGGACCGCAACCTGTTCACGAGTGAGCCGGAGTCGGGCCGCTTGCGGAATCCGGGACCAACTTCGATTTTCGCCGGGTCGTACAGGTCGTTGAGGGGACCTGTGTACGGCGGGTGCGGCTCGAAGAAGTTGACGAACAGCATCCACGGTTGATCGGCGTACGTGCCGTTGGGGTAGTCGCGAATGAAATTTGATGCGGTGTGGCCAAGGAATCCGGCCTGGGTCTGCTCCTCGGTGAGTTCGGCAACGCCCACCCAGCCTTCATATGAGATTTGTATTGATGGAGGCTCGGCACCGTGATCTCGCAGCCACTGGTTGTACGGGGCTTCCTGGTACCGGTACTCCTTGCGGGTAGCACGTACGCGCTGGAAGTCTTCGACCGCCACCCAGTGGTCGAAGCCGTGCTGCGCCATCATGTCGTCGCCGAGATGCCACTTGCCCATGTGGGCGTTGTAGTAGTCGTCCGAGATCATGTCGCCGATGGTCGGGATGTCGCGATTGAGCGGTATGTTGTTGCGCTGCAGGCCTGTGTGGAACGGGTAGAGGCCGGTCATGATCGATGCGCGGGCGGGGGTGCAGACTGGCTGGGTGACGTAGGTGTTTTCGAACACAAAGCTCTTTTCGGCGAGCCGATCGAGGTTCGGGGTCTTTATCCAGTTGTTGCCATAGGCGCGCATCGAGTCGCGCCGTTGCTGGTCGGTCAGGATGAACAGGATGTTCGGTTTTTGATCTGGCATGTTTTGCGTCTCGATTCGACCAGGTTGTTGTTCTTCGATAGGGAGAAGGAACGAAGAGTCCGATTATGGCATGCAGGGAGTCTAAAACAATGTTCCCGTTGTTCCCCGTTCCCCCCCCTCACCCTGGCCCTCTCCCAGAGGGAGAGGGCATATTCGGAGTCAGCCTTTCCCTGACTGGTACAAGTTCGCTGGAAAAAGAACCACAGGTGGGATACGGCGCGCTGGCAACCCGAGAAAAGGCATCCATGATCGCGAACTACCGAAGTACACGCAGATAGGTAACTCGGTTCCGGTTCTCCTTGCCAAGGCAGTCGGAGGGCATTTCAAACAGCTATTCGGGTACTAAGAATCATCGTTCCGCCTCACTCGTCGGTGGCGTGATAGCCGGTCCCGTAATCGCTTGATACCCGCGCCGTTTCAGGCGGCACGACCGTGACTACCGGGCCGTGCCGCAATAGAATCTCTGTGCCATTGAAATCGAGTGACTACCGGCATGGCACCAAGTCTGGAGATTCGCGTGGCCGAGCAATCGGATATTACGTTCTCAGCCAGCACCAAGAAAAAGCGTGAGACGAGACCGTGGGGTTCGTTCGAAATCCTGACCAGTGGGCCGGGTTTTCAGACCAAGCGGCTGACTGTGAAGACGGAATCTCGGCTTTCGCTGCAGTGGCACCGACATCGCGATGAGACGTGGGTGGTGGCGCGCGGCACGGCGAAAGTAACGGTCGGCGATGAAGAGCACACGCTTGGGCGTGGCCAGTCGATGTTCGTTGCGAGGAACGTCCATCACCGCATCGAGAACATTTCTTCGGTCGAGCCGCTCGAGATTATCGAGATTCAGACCGGCGATTATCTAGGCGAAGACGACATCGTGCGGGTCGAGGACGACTACGGTCGGGTTGCCAGCGACGTTTCCCCCGGCAAGCCGGGTGCTGGCTGAATCGAATCGTCGAGCCGGAGTCAGGTGCCAGTCCTCCCTCCCTTGAGGGGAGGAAGTTAGAGGGTGGGTTGCAGTGCGCGGGTGACGAGTGTTTGCAGTCGGCAACTTTCATCCACCCCCTAAAAAACCCCTCCTTCCGAGGGAGAGGGGATCACGACTACCGGTCCTGCACACTTCCGTCGAAGCCTATTGGGGTGTCGAGGATTTTCGGGTTTTCTGGGCCTGACAGTGCGGCTTCGTTGAGCTCGATGCCGAGGCCTGGGCCTTCCGGGACGATCAGGTAGCCTTCAACCAGTTCCAGCGGCGTCACCAGCAGATCGCTCTTGGGTGGTTCCGACTCGCCGGTGTACTCCTGGAGCGCGAAGTTCGGTATACAGGCGTCGAGTTGCACACAGGCCGCCGTGCTTACAGGCGAGAGCGGGTTGTGCGGGATGACCTTCACATGTTGCGCCTCGGCCATCGCTGCGACCTTCTTGCAGCCCGAGAGACCGCCGCACAGGCAGAGGTCGGGCCTCACATACGAGGCCGCTTTGGCTTCGAGTAGCTGCTGGTACTCGAATATCGTGGTGAACCGCTCTCCGGTCGCAATCGGGATGCCGCACTGCTCGGCAACATCGCCCATGATCGCCGGCGAATCGGGCAGCATGGGGTCTTCGTAGAAGAACGGGTTGAACTGTTCGAGCCTGCGACCCAGCCCGATGCTTTCGGCGGGTGTCATCTGCCGGTGGATTTCGACACAGATATCGACATCGCTGCCGACCGCTTCTTTTACTGCACCAACCCGCTCGACCGCTTCATCGGCCCACTCGGTGTACGACTTGTGCAGGTAGTAATCCTTCGAAAAAGGTGTGAATCGAACGGCCGTAAAACCCTCGGCGGCGGCCGCTATTGCACTGGCGACCAGGTCGTCTTTCGTTGTTCCGCCAACGTGCATGTAGCAGCGGACTTTATCGCGGGTTTTTCCGCCCATCAGATCGTAAATCGGGACATCAAGCCGTTTGCCCTTAATGTCCCACAGGGCAATGTCGATCGCCGATAGCGCACCCTGCACCACCGAACCCATGAAGTGTGAGGAGCGGTACAGCCACTGGTAGTGGTGCTCGATAAGGTTCGGGTCCTTGCCAACGAGGTACTCGGCCATCGTATCGACCATCGTCCTGGTGGGGCGTTGCCAACCGTGCACACCGCCCTCGCCGATGCCGACCGTGCCGTCTTCGCAGTAGATGCGAATTAGCAGCCAGCGGTCCCACAGAATCGTCTCTACGCGTTCAATTTTCGTCGGCGATGGCATTTCTGGCGTTCCGTTCGTTTCTTGTTGCAGTTTGGGATGGTTTTTTGGACGATGCGGTGTTCCGAATGGTTACTCCGGCCAGAAGGTAGCCCTAAAACGGCGCGGTTACAAGTTCGGGGGGGTTTGTGCTGAGATGTCGGCGGGGTTATAACGTCGAGCATCAACCCTGAATCAATTCCGATGGCCCGACCGATAGCGCCAGAAAGAAGTTTTCGCATTGCTCGACCTCGTGATCAAAGGCGCCACCGTTATCGACGGATCCGGATCGGCGGGAGCGGTGCGTGACGTTGGTGTTCAGGGTGACCGGATAGCGGAGGTCAGCCCTGACATCGATGCCGATGCAAGAGAGACCCTCGATGCCACCGGGCTCGTGCTCTCGCCGGGCTTCATCGACGTTCATTCGCACGACGATTTTCATGTGCTGATCGAGCCGGAAGTCCGGCACAACATCCTCCAGGGCATCACTACAGTCATCGTCGGCAACTGCGGCTTCGGCGCTGCGGCATCGGGCCCCGGCAAACTCCAGATGAAAGCGATTAACGAGCCGAGCGCAGATCTGCCCGACTGGGACGGTTATGCCGGTTATCTCGAAGAAGTGGCGAAGACCGCGCCCGCATTGAACGTGGCCGTGTTGATCGGGCATCACACGGCGCGCCGGCAGGCGATGGGCGGAGTTGAAAACCGCCCGCCGAGCGAGACTGAGATGGCCAGCATGCTCACCAGCGTTGAGGAAGGCATGGAAGCCGGGGCGGTGGGTCTCTCGACGGGGCTGGTGTACGAGCCCGGCCGCTATGCATCCACGGAAGAAGTTGCCGATCTGGCGAAGGTGGTGGGCAAGTACGGCGGTCTGTACGTTTCGCATATGCGAGATGAGGGGGCGGGACTTCTCGATTCGGTAAGGGAGACGCTGCACATCGGCGAAGTGAGTGGTTGCGGGGTTGAGATTTCTCACCACAAGACGGTCGGCAGCGACAACTGGGGCCAGGTCACCCATTCGCTTGCGATGATCGAGGAAGCGGTGGCAAAGGGGCACGACGCAACTGCTGATCAATACCCGTACACCGCCCGCAGCACGATGCTTTTTGCGCTCGTGCAGAACGGGACTTTTGGTGCTGGAGACGGCGGGGCAATGGGCAGATCGGAGCCTTCGGAGGTATTACTTTGCTCGGTGCCGGGTCGGGCCGAGTACGAAGGGCGCACTCTCCAGAGCTTCGTCGAGGAGTATGACCTGCCCGGCGAAAAGGCAGCGAACAGGCTTCTGCGGGATGTTTCGCCCGATATTCTCGTTGCCGCGTTCGGGATGGACGAGGGCGATGTGCGGATGGTCATGGCTCACTCTTCGACCATGATCGGGACCGACGGGCTCGACCGCGGTTCGAAGCCGCATCCGCGGGCGTGGGGCACGTACCCGAGAGTGCTGGGTAAGTACGTGCGGGAAGAGGGCGTGATTTCGCTGGAGAATGCGATCTACAAGATGACGGGGATGCCCGCGGGGAAGTTCGGGATTGCCGGCAGGGGTCTTGTGAAGGAAGGTTTTTTCGCTGACCTGGCGTTGTTCGACCCCGAGACAGTGATCGACGGTGCGAGTTACGAGGACCCGCGGGTCGGGCCTACCGGAATACCGCATGTGATCGTGAACGGTCAGTTTGCGGTGCGGGACGGGGAGCACGAGGGGTCGAGGTCGGGGCGGGCGCTCAGACGGGCTGAGGCTTGAATGGGGGGTAGAGAGTAGACTGCGCCCAACTTGCATCACAGTTCAGTTTGCTGAACTCTATCCGAACCCCACTTTCGGTCCCAATTAACAAAAAATGCCCCCGGAAATAATCGAATCTGTCTCGGTCACACCGATCCCGTCGAGCTATCAGAAAGAACTCGGCAAGAACGCGTATGCCGACAACCGCGGAACGCAGTGGCTCGAGTGGGTGGTCAGGGCGAAGAGCAGTAGCGGTGCCGAGGGCATCACGATCGCTAACCGGTTCATGCGCCAGGGTACCGTCGCCAAACTTCTCGAATTTCTAAAGGGTGCGCTGCTGGATCGGGAGATCGATGCCCTGCTAGAAATTCAGAACGGCGTCGTGACCGGGCCGGCTCCGGGCATGGAACGCTGGTACAGGCGCAATGGCTGGCTCTCGATTCTAGCTTTCGACCTCGCGGGCAAGACACGCGGGGTATCTGCGATCGACCTGCTTGGCGGTAAGAAGCACGATTCTGTCCCGGCGTACGACACAACGCTTTATTTTCAGGATTTTCTCGTTCCGGAAAGGGGCGCGCTGCAGGTTGCCGATGAAGCGGCTGTTGCGGTGGCCGATGGCTGGAAAGAGCTGAAAATCAAGACCGGCAGGGGCGGTCGGTGGATGATGCCTGAAGCCGGGATGCGCCGCGATATCGACGTAGTTCTGGGCGTTCGCGAGGCGGTTGGCCCGGACGTGAAGATCTACGTAGACGCCAATTTCGGGTATGACAACCATCTCGATTTGCTCGATCAGTTCATCGGGGAAGTGACACCTGCCAACATCTTCTGGTTTGAAGAGATGATCACGCACGACGTGGACGGCTACCGGGCAATGCGAGAGATGCAGGCGAAGTACGGGTCGAAGGCGTTGCTAACCTGTGGAGAAGTCGACCGCAACCCGATTTCCGAGGTGTTCCAGGACATGATCGACGATGGCCTGATCGATGGATACCAGCCGGACGTCGTGAGCCATGGTTTCCTCGGCTGGATGGAGATCGAACTGCAACTCGCAGGGACTGGTGTGCGGTCAATTCCGCACAACTTCGGCAACGGTTCGTTCGGCACCTTCGCAAGCATCGTGTTCGGTGCGGCCTCAGAAACCCACGTGTCACTGGAGGACGAAAGGATCCTGCCCCACTTCCTGACGGGTCAACCGGACTTCATTAACGGCGCATATACCCTGCCGACCGGGCCGGGGCTGGGTGTGGATATCGACGAGGCCGGGTTCGCTCCGCATGCCAAGCACGAGTTCAGGGTGGAGGCGTAGCCATGGCAGATAAAAACCTCGAAGGGCATGTAATCAAAGAAATTCAGGTCACACCGGTCGAAACTTACTTTGGATCGCCGGGTAGCGGGCGCATCGTGGGTCGCAACTCGAAAATGGAGAACTACGGCATCAACCAGCGTGAATGGCTGGTGCAGGTGACCACCGATTCGGGCCTGACCGGCCTGAGCAACGCCCGACCCGCCATGAACCGTGGTTCGCTCAGTGCACTTCACGATGTGCTGAAGGACCTCGTTGGCCAGAGACTTTCTGACTTTTTCACAGTTTCGGGAGGTCGGGTTACGAACGTTAACCCCCGGTGGTCGAACCTGATCGAACGCTACGGATTTATCGACGTGGCTCTGTTCGACCTGATCGGTCAGGTACTGGGCCAGCCTGCACACAGCCTGCTCGGAGACCGTGTGCGCGACACGGTTGAAGGCTACGACTCGACCCTCTATTTCCAGGACCTCGTCAATCCTGCCGAGGGTGCGAACGCGGTGGCAAGGGAAGCTGCCGAAGCGGTGGAAAAGGGCTGGCGTGCGGTGAAGCTGAAGCTGGGTCGACCCGGCAAGTGGTTCGAGCCAAACGCAGGAACAAGGCGCGACATCGAGGTAGTCGAGGTCGTCAGGGACACAGTCGGCCCTGACATAAAGATTCTCGTCGACGCCAACAACGGCTACGACGGTCGTCTCGACCTGCTTGAAGATTTCGTGCGGGGCATCGGCGACCTGGATGTGCTCTGGATGGAAGAAATGATCACCGAGGACATCGGGGGGTACCGGAAGCTCAAGGAGTTCCGTGACCGCTACACGCCAGGGACAATGCTCGTCGATGGCGAGGGCGACCGGGGCCGCGACACGATCTACTGGCAGCTCATGGAGGAGGGCCTTCTCGATGCGATTCAGCCAGACACGTTGCACATGGGGCTCTGGTTTTACCATGTCCTCGCACGCGACATCGACGATTCTGGCCACGCCACGCTGATCGCGCCCCACAACTACAACGCTGCCTACCTGGGCTTGCGGGCGAACATCCAGTTCGGGGCGGTGACTAAACGCTTCGTGATTGCCGAAGATTCGACGCTGAATTTCGAGCTGTACCGGGGTGATGAATACGTGTTTGAGGACGGAAAATACGCGGTACCTGCTTCTCCCGGCCTCGCAGTGAGCATCGACCGGGAACTTTACGACCGGGTCTACAGGCAGCACGAGACTTTGATTCGGTAGGCGGCGTTCACCCTCGACCTGCCCTTCTCCCCGGGGAGAAGGGATTATTCCGCAAAATGGACGGGCAATACAGACGATGAAAGTACTGATAACTGGAATAACCGGCCGGGTGGGTGCGAACTTGGCCCGCCAGTTTCTGCAAAACGGCCACGACGTCCGGGGATTTGTTTGGCCAGGCGACCGGCAGGCCGAAAAGATGCGGTCGGTCGGGGCCGAGATTGTCGAAGGCGACCTGGCGAGCTCTGCCGACGTGAGTGCCGCCGCTGAGGACCAGGAAGTGATACTTCATCTGGGTGCTGCGTTCCAGGCGGGCGGGCCGTTCACACCCGAGCAGTACATGGATACCAACGTGAAGGGCACGTTCAATGTTTTGCAGGCTGCGCTAGGACTGGGCGACCGGCTGAAGCACGTGATCCTGACCAGTACTGACGCGACGATGTTCAAGTATCCACCAAACGGTATCGATACCCCTATAACCGAAGATTCGCTCCCCCTCGTTTCGACTGACTGGTACGGCTACTCAAAAGTCCTGTGCGAGAATCTTGTCGATCGGTACTGTCGGCACGAAAACCTGAGGGCCACCGTGATCAGGTTCGCCAGCGTCTGGGGTGCGGGCGAGATCTTGAAGTTTCCGGCGTTTCATCTGTCCACGTATCTGAAACAATTTGAAAATCGGACAGACGATGCCGGTAAATCGACCTACCAGCGATTACGGGACGAAGACGCCGCGGGAGGTGCCCGACTGATCGTCGCGCGGGACGCCAGTGGGCGCCCGTGGAAGAAGCACATTATCGAGGTGCGCGACATCGTCCATGCATATGAGGTGGCGGTCGGTAACCCGAATACGTTCGGCAGGGTTTATCAGATCGGTGCGAAAGAGCCGTTCACCTGGGACGCGCTCGTTCCGTACATGTCGGAGGCGACCGGGATTCCGTATTCGACCGTCGATCTGGCGACCCGGCCGACTTTTTACGAGTACGACCTCTCAGCCGCTCGCAACGACTTCGGCTACGACCCGCAGCTTTCGGTTTACGACATGGTCGACGAGGCGTTGCGGTTCAACTCGGAAGGTGGCGGTGAGATTATCCCGACTAGCGTTTAGGGCCAGGCGTGGCGTTATTAGCTCCGGGCGCACATTCGTGCTTGGGCCCACGTCGCAATCTACCCTCCCCTAACCCCTCCCGAAAAAGGCGGACAGCGCAGGGTGCTGGAGTCGTTAACTCCGGGTGAGGGGGGGACTGTTCCTACGACCTAACGCGGTTCATGGCGACGTACATGCCTATGCCGAGCCCGATATAGCCAATGATGTTGTAGAAAATTCCGCTCCACACGCCCAGCCCCGACGAAACGATTATTCCGACAACCCACACGAGGAACATCATTGCCGCGGCTATGATCTTGTACCGCGGGTCGAGTTTGTTCTTGCCCGCCCTGCGAACGAATTCTCCGAGCGGAGCCCCGGCCAGGGCGATAACCATCGAAGCCGCCACGTAGCCGATCTGCAGGGTGAGGGGCAATTGCCAGAGCACCCAGGCGATCAGGCCGTAAATAATTCCGAATACGATGGCCCCGCCGACCGCAAGGCCGATCGTTGCAGTGAATTCGGCCCCGGTGGCCCGGAATATCGGTGCCTGGCCGATGGTTGCACAATCGGGACAGCGCGCTCCAACTGGCGATTGCAACATGCATTCGGGGCAGATCAGGTCGTTGCACCTGCCGCACCGCAAGTTGGAAAGAGTGTTCGGGTGGCGAAGACAGGTGTTGTCGAAGGTGTCGTGTGTCATTAGCGACTCAGGATACTCACTAATTGCCGGTTTACCTGTTGCGCGGATCGGTGGTTTTGGATTGCTGACCTCCTGATATGCCCTACGGAGCCAGCGGGGCGATCCGAAGCGATTTGCAGCACGTCAGCAACTAATGCTCTTCCTGTGTCTGAGCCAACCACGCTGCGCGATCAGCGATATCACGGTCGAACACCAGTCTGTTCCAGAGCAGCCGGGCGGTGAACTTACCATCACCATCTCGTAGCGAATTAGATGTCATACGCTTTGCAGCGATCACCACAGCGAACGCTATGGCATACCAGACGATCTCAACTGGAAGGTTCAGAAGCGCTGCCCAGACGGGCATCAGGATCACGGCGATCATCCACCAGACCGCCGAGTCTTTCCACGGTGTGAACAGCACGCCGAGAGCTGCGATCGAACCGTAAACGATGAGTAACGGAAAGTTCAACGCCCCGGTACTTCCAAGTGCGGTCGCCATCCCGCGGCCACCATGAAAGCTTGAGAAGACCGACCAGTTATGACTGGTTATTCCCGCGATTCCGGCTGCTACTTCGACGCCTAAACCGAGCCCGAGCACCTTATCGGACGCTATGAACACCGGGAGTGCGCCTTTTACCAGGATATCGAAGAGTACGACTGGTGCGGCCCACCACGCCCCGGCCTGTGCTGTTAGGTTCGATGCCCCTACGTTTTTCGAGCCGCGTTCACGTATATCGATGCCCCCGGCGAGTCGGCCCACCAGGTAGGAGCTGGGGATTGAGCCGACCAGGTAGGCACCGGCGACCAGAGCTATTGATGGGACCAAATCCATGGCGTTCAGGCCAGTCCGACCGGAACGGACCCTACGTTCGATCCGTGAATTTCCCTCGCACGGGCCAGCAACTTCGATGCTGTGTCGGGCGGCGGTCCGTTGGTGCCGGGCAGGGTCTCGTTCTCGGCGCCCAGCGCGTGATAGTCGGTCCCCCCCGAAGGCACGAGGTCGAGGCGTGTGGCGATGTCGAGGTAGCTGTCTCGCCGTCTGTTCGCGTACTTTTCGGCATACACCTCGATACCGGCCAGCCCGGCCCCGGCAAGCTGTTTCACGAGTTCGTCGAGCCGGTCCACCGTTCGCGGGTGTGCCACAACGCCGATACCGCCAGCGGAATGAATTAGATCAAGCGCTCCAAGTGGGTGTAGTTTTGGCCGCGGGACCCGTGCCACGCCCTTGTCTCCAATGTACCGGTTGAACGCCTCGGCGACGGTTTCTACGTGCCCCGCTTCGACCATGGCGCGTGCGATGTGCGGACGCCCTACCGAACCACGTGCAAGTTCAACTACACGGTCCCATGAGACAGGTCGCTGCAGCTCGGCGAGTCGCCTGACCATGGCCCGTGCGGCCTCTACCCGCTCCAACCTGAACTGCAAAAGGGTTTCCTGCAGGGTTGGGTTGCTGGCATTGATGAAGTAGCCGAGCAGGTGCAGTTCCGATTCCTCGGTCGCTGTTCCCAGTTCGATGCCGGTGATGACCGTCAGGCGAGGGTATTTCGCAGAGGCCGCGATCGCATCGTTCAGGCCTTCGGTGGAATCGTGGTCGGTAACGGCCACGACGCGCAGGCCGGTCGTCGCCACCTGGTCGATGAGCAGTTGCGGGGTGAGCGTGCCATCAGACGCGGTTGTGTGAAGGTGGAGGTCGACCTCCACCTGCCAACTCGGGGAGACTACCTGTGCCTCGTGGTCGTATCGGCTGCCTTCGGCCTGTTGTTCTGGCGAGTTGCTCAAACCTCGATCTGCCGGTCTACTCGCTCGACCGAAGTTGCGAGCCCTGTTGAGTCATCCACGTCGATCAGCACCGAGTTGAAGTTCATCAGGCCTGTGCGTACCGGCTTCATCCGGTGGCGGTAGCCGCTCAGGAAGCGGTTCAGCGAGCCTTCGGTCTCGACGCCGAGTATGGAATCCACGGCACCTACCATTCCCAGGTCCGATACGAACCCGGTACCTCCGGGAAGGACTTTGCAATCGGCGGTCGGTACATGGGTGTGAGTCCCGACGACGGCCGCGACCCGGCCGTCGAGGTGCCATGCGAGTGCCGCCTTTTCGGAAGTGGCCTCGGCATGGAAATCGACCACGACAGGCTTGCCCTGGCCAAAACCGCCTGCGAGCAGGTCGTCGACAACAGCAAACGGTGAATCGAACTCACCGACCCATACGCGTCCGATCAGGTTAATGACGGCGACAGAGCCCGAGTCGTCAGTCGCTCCCCGGCCCGGAGTTTCGGGCGGGTAGTTAAGTGGACGCAGCACGGGCAGGTGGGGGTCATCGAGGTGGTCGATGAACTCGCGCTTGTCCCACACGTGGTTTCCGGTGGTAATGACGTCGGCACCGGCTTCGACCATCTCGACCACGGTATCGACGGTTAGGCCGATCCCTGCCGCCAAATTCTCGCCTTGAAGCGTGACAAAGTCGATATCGAGTTCGGTTTTCACGTCTTTCAGCAGTTTCCCGACGGCGCGCCGCCCTCCACTGCCGACGACATCACCGATCATCAATATCCGCATGAGGCCCTTTCGGGGAGTTGTAATTGAGAGTAGTAGGAGAATTGCCTACCGGGCGATCTCAACCGTTCGTGATTCCCTGACGACGACCACCCGGATCTGGCCGGGATAGGCAAGGTTTTCTTCGATTTTCTGGACGATTTCGCGGGCCAGCGTCGCGGCCGTAACATCGTCCACGTTCTCGGGATTGACAAGTACGCGTACTTCGCGTCCTGCCTGAATCGCGAAAACGCGTTCGACCCCTTCGAATCCGCGCGCTACCTCTTCGAGTGCCTCCAGTCGCTGGAGGTAACTTTCGGTCGTATCGTGGCGGGCTCCGGGTCGCGCCGCGCTAATCGCATCGGCCGCCGCGACAAGGAACGACTCTACAGTCGTCATTTCGCGGTCGTGATGTTCTCGGACTGCCGTAACTACCCGTGCGTTCTGTCCGTAACGCTTCACGAGGTCGGCACCGATCTCGGCATGGGGGCCATCGACTTCGTGTGTCAGGGCCTTTCCGATATCGTGCAGGAACCCGGCAGTCTTTGCGATCTGCTGGTTGGCACCGATCTGCGAGGCGAGAATTCCGGCAACGAGTCCGACTTCAACGGAGTGCTGCAACACGTTTTCGCCGTAGCTGTAGCGGAACTTCAGCCGCCCTATCAACTTTACTAGTTCAGGATGCAGACCTTTGACGTCGGCATCGAACATGGCCTGCTGGCCGGCCCTGCGGACCGTTTCATCGACTTCAGTGCGCGCCTTCTCGACCGAGTCTTCGATTCGGGCCGGTTGGATTCGACCGTCTTTGATTAGCCGGTCGACCGTTATGCGCGCCACTTCGCGGCGAATTGGGTCGAAACAGGAAATCGTTACCGCCTCGGGCACATCGTCGATGATCAGGTCGACGCCGGTGGCAGCCTCGATGGCCCTGATGTTTCTGCCTTCCCTGCCGATCAGGCGCCCTTTCATTTCATCATTTGGCAACGAAATCGTGGTGATCGTCGCTTCTGAAACGACCGCGGCCGCGAGTCGCTGCATGCTTGCAGCGAGAATTTCCCGAGCTTTGTCGTCAGCCTGGTCCTGCGCCTCTAGTTCAGCATCCCTGTAGCGGCGTGCTAATTCGAACTGGACATCTTCTTCAGCTTGATCGAACAGTTGTTGTCTGGCATCGGCCACGGACAGACTCGAAATAGTTTCAAGTCGTTCGCTGGCTTGCTGCTTCAACGCGTCGAGTGCCTTTTTATCTTCGGCAATTTCGTCGCGTTGTTTTATTAGTTCGGAATCACGTTCGTTCAGTGAATCCGACCTGCCTTCAAGAGTCTCTTCCCTGGCCTCGAGACGATTCTGCTGGCGTTGTATTTCTGACTTCTGTTCGTTGAGCCTCGCTTCTGATTCGGTTCGTACCTGAAGCGCCTGCTCTTTTGCCTCTAGAAGTATCTCCTTACTGCGAGCGTTGGCCCTGCGCATTTGCTGCGCCGATGCCTCTTCAACTGCTCGCGCTGATTTTGCCGAAAGGATGCTGCGTAGCAGGAAGCCCAGTCCGCTTCCAACCACAACTGCAACTAGGGCCACGAGGACGGCAATGAGGATGGTTTCCATCTCTGCCCTCCCGAGCCATTGGTTATTCAATTTTGAGTTTTAGTCGTAAAAGCGCGTGGTGCGGGTAAATTGCCGCTCTGCGCATACTCGAATGGTAAGTTCGCATCTGGGTTCGTGCAAGGAAATGAACTGGAAATTGAATTTCGCGGCAGGATTACGATTCAAATGAAAACACCGTTGCCAGCTGGCAACGGTGTTTTCATTTTCAGGTTTAGTCGCTGAGGAGTCCCCAGGTGACCGGGGTGTTGAAAGTTATTCTTCCTCGGAAACGGCTTCGGAACCGCCAGTGTCTTCGGATTCCTCATCACCCTCGACCGCTTCGCCCACTTCACCTTCGAGGATCTCGCCTTCTTCACCAACCGGTACGAGGTCTTCTTCAGCAGTGACACGAGGTGGCTGGATCCAGCAAACGCGGTCGTCTTCGGAGCCTGCAAGTGCAACTCCTGGAGGAAATGTTAAATCGATAGCAAGTATTACCGAATCGATCTCTTCCATGCCCGAACAATCGACAACAATTTCGTTTGGCACATCGAACGGCTTGGCACGCACAAGAATATCGAACATACCCTGTGTAACCACTCCGGCGCCGCCTGCCGTTCCAGGCGCCTCTTCCTGCCCGATCAGGCTCAACGGCACGGGAGTTTCAACTTCCTGCTGAACGTCGACACGCTGAAAATCGACATGCTGGATATCGCCTGTGACTGCGTGGCGGGCGATTTCACGCACGATCGTCACCGTCTCTGCACCCCCGGTCGCGATTAGCGTTACCGGCGTGGTGCGACCTGCGGTGCGTAGCGCGGCTCGGAGCTCGCTCTCAATGACCTGAAGAGTTTCGGACTCCTGGGCGAGGCCGTACATGTGAATAGGGGTTATTCCCTGTCGCCTGAGCGCCCGGTTCTTTTTCCCGAGGGCCGTGCGAACCTCGACGTTGAGCGTCACCGCATCCGCCATCGCGTACGATCTCCCGTAGTAACTGTGATTCAGTGTTGTGGCCGGTGAGAGGACCACCGGTGAACATTCACGCCTGGAACAAATCTCCAGGACATGGCGCGTGACGGTTACGATAACCGATCATGCACAGCCGTTAATCGTATCACGGGGCAGGCTCGGCGGAACGCACTCCGAGAACGAATTAATGACGCCTGTGTGACCCAACCGGGTGACAAACAGACCGGAGTGGCGAATACCGGTCGCACGAAGCCATGTTGGCTCATAAGGCTAAGAGGGGTAGCACCAGACGGTCGCCCGCGAAGTGAGAGCGCATCTGGGGCTGCATCTGGCAGGCACCCGCGATCATCGGATGGGTATCCCGGTGGTATCATTGAAGGTAGGCAAGTCCAGCTAGTGCTGAACTCGATTCCAGCCCTGAACGGGGGCGGTTCCTGGAGATTACGGCATGCTTGTGCCAATGAAGGTCGACTATGGGGTCAGAACCCTGGTCTACCTCGCGCAACAGGACGAGAACAGGTTCACTCCCACCTCGGACATAGCTGGCAACCAGCACATTCCCGAGCCCTACCTGCTGCGAATCTGCTCGGAACTACACAAGTCCGGCCTGATCGAATCGCGGCGGGGGCCGCAGGGCGGTCACAAACTTGGCAGGGACCCGGAGACCATTTCGGTGAGCGATGTTGTCGACTCGGTCGACTACTCGCTCGCGCCAGTCGACTGTGTAGAGGAGCCTGAGTGCTGTAGGCTCTCCGGGGCTTGTTCGCAGCGCGAGCTCTGGAGTGATGTCGAGGTGATGCTGCTGGAGCACTTGAGTAAAGTGACGATTGGCGAGTTGGTAAGCCAGCAAAGATCGATGGTGGCTGCGATTCCGGTGCACACGAACTTCTAGAGTTTAAATTCTGCACATCGAGCGATAACTCCGAACCTAACTCCCCAGTCAGTTGTTCCAATCCGCAGTCGATCGGGGCCGTCGCGTATAGACAAACCCTCACCGGCTATCAAACTGGCGGGGTCTATCAGGGTCAGTCGCGCTACGTTGAGGATTGTTCAGGGCGAAATGGCATGGACTGCGTAGTAGAATTCAATACAGACCCCCGGTCGAATTTGAGTTGCGCGATTATCGGCACATGTGCAGCACCGGGCTTAGTAAAGAGGTAATTCAGGGAAATGGCACAGACCAACGGCTTCACGCCGCTAACACCAGGACAGGTGCAACGATACAGTCGCCACCTGATCATGGACGGTGTTGGCAGCGTGGGGCAGCGAAAACTGATCGATGCGAAGGTGTTGATCATTGGCGCGGGGGGACTCGGGTCGCCGATAGCCCTCTACCTGGCCCTAGCGGGCGTGGGGACTTTGGGCATTGTCGACTTCGATACTGTTGATGTTTCCAACCTGCAGCGCCAGATTCTGCACACCGACGCGGATGTGGGTCGCCCGAAGGTGATTTCCGCAAAGGAAACCCTCCTGGCACACAACCCGGACGTCAATGTGATACTCCACGAGGAGCCGATCAACTCTGACAACGCGATGGATATCATCCCGAACTACGACATCATCGTGAATGGGGCCGATAACTTCGCCACCAGATATCTTGTAAACGACGCCTCTTACCTTGCCGGGAAGCCGCTGGTAGACGGCGCGATCCTGGTGTTCGATGGCCAGGCGACCACTTATCAGCCCGGCCAGGGTTGCTACCGCTGCATGTTCCCGGAACCGCCTCCCCCGGGTGAGGTCCCGAATTGCTCGGAAGCGGGCGTGATCGGTGCGCTTCCGGGGCTTGTGGGTTCAATCCAGACGCTTGAGGTGATTAAGCTCATCATGGGGGTTGGTGAGACGTTGACCAGCCGTATGCTGCTGATTGACGCCCTGACCATGGACTTCCGCGAAATAAAGATCCGCCGAAACACGGATTGCAAGCTCTGCGGCGACAACCCAGAAGTTACAGAGTTGATCGATTACGAGATTTTTTGCGGCATCCTGCCTCCAGAACCTGTAGTAGAACAACAGCCGGTGTCGGCCGATTAGTCGGTCGGCGCTGCGCGTCTCGGCGTTTATTTTTATACAGGCGTAAAAACCGACGAACCCACTTACCTCACGAAAGAAATCTTCTTGGCTTCACCTCTGGCCGCCGGATTATCGGCAGTAAAGAACGGTGCACTCGACGCCATTGGCAACACACCGCTTGTCGATGTGTCGGTTCTCAGCCCCGATCCAAAAATCCAGATTTACGGAAAGCTCGAATCGGTAAACCCGACTGGCTCTCTGAAAGACCGCGCGGCCAGGTCGCTAATTGAAGATGCCGAGCAGAAAGGGCTGCTCAAACCGGGTGACACCATTCTCGAACCGACCTCGGGCAACACCGGGCTCGGATTGGCGATGATCGGTCGTATACGGGACTACAAGGTAAAGGTGGTCATGCCCGCCAGCGTTCCCCCGGAGCGGGTGAATTTGCTCGAGGCTTTCGGAGCTGAAGTAATCCTGTCGGATGCCGACAAGGGCACGAACGAGTCGATCGTTATGGCCCAGCACATCGCTGAAGAAAATCCGTCGTACTACATGCCCTATCAGTACGGCAACGAAGCAAACCCACGTGCGCACTACACGACAACCGGTCCTGAGATTGTGCGAGACATGCCCGATGTCGATGTGTTTGTTGCCGGTCTCGGGACCGGCGGAACGTTGATGGGAGTGGGTAAGGCGCTCAGGGAACACAACCCGGACGTGCAGATTATCGCTACTGCCCCCCACCCCGATGACAAGGTGCAGGGTCTTCGTTCGATCGAGCACGGCTACATCCCGCCGATTCTCGATCTTGAAAAGCTCGATGGCAGGATTCTGATCGAGGGAGAAGAGGCTTTTTACTGGACTAGGAAATTGCTGACCGATGCGGGTTTCTTTGTTGGTGTGTCTTCGGGCGCAACGTTCGCAACGGCCAGGAAAATCGCCCAGAAGATGTCGGATGAGGGCAGCGAGGGCAAGATTGTGGCAATGTTTGCCGATGGTGGTTGGAAGTATCTGTCGACCGGGATTTACGGCGAGGATTACAAGTTCAACCAGGCTGAAATCGAGGGCAAGACCTGGTGGTAACCGGGTAATTTCGAGTTACTATCACGGCCCCAACGGATTTTTCCGGCGGGGTTTTTTTATTTGAGAACAGGTTCAACCGTTCGGGGCGCATCCAAATGCCTAGACTTTCTTCGTCTGCACTGTCTGAACTGGTTTTCAAGACTGCGCGTGAACAGGCGCGCCTGATCGCTGACGGTGAAATTTCTTCAGTAGAGCTTGTGGGAGCTCATCTCGACCAGATCGAGAAGATCAACCCGGCAGTCAACGCGATTGTCACGATGGTGGCTGAAACGGCGTTGGACAAGGCCCGGAAGGCCGATGAAGCGCGCAGCGCGGACGAACAACTGGGGCCGCTGCACGGTCTGCCCATCGCAATCAAGGACCTGCAGGACACTGCGGGTATTCGCACAACCCAGGGTTCGCTGATTTACGAAGACCACGTGCCGACCCGGGATGCGCTGATCGTGGAACGTGTACAAAATGCAGGCGCGATCGTAGTCGGCAAGTCGAACACACCCGAGTTCGGTGCCGGTTCGCAGACTTTCAACCCGGTGTTTGGCGCAACCGGTAACCCCTACGACACTTCTAAGACCTGCGGGGGCAGTTCGGGTGGTGCCGGTGTTGCCCTTGCGTGCGGCATGGTGCCGATTGCTACGGGATCGGACCTCGGGGGGTCGCTCAGGAACCCGGCGGCATGGTCGAACGTCGTCGGAATTCGATCGAGCATAGGTCGCGTTCCGGCACTCAACGCCGACCTGGGATGGGCGAATCTCTCGACGGATGGCCCGATGGGTCGAACCGTGGGTGATGTTGCCCTGCAGTTGAGCGTCATGGCAGGTTACGACCCTCGTCCGCCCCTGTCGATACGGGAGTCTGGTGATATCTTCAGCGGCTCGCTTGAGCGCGATTTCAAAGGCGTTCGGATTGCGTGGAGCAGGGACCTGGGTGGTAGGCCGATCGATGCCGAAAACAGCCGAGTTACCGAATCCCAGAAGCATGTTTTTGAGGATCTCGGCTGCATCGTGGAGGACGACGAACCCGATCTTTCGACTACCGACGAGATTTTCCAGACTTTGCGTGCCTACAGCTATGGAATCAAGCACGAGATCCACATGCGAGACCATCGGGACAAGCTGAAGGAAACGATCATCTGGAACGCCGAGCGAGGCCTTAAACTATCGGCCATCGAACTGGCGCATGCAGAGCGAATGCGTACCCGGCTGTGGGAACAGCTGGCGGTGTTTTTTGAGAAGTACGAATTCCTGGCACTTCCGGTCACATCGGTGCCGCCGTTTTCGATCGAGGACGAGTATCCGACCGAGATCAACGGCGTTCAGCTGGAGACTTATCTCGACTGGATGTGGCCTTGCTACACGATTTCGGTGACAGGATTACCGGCGATCTCTGCGCCGGCTGGCTTCACACAGGATGGGCTGCCAGTCGGGTTGCAGCTTGTTGGCCGGCCACATGATGAGATGGGCCTCCTGCAACTCGCGCATGCGTTTGAGGGTGAGACGAATTTCTGGAAGCAGCGGCCGGGGGTGGTCGGGTAGGTGTAACAACTGGGGGAGCGGGAGAAGGCGCTGGCGGCGGGTTGTCACGTGGTCGGACCCTTCGACAGGCTCAGGATGAAGTTTTTCGCGACGGCGGGGTGGTAACGGCTGGGCGATGACGAGGCTGCAGCTGCTGGAGATGACAGAGCGGCGGTGATCGATGAAAGAGGATAGCTATGGATCTCAAACTTGATGGAAAACGTGCGCTGGTAACGGGGGGTAGCCGAGGCATCGGTAGGGCGATCGCCAGGACGTTGGCTGCGGAGGGCGTGTCGGTAGTGGTGGCGGCCCGCGGCCAGGAGGCGCTCGATGCTACGGCGGCGGAGCTGGCGGCCGAAACGGGATCGAAGGTGGTCGGCGTGGTTGTCGATACAGGGTCGGACGCTAGCGTTCGGAATCTTGTCGCCGAAGCAAAAAACTTGCTCGGCGGCATCGATATCCTCGTCAACTGCGCGGCGCGGCCCGGTGGTCAGGGTGCTGTTCCAACCCTTGCTGAAATCACCGAGGAAGAATTCAACGATCACATGAACGTCAAGGTGATGGGTTACCTGCGCTGTGCCCGCGAGGTCGCGCCCCTGATGATCGAACAGGGCTGGGGCCGCATCATCAACATCTCGGGGATGGCGTCCCGAAACTCGGGGACGGTGATCGGTTCGATGCGCAACGTCGCGGTGTCGGCAATGACCAAGAACCTCGCCGACGAACTTGGCTCGCACGGCATCAACGTGACAGTGGTTCACCCCGGCATGACTCGCACCGAAGCCACGGCTGGAGTGGTGGCGAGGCGCGCTGAGGCGGCGGGAGTCAGCGAGTCTGAGATGGAGGAGCAGATGGCGCAGGGGAACTCGGTGCGCACGATCATCGACGCTTCCGACATCGCATACGTGGTTACGATGCTCGCTTCACCGTTGTCGATAGCCATCACCGGCGACAGTATCGCGGCGGGCGGCGGAGTGGGTACTGCTATTCACTACTGATCACCATCGCTGAATTTCAGATCGTGTGTCTGGCACCCGGTGAGCACGTATTATTGATGCGCTCCGGGGCCGACGCCCGTTCAGTTTCCCCGGAATTCGATTTCGATATTTCATTTCGCACGAGGATGCCCGACCGATGACCAAGCTTGCCGCAAACCTTTCGATGATGTTCACCGAGGTCGATATGCTCGACCGGTTCGGGGCAGCGGCAAATGCCGGGTTCAAGGGCGTCGAGTATCTCTTCCCGTACGACTATCCAGCAGAGCAGATCAGGGAAAAACTCGATCAGAACGGCCTGGAACAGGTGCTGTTCGACTTTCCGGCTGGCGACTGGGCGGCGGGTGAGCGCGGCATCGCGGCACTGCCCGACCGTGTCGGGGAGTTTCAGGATGGGATAGGCACGGCGGTTGAATACGCGAAGGCGCTTGGTTGCGAACGGCTGACCGTTCTTGCAGGTAAGTCTGCGCCGGGCGTTAGCGGAACAAATATGCAGGAAACCCTGATCGACAATCTCAAGTTCGCCGCAAACGCGGTTTCCGGTACGAATATCACTGTGTTGCTCGAAGCGATCAACACGATCGACATTCCCGGCTACTCGGTTTTCAGGACCAGCCAGAGCCGGGATGCGGTCGAGGCTGCCGGATCGCCGAGTGTGAAGGTCCAGTACGACATTTACCACATGCAGATCATGGAAGGCGACGTGACGCGCACGATCGACGCTAACTTCGATGTGATCGGCCATTACCAGCTTGCCGACAACCCGGGTCGCCACGAGCCTGGCACAGGTGAATTGAACTACGACTTCCTGCTGCCTTATCTTGACGAAAAGGGGTACGGTGGCTGGGTCGGCTGCGAGTACGCCCCGGCTGGCGATACGGTGGCGGGTCTTGGCTGGGCGGCTAAGTACCTGTAATTTCGCCTGAGCCTTTACCGCGTTAAGAGAGATACGATCGATTGCGCCTGATTCGGGCGCCTGTGTGATAAATCAGCGCCAGCACGGAAGGTTCGTGCTGCCAGATTATGGAAAAAATGCCTAAGTTCGAAGCAAATCTTCAGTGGATGTTCAACGAATACGAGTTGCTCGACCGCTACGACGCGGCGGCGCAGGCAGGGTTCAAGGGGGTCGAGCTACAGGCGCCTTACTCAGCCCCTGTTGAGCAGATTGTCGAACGACTCGAGAGGAACAGCCTGAAGCACGTCATCATCAACTCGCCGGTGGCCGATCCCGACTCCGGCAAAAACAACATTGCCCTTCGCCCCGACCGGCGCGACCTGTACATGGAACGGACTGCCCAGGCGGTCGAATACGCGTCCGCCCTCGGGTGCATCGGTGTGAATATCGGCGTCGGTCCGCTCGATGACTTAGACCCTGACGAAGCTCGAACCACCCTCGTTGCGAATATGCGCCACGCGGCGGAGGAGCTTGGCAAAGTGGGGGTTGTGGCGCTGGTCGAAGCGATCAACACTCGGGACCAGCCGGGATTTTTCGTAAACACAACCGCACAGTCACTCGGTGTTATCGCAGAGGCGAATCACCCGAATCTTGCGGTGTTGTACGACTTTTACCATATGCAGATAATGGAGGGCGACCTGGCGCTGACCGTCAAAGAAAACCTTGCTTCGATCAAGCATATCCAGATCGCCGACAACCCGTTCCGCCACGAGCCGGGGACCGGCGAGATTAACTACGACTTCCTGCTGCCGTACCTCGACGAGATCGGCTACGAAGGCTGGGTCGGCTGCGAGTATGGTCCGAGTGGCGACACCGTAGATACACTCGGCTGGGCGTCGGAGTGGCTTTAGTATTTACTCCGTAGTTGGCTTCAAGCTCCGATTCGCCTCGAGCCAGTTCGATTAGCAACCTGCAGCGACCCCGAAAACGCAGAACAGTGAACACAAACGATGTAGCCCGGTTCGACAGTGAAGATGCACCGCTGCGTGCCGATATTCGGCGCATGGGCGACATGCTGGGTGAAACCCTGCAGGCGCTGTGGGGCGATGAGTTGTTTGAGCTTGTCGAGTATGTGCGGTCGGCGACCCGTTCGTTCAGGGATTCCGAAGATCGGGAGTTGCGGGACGAGCTGATCGCGAAGCTCGATGGAAGTTCGCTCTGGCTGGTGATCCGGCTCGTACGGGCGTTCACCAGTTACTTCCATCTTGCGAACGTTGCCGAGCAGCACCACCGAATCGAATTCAAGGGCGTTGCCGGAGCCCGGCGAGAGTGGCTTGAAGAGGCGTTCGACCGTATTCGTGAGGCGGGCGTTTCAGTTGACGAGATTAGCGGGTTGATCGACCGGCTGGAAGTTCGCCCTGTCTACACCGCTCACCCTACGGAGGCCGCGCGGCGGTCAATCCTCACCAAGTTGCGACGGGTGGGAGAACTCCTTGAAAAGCGCTCTAACCCGAGGTTGCTGGAATCGGAATTAAGGCGCATCGACAGGAGGCTGGCTGAGGTTATTGAGGAGGTGCTTCAGACCGACGAGTTGCGGCATCAACGGCCACTGCCGATCGACGAGGCCCGCAACATCATCTTTTACATGGAGGATATGTTTGGCTCGGCCATTGCCGACGTGCAGGAAGCGCTTGATGAGCAGCTTGCAACGTTTGGCATCTCGAAGTCGCCGACGCTGCGACCACTGCGGTTCGGGACGTGGGTGGGTGGCGATCGCGATGGCAATCCGAATGTGACACATGAGCTGACCCGGCAGATCCTTGACCTTCAGCACGAGCGGGCACTGAAGCTATTCGCGCCGGCAGTGGCCGAACTGGCGCAGACGCTGAGCCAGTCGACTCGCATCGTCGAGATAAGCGAAGAGTTGACCGATTCGCTGGAGAACGACCGGCGGGAACTGCCCGGTGTATGGGAAGAGTTCAGGAGGCTTGACGAAGAAGAGCCTTACCGTCTGAAGTGCGCATATATGTACGAACGGCTCCAGAACGGGATCGCGGCGGCCGATGGGGATTCACGTGACGACAGGCCCCGATACAGGAATGTTGAGCCCTTGCTGGCCGATCTAAAGGTGATGCTCGATTCGCTGGCGGCCAACCAGGGCAGTGCATCGGCAAGCGGAGAAGTGCACCGACTGATGCAGCGGATTTCGGCGTTCGGAATGACCCTGGCCACCATGGACATCCGGCAGCATGCTGAAGTGACGGGGGCGGCGGTCAACGAGTTGATAGACCGAGTAGACAACACGCCCGGTGGATTCAGGGGTCTATCAGTCGAAGACAGGGCGTCGCGGCTTGTAACCGAGCTCAAATCTAAACGAGCGCTTACTTCGAGGGCAGCATCGTTCACGCCGGCCACATCTGAGGTGCTTGATCTTGCCGAAACGATCAGGAGTGCCCAGGACGAGTACGGGCAGCAGGTGATCGAAAGCTGGATCGTGGCAATGACCCGCGACATCGACGATCTGCTGGCGGTGCTTGTGCTGGCGAAGGAAGCCGGGCTGGTGGTGCCTGAGGAAGGCATATCGCGACTCTCGGTCGTTCCGTTGTTCGAGGAGATCGAAGACCTGAGGCGTGCCGACGAGGTGATGGACCGATACCTGTCGATACCCGAGATCGGGACGCTGGTGAACGCGGCTGGCGGTGTGGTTGAGGTGATGCTCGGGTATTCCGATTCCAACAAGGACGGCGGAATAATGACTTCCCAGTGGGAGCTGTACAAAGCCCAACGGGCCTTGCGTTCGGTGGGCGAAAAACACGGGGTGGCGATTCGGCTGTTTCACGGGCGGGGCGGCACGGTTGGGCGTGGCGGCGGGCCGACGAACGACGCGATCATGGCCCAGCCGTATGCGACGGTTGACGGCCGTATCAAGATCACTGAACAGGGCGAAGTAATCTCCGATAAATACGGCCTTCCTGAACTTGCGCGCAACCACCTGGAGCTGTCGGTGGCAGCGGTGATCGAGGCTTCGCTCCTTCACGCTGAACCACGTTACGACGACGCCACGCTCGAGCGGTGGTTTAGTGCGATGGACTGGCTGTCGGAACGGGCCTTCACCAAGTACCGCAGCCTGATCGGAACCGATGGGTTCGTCGAGTATTTCATGACTTCGACTCCAGTCGAAGAGCTTGCCGGAATGAACATTGGCTCACGGCCTTCCCGGCGGACGGCTCCGGGTGGTGCAGGGTCTGATTCCCGGAGCATTGACGACCTGCGCGCCATCCCCTGGGTTTTCGGCTGGATGCAGAGTCGACAGATCGTTCCCGGCTACTTCGGTGTCGGCCGGGCGTTGTCCGACGCACGAGAAGCGGGTATGGATGACGTTCTTGGGGAGATGTTGGAGGAATGGCCATTCTTCAGGACGTTCATTTCGAACGTTGAGATGACTCTAGTGAAGTCGAGCATGGACATTGCCGGGCACTACGTCCATGCTCTGGTAGATTCCGGCCTGCATCACATTTTTGAAGGAATAAAAGAGGAGCGGGACAGGGCGGTGACAGAGGTTCTCAGGATCACCGGGCAGGAAAACCTGCTCGACCGCCAGCCGGTGCTGAAGCGGACTCTTGCGGTGCGCGAATACTACGTCGACCCGCTGAACTACCTTCAGGTATCGCTGTTGTTAAGGCGTCGGTCGTCGGATGAAATCGACCCGTCGGTCGAGCGGGCTTTGCTACTGTCGATAAACGGCGTGGCCGCCGGACTGAAGAACACCGGGTAACGAAATGCAGACACCAGCGCCGAATACGAGTTCACGATCGGAAAAGAATCCGGTCGTTTCGTTTGTCGCCGAAACCGTTGCGACCGGACTGGGCTCGGGACGCTGGCCTTTCGTTGCACCGGCGACGGTGGGGACCGTGGCGGCCCTGGCTGTTTACTGGCTGCTTGATTCGCTGGTATTCGAGCCGGGCGGGGGTGTTTCTTACGGAACGGGCGACGCGGGTTGGTTTTTCGGATTGATCGTGGTCACGGCGATTGCGGGTGTCTGGGCCACCGGTTACATCGAGTTGGAGGACGATCTCGACCCGTCTCGCGGTGTGATTGACGAATGGGTTGGCATGTGGGTAACGATTGCGTTCCTGCCTGTGACTTGGCCGTGGATGATCGCCGGTTTTTTCATGTTCCGTGCGCTGGATATCCTGAAACCACTTGGAATACGGCGACTCGAGGCGTTGCCGGGTGGCTGGGGCATCATGCTCGACGATATCGGGGCGGGGATACTCGGAGCGGTAGTTCTGAACGCGGTGCGCCTGGCGTTTTTCCCTTGAACGGCTAGCTTTTTTTCAGTACCTGGCCGAAGAACGCGTTTACGAGCTGAACGAACCGTTCGGGGTGCTGTGAGTGCATCCCGTGACCACTATCGTCCCACTTCACGTGGCGGCCCTGTTTCAGCAGATCGATGGTGCGGGTCGTTTCGACGTCCCTGAGCGCCCCGCCCATGTCGGGGTTCGCCTGCATAAGCAGTACGGGCGCTTTCGCTGCGGCTAATACGGCATCGGGGTCCCACGACTCTGTCAGTTGACCGTCGATCGCCGCAGTCCAAACGCCGGGATCAGTCTTGGTCAAGGTGATCGCCAATTTTGCAATTTCCTCGTCCGATGACACTCCATCGATCTTTCTCAGCTCAAGGGCGGTGCCAAACACGTCGAGACCTTTGTTGCGTATATCAAGTGATTGCTGGAAGCGCGGGGCAAAGTTCGATTCATTGAACCAATCCTTGATGTAGAGGGGCGGATCGACCAGGACCGCAGCCGCAACGAGCGCGGGTGCCAGGGCGCATACACCGGCAGCCGTGACTCCCCCGAGCGAGGATCCGACCAGATGGGCGGGCTGTCCGATTACCCCGCGTAAGAACTCGATGATCTCGGCTGGATAGTCGTTGAACTCGTAACCGTCGGGGACGCGGCCGGAATCTCCGTGCCCCCGCAAATCGACCGCATATACATGCCATTGCTCGGAAAACTGGTCCATGACGGGTTCCCAACTGGTCCAGCGACTGCCCAGTCCGTGAATCAGCACCATCGGCGGGCCGTTGTCCGGGGCCTCGACGTAATTGACGTCGATGGTGCTGGCTTCAAACTTTTTCACAGTGAACTGAGGCATGGGATTTCCCGGGACAAGAGGGTAGCAGCCGTCCGAAACGCGCCGCGCTATTCTGTGTGGAAGCGTTTAAGTGCGCGGATGAAATCGTGGTTTCTTGCGATGTGGGGGGAGTGGCCGACCCGAGGCCAGCGCAGGATACGTGAATCGGGTATCAGGCCTGCGATTCGATCGGATTCTTCATCCGAGAGGATTCCGCCTTTGTCCGTGGCTCCCTGGATGATAAGTGTCGGGCACTGGATTGCGCTGAACATGTCGGCAAACGTTTCTTCGCCGTCAGGGAGCTCGGAAATGACTGTCTCAAGAACCGGATCCAGTTCAAACCACATCCTGGCGAGACGTTCGATGCTGTCTTCGGAGGCTTCTGCGTATTCTGCCCTCACGGCCGGTACAAGATCGCTCGGTGTTATCGCTGAGCGGATAAGCTGCTCCCTTCTTGCCTGCCTCTCCTGCCGCTGAGCGCGCTCACGCTTGCGTACTTCGGAATGCGATCCTGAGTACGGTTCGACGAGGACCGCTTTCGATACGAGTTCGGGCTGCTGTGCTGCAACCGCTGCTGTAACCCAGCCGCCCAGCGAGTGGCCCACAAGAACGAGAGGTTGGCCAGTAATCTTTTCGATCAAAGGTACCGCATCGTCGGCCCACGTCTGCCGACTTGAATTCTTGCAGACCCGTCCCGACCTTCCCATCCCCCGAAGGTCGACCGCAAACAGGTGAAACTCCTGCGCAAGTTTTTCGGTCACTCTGCCCCAGGTGTGCCAGTTCGATCCATATCCGTGGATCAGCAGCATTGGCGACGCACCGGACGAAGGCACCGGCCATTCGGCCACGTTCAGCGCGATATCCCCGGTGTGAACGTAGCTTTCGGTGAAAGTCATCAATCGGTTTCCAGGGGCTTCACAGCTAGCCGACAACTTCTTTCATCCTTGCGCCGATGTGCGTCGGAGAGTCGACGACGTGGACTCCGGCCTCGCTCAGGGCCCTGCTCTTTTCGGACGCAAGGGCCGCCCTGCCGGTAATGATCGCACCGGCGTGCCCCATGCGTTTGCCCGCGGGGGCCGACTGCCCGGCGATGGCCGCGACGACGGGTTTCGTGACGTTTTCCTTGATGTATTCGGCAGCCAACTGCTCACGGACTCCACCGATTTCGCCGATCAAGACTATTGCTTCGGTTTCGTCATCAGCCTGGAAAAGTTCAAGCGCATCGGTAAAAGTCGTACCGTGTACAGGGTCGCCACCAATACCCACGCATGTCGATTGGCCCAATCCGTACTGCACTAGCTGGGCGATCGCCTCGTAGGTGAGCGTTCCCGATCGCGAGACGACGCCGATATTTCCGGGCCTGACAATGTTGCCGGGAACAATACCGACCTTGGCTTTCGATGCGGGGGTGAGGACACCCGGGCAGTTCGAGCCGATCAGGCGTGTTGGCCTGTCCTTGATGTAGGCCATGACTTTGACCATATCGAGCACCGGGACACCCTCGGTGATGCACACGACAAGTTCGAGTCCGGCATCGACCTGTTCGATGATCGCGTCCATAGCGAACGGCGCCGGAACGAATATCACGCCGGTGTTCGCGCCGGTATCTTCAACGGCTTTAGCGACCGTAGAAAAATACGGGACTTCGTCTTCAAACTTCTGCCCGTCTCGACCTGGGTGAACGGCGGCGACCATGTTTGTGCCGTATTCGCGCGTCCGGCTCGCCTGGAAGCTGCCGTCGCGGCCGAGACCCTGGATGAGGAGTCTTGTTTCAGGTCCAACAAGGATTGCCATCAGCTGGCACCTTCCAGTTCCAGCAATATCTGTTTTAAAACGTCGGCCGCGCCGGCGAGGTCGGGGGCAGATGTGATGTTGAGGCCAGATTCGCCGAGAATCCTTGCGCCTTCCTCGGCGTTGGTGCCTCGCATTGTTACGACCATCGGTAGCTGGGCGTTGGTTTCCTTCGCGGCGGCCACGATGCCCTGCGCCACGACATCGGCACGGGCGATTCCTGCGAACAGGTTTACGAGGATTATCTCGACATCGGCATCGTCCATGATGATCTTGAACGCTTCCTCGATACGCTCCTGATCGGCCGATCCACCGATATCAAGGAAGTTGGCGGGTGAGGCACCGATCGTTTTCGTGATGTCCATCGTGGCCATTGCGAGGCCCGCGCCGTTCACCATACAGCCGACCCTGCCGCCTTCGAGCTTTACGTACGCCAGGTCGGCAGCATCGGCGCGCCGCTCGAGCGGGTCCTGCTGATTGGCATCGCGCAGGTCCACAAGATCGGGGTGCCGGAACAGGGCATCGTCTTCGAGGGTGATCTTGGCATCGAGTGCCACGATCTTGTTGTCTTCCGTTATCACGAGTGGGTTTATCTCGACAAGCGAGCAGTCGTTTTCGGTAAAGACTCTATAGAGATCGATGATGAGCTTGGTTGTGGCGCTGAGAGATTCGGCCGGAACACCCAGTGCCAATGCAATGTCGCGGGCGTGATATGTAGTCAGGCCGATAAGTGGGTCGCCAGCGACGCGGAAAATCTTTTCGGGAGTGTTTTCGGCGACCTCTTCGATTTCCACTCCGCCTTCGGTGCTGGCCATCACCACGGGGGCACCAATATCGCCGTCGATCACAATAGACAGGTAAAGCTCGTCTTTGATGTCGAGGGTTTCCGCGATCATTACTTTTTCGACCGGCACACCTGCCACGCCGGTCTGTTTCGTGACCAGGCGACTGCCCAGCAGGGCTTCGGCAACTTCACGGGCCTGTTCGGGTGAATCGACGAGCTTTACGCCGCCCACTTTGCCCCTGCCGCCAGCATGGACCTGGGCCTTGACCACCACTCGGCCGCCGATGCGGGTTGCGATTTCTTCCGCTTCTTCACCGCTCGAAGCGACCTCGGCCCGGGGGGTCGGAACACCGTATTTTTCGAGGATTTCTCTGGCCTGGTACTCGTGGATATTCACGTACGGATTCTCGCTTCTGTCGATCGCGCGCCTGTGCCCGGCGACGAAAATAAATTGCGCAGCTGGACTCCGAAAGGGAGGGCTGCGAATTATCGTACCGAGGGGAGCGGAAAGTGTCCACGAGTGCTAAACCCGGATAAGCGTACTGGTGCGCGGAGATTTCGCGCATCCCCAGCGGTCCCGTCGACGGTGGGGTAACTGGAAAGCCTGTAAAAACAAAAGGAGTCTGCATCAAATACCGACTCCCTTTTGGCGACTGTTGTGAAGTGTGTTTTATGCGGCTTTGAAGCTGTACCGTGCGTTTTCTGAAAGACCGATTCGAGCGGTCATCAGACCGAGATCGCTCTTGAATGTGACAAGGATCTGCCTGCACACAGTTGAGGTGAGCGTGCTGCCGCGGGGCTCGATAATCACGGGCGGACTAATGTCGCAAGGGAAGCCGTTGGCTGCCAGTTCGGTAGCCGCATTGCCGGTGATCACGTTAGCGATTTCACCCAGGATCGAAAGCACCCATCGGATTGAGATCGGTCAGGAAAAGAAGATTTGCCCCGAGCGGAATCGTTCCCGCAACGATCGTCGCTATCATTTGGCTTCTGAACATCGACGTTTCGGCAAAGGCCCGGTAGAGCAAAAACTCAAACCCCGCGAAGAACGCGAGGTACGAATAGAACCACGAAAACCAGAACCAGGGCCCGCGCACGAACTCAAGAGACATGCTGCCCGTTTCACCGACGATGGCAGCATCCTCCCACATCAGATGGTGCGAGCTGTTGGTTGCGGTGAGGCTCACCGTGATTACGGGTATTACGAGGGCCGAGGCCAGCAGTCGCGGAGTGATGGTGCGAATACGCCCCGTCAACTGTGCGTCGGTGAAAAACCAGAAGACCGGAACCGTTGTGATGCCCACGTACTGGATTGGCACAAGCAGCAGCTTGTCGTCGAGTCGGTCGAGCAGGACCTCGATCCAGTAGCCGCCAGACCAAATCGCGGCTGCAATAATCAACCACGCGACCGATGCTGCACCCGGTGCCTGTCGCCGGTTCTACATGAAGGCGGTCATCAGGAGCGCGACGACCGCTCCAACAAAAGTGGCCGCAGTGACGAACGACGATGTTCCGAGCATCAACATGGCTTCTGTACTGCTCACCGGGGTGGCAATTGCCCCGGCTGGGCACTAACTCAACAAGATAAACAGGGCATGACCATTATGGTTTGTAATGGTCCGTTACAGACTACCTCACACGCTGGGCCGTTCAAGCAGCACCGTCGCCCCCATATCCAGGTACTTGTTGCGCAGTTCCGGTTCGTAACTGCGGATGCAGAGTTTCGTTTCGCTGCCTTCCAGCAGCTTAACGACGTGCCGGATGCAGTCGTCGTCGGTCTTCAGTGGGTGCTCGGGATTGGCTTCCCTGTTGAACGAAAGATCGGCGGGGCCCCAGGAGAGGCATGCGACACCGGGTTTCGCGAAGGTTTTTGTCCGGGTCACTGCGCTGAGCGATTCCATCTGCAGCCACAGCACACCGAAATCGTTCCAGTAGTCGGCATATTCCAGTCGGTCGGGATGGTCGTTGACGTTGGCCCGTGCAGCCCCTCCCCATGATCGTTTTCCGACCTGCGGGTAGTAGAAGTAGTCGAGCGCTTCCTGTGCTGTCTCGGCGGTTTCGGTCTGCGGCACTTCGATGCCCGAGGGACCGAGGTCAAGGATGTTGCCGACCAGGTACGAGTGGAACGTGTGCTTGATTCGGAAGACTACCGGTACTCCGACCTGGGCGGCGGCATCGCAGAACTCGATCAGCAGTTGCTCGCTGAAGGGTCCGTGCTGGCTGTCGGTCGATAGGAACGTGTAATCGGAACTTCCCATGATGTCTTCAATCCGGCTTTTTGTGGCCGTCATAGGAGTGGTAGCGCCGATCGAAATTTCGCTGTTTTTGATGCGGTGTTGGAGGTTGGTCTTGATGGTCAGGGGAGACTCCGGGATTTTGTTTTCTTATTTGTAGCGCGCAATGTTAGCGAAACTGCGATGTGCGCGTCACCGACAAGGGCCGCTGCGTCGCTGGCACAGTGATTAGCGCGGTTGCCTATTCGCCCAGCGCGTCTATCGATTGAAGAACGGCCCTGATGTAGCCGTAGCAGTAGGCAAACGCCACGGTGGCAGCATTTTCACCTGAGATCTTCGGCGCATGGTCGGGCATGAGCATCCCCTGGTAACCGGCCTCTTTATATGTTGCGGCAGCCGCGATCATGTCGATATCGCCTTCATCAGGAAACGTTTCTTCAAATGCCAGCTTCCTGCCGACAATGTTACGGAAATGGACGTTGAAAATTTTATCCCGCTCGCCGAACCAGCGAATCACGTCAAAAATTTCCTTGCCGGGGTCTTCTAACATTTCCGAAACCGTGCCCTGGCAGAAGTTGAGACCGTGGACAGGGCTTTCGTGCATCTGCACAAACCGCTTCATACCATCGACGGTACCCAGTACGCGAGCGACGCCACGGTAACCGTTTGGGGTGTGAGGGTCGTGGGGATGACAGGCGAGTTTCACCCCGTATTCTTCGGCGACCGGGACAACTCTTTCGAGGAAGTAGTCGATACGCTCCCAGTACTCGTCGGCCGAAACGTTGCCCCAGATCCCGGGGCGCTCGCCCTGGTCGATCTCGTCCCACTGGAAGCTCGACCGCATTGCGCCGCCTCGGCCGGGCCGGGGAGCGGTGCGGGTTATTCCGATTATGAAAAGGCGATACTTGACGGCGGGAATTCCAGATTCGGCGCAGGCCCTGATGATGTTCTGGCAGACCTCGATTTCGCGATCTCGGTCGGGCGATATTCCGAGCGTTATGTTCGGCGAGAGGTTTTCTTCCGGCTTCGTGCCGATCGGCAGGGCGACCATGTCGACTTTGATGCCGTACGACTCGACTTTTTCCCGGTACCTGATCAGGACGTCGGTGCTCCACTCATCGGCGTACCCCGGTGGGTAGCCATTGATGTGATTGACGCCGAGCTGGGCGAGTACCTCGTAATCGGTATCGCTGCGAATGGGGTACTGGGTTCCGACAAACATTGTTTCCGCACCTGCCTGGTCGTTTGCGCTGCATGAGGGTTCAGTGCGGCAAATTTACAGTGCTTGCGGTACGGTTGGAAGTGCCAGACCGGATATGTGATTCGGATTCAGCGGGGTCGCGAATACAGCCCGGCTGCGAACTGAGAGATGGTGGCGGAGGGGACAGGATTCGAACCTGCGATGCCCTTACGGACATACTTGTTTTCAAGACAAGCGCATTCAACCGCTCTGCCACCCCTCCACCGGGGTGCCAGCCGAATTCAGGCGAGACGGCACGAAGATTAAGTCTAGCCGTAATTTCGGCCGATCTGTATCGGTGCCCCGCCCCATTTTTACCGGCACCTGCGATTGATTTGAAGCAGGCTGTTGCCGGATACTATTGGGCAGGGACCGGATGCTTGGAGAAGAGCGTATGAAACAGCTTCTTGAACTGTCGGGAATGTGGATCATGGCGATCGGGTTCGTTGTCGCGGTGATCGGGATCATCGTGGCGGTGGCGACGGGCGATTCGATAGTCGTTTATGTAATCGGGTGGTCAATTGGCCTGCTTGGAGTATTGATTATTTTCTGGTCGGCACTGCATGAACGCCTCCGGGCGCGGAAGACAGACGATCTTGACGATGTGGGTTTCAATTAGCGAGTTGGAACGCGGCGGCGGATTCAGGTTGCAGAAGTGGGATTCTCGCAATTGCGGGCGAGCTTCACTCCCGAGCGGGCGCAAACATTTTCTCGATCAACAACGTCGATGGCGCCGCATCAGTGCTGGCAGTTGGTGCAGTAGTACGCGGTCCGACCGCCGAAGGATTTCGTTACGAGCGGAATTTCGCACCGGGGGCAGAACGACCCCAACTTTCTTCGCAGTCGCATGCGGTCGTCGTGAGCATCGACAATGAACGGTCGACCGCGGTCGTCGGGGTGGTTCAGGATGAAGTCGAGGGCGTGCTCGAGCGACTCACGGATCGCTGCGAAGAGGGCGTTGAGGTTGCTGGCAGAGATTCGGTTGGCGCGCCTTGCCGGTGAGATTCCGACCCTGTGGAGCGCTTCGTCGGCGTAGATGTTGCCGATTCCGGCTACGAGCGACTGGTCGAGCAGCAGGGGTTTTATAGGGGATTTCCGGCGGCTTACGTCTTCGGCGAAACGTTCTGCGGTGAAGTCGGGGTCGAGTGCGTCTGGGCCAAGCCCTGCGAAGGCTTCGCTCAGATCGGTGAAAGTGCGAATCGCACCCCAGCGGCGGGGGTCGGCCAGCACCATTCGCAGGTCTTTTGCGCCGTTGCGGAGGGTGAACTCGACGCGGGCGAAGCGGGGCGCTGGTTCGTTGTCGTCGAGGACCTCGATGCGACCTGTCATGCCCATGTGGAGGCCAAGTACGCCTTGATCGAGGACCGCGGCGATCTGCTTGCCGCGCCGTTCGAGTCGCACGACCTTGCGGCCGGGTAGTTTCGTCAGGTCGGATATCGCGCCAGTACCCTTTTCGGGGCTGGGCTTGCTTTCGACGTCCACCCGCTCGAAGACGCTGCCGGGCATGCCTCCCCTGATGAGGTAGCGTCTGAGCGATTCAACTTCGGGTAGTTCGGGCATGTGTGGGTAATTTTAGGGTTTCGTACGGAATTGCTGTCATCTCGACCGGCACCCACCGGCAAGGGTTGCCCGAATTAACCAGCACTAATCCTGTCGGAGGCAGCGTGCCTAAGGCACAACCGAATCCATGTCGCCCCAGGTTGGGCCTGTTTTGGCTTCTACCAGTAGAGGTACAGCGAGGTCCATCGCTGCCGGCATCATCGTCGTGACCATCATCTGCAATTCCATGAGCTCGCCGGGAGCAACCTCGAAGATCAGCTCGTCGTGGACCTGAATCGACATTTTCGACTGCATCTTCTGGGTCTTCATCTCGTTTGAAATGTTGATCATCGCGATCTTGATCACGTCGGCTGCCGTCCCCTGGATAGGCATGTTCACCGAGACTCGTTCTGCCGCCGCACGATGGCCCGGATGTGCCGCCGTTATGTCGGGCAGGTAGCGCCTGCGACCCGTGATCGTCTCGGCGAAACCGTTGTCGCGGGCCGATTGTTTTACTTCCTCGATAAAGCCCTTGATTCCGGGGTACTTGCCGAAGTACAGGTCGATGAACTCCTGCCCCTGCTGGCGGGTGAGGTCGGTCTGCCGGGCAACTCCGACCGGACCGAGACCGTAGATCACGCCAAAGTTCAGTATCTTCGCAATCCTGCGCTGATCGGGCATCACATCCTCGACCCCGTACATCGCGCGGGCGGTGGCGGCATGAATGTCCTCGCCGTTGTCGAAGGCCTGGAGAAGTCCTGGTTCCCGCGACATGTGCGCCAGAATCCGCAGTTCGATCTGCGAGTAGTCGGCCGCCAGGAATTGCCAGCCGTTTTTCGCATCGGCAACAAACGCTTTGCGGACTTTACGGCCAAGCTCAGTGCGCACCGGGATGTTCTGAACGTTGGGGTCGGTGCTCGAGAGGCGACCCGTCGCCGAGCCGACCTGGTTGAAGCTGGTGTGCACCCGCCCGGTCGCCGGGTTTACGAGGAGGGGGAGCGCGTCGACATAGGTGGACTTGAGTTTTGTGAGTTCCCGGTACTTCAGCACCGCGTCGGCGACCTGGTACACCCGCTCGTCGAGCCCACTGGTCTCCCGGATCTTGTCGAGCGCGCTGGCGTCCATCGAGTAGCCGGTCTTGGTCTTGCGGGTCTTCGGTGCGCCGAGTTCGTCGATCAGCAGATCGGCGACCTGCCGGTTGGATGCGAGGTTCAACTCCCGGCCGCCTATGATCGCAGTCGCCGTCTGCTGGATCAGCTCGATGTCGGCACCGAGGGTTTCCGACATTTCGGCGAGTGCCGATTTGTCGATGACCATGCCGCTCCGCTGCATTTCGATGATTACGGGCAACAGGGGCAGTTCGATTTCTTCGTTTACGTACCGGGCGTTGTGCTTGTCGATCTCCGGTTCGAAATACTCTTTTAACCGCCAGGTGAAATCGGCGTCGGCAGCGGCGTACGGACCTGCCGTTTCGATCGGGACTTCGGACATCGGAATCTGCTTGCGACCGACACCGATCAGCGTTTTGATCTCGGTCATTTCGGCCTGGAAAAGTTCGAGTGCAAGCTGCTTCAGGCCGATCGCACGACGACCGCACAACTGGGCGGCGATCATCGTGTCAAAGTTCAGGCCCTTCACTTCGATTCCAGCCGAGGCGAGAACCATCATGTCGAAGTTGGCGTTGTGGGCCGTCTTCTTGATCGAGTCGTCTTCAAACAGGGGCCTGAGTGCGGCGAGAGCTTCGGCGAACGGAACCTGGTCGCCTTCGGTGTGACCCACCGCCACATACCAGGCGTGTTCGGAGCGGATGGCAAACGAGAGGCCCACGAGGTCGGAAGTCATCGAATTGAGGCCGGTGGTTTCAGTGTCGAACGCGAACTCGCCTTTTGCTTCCAGCTCGGCGATCATCGACTTGAGGGCTGTCATATCGGTTACGACTTCGTATTCGCCGAGTGGCTTCGGGGGTTCGGGTTCAGCGTGGGCTTCCGATGCCCCGTCGATCATCTCCATCTGGCC
>CAJWWK010000005.1 GCA_913048295.1 uncultured Dehalococcoidia bacterium
CCGACGCTCTTGCCGCCTGCAACGGCAACCTCGACTTACCGGTGCTTATTCAAGACCTGCTACGGGCTGTGACCTTTTCCTGGCATTTCTGCCTCCCTCCAATTCATCCAGTATCTGATTTTTCAACTGGATACGTTTGTGGAGGTCTGGTCAGTCGACCGTGTAATAAGTCACCGACCGCTCGCCAGAAGGTTCCTCTTCACCTGTACTGAGCATCAGGCGAGTTCCGGCGTTGTCGAAAAAGGCGAGGTTCGGCGCTGCGAATATCTTCGCCATTCCCAGCTTGGCGCCGTAGAACTCGACCGACCGTTCGATGTCACTCACATGTATCGCGTTCTGGCCTATCGGACCCAGTTTTACACTGCTCATGCTCCGCCCTCTTTTGCAGCCCGGCCATTCCCGACAAATCTTAATGCCGCATCGCCCCGGTTTCTGTCGACGCTCAGGGGCGAATTTCTGCGAGCGCCGACTTGTAGCCGTCCATGAGCACGCTCACTTCGGTCGAATAGACCACAAGCAACACTCCCGCATCTCGCCACTGCCTCGCCTGTTCAGCTGAGCCGACCAGCATGGCGCAGGTCTTGTCGTACTTGTTCGCAGCCTCGACGATCTGAGTCCGTTTTTCGTCCAGCACCCTGTCCTGGTCGGGGGTGCCGAATACACCCAGGTCCTGAGCGAGGTCCTGCGGGCCGAGGGTCAGTGCGTCGATCCCGTCCATCGCGGCGATCTCGTCGAGGTGTTCAAACGCCTGTGCCGACTCAAACATGACCGTGATGAAGACCTGATCGTTTGTGAATTTGAGCCGTTCCATCATGGGCATTGAAGTATCGAAATCGTTACCCGGGCTCCCACCGCTCATGCCCCTCGACCCCCGCGGTGTGTAGCGGGAAGCGGCCACTATTTCGGCAGCGTGCTGTGGAGTGTCGACCTGCGGACAATGAATGTTGTAGATGCCGATATCGAGCAGCCGTGTGATCCACTCGCGGTTGGCTTCCGGCGGGCGGACCATCACCGGGAAGTCGAGTGCGCGTCCCATCGCAGCGAAATCGGCGACGGTTTCGATCGATGGGGAAGAATGCTCCATGTCGATTCGCACGAAATCGAGCCCGGCCTGCTTGAACATGGTCATTGACGCCGGATTGCGCATCATGTTCACCCACGTTCCGATCTGTAGCTCGCCGCGGGCCACACCGGCTCTCAATGGATTTGCCTTCACGTCCGATCTTCCTTTTCTTACGTGGCCGCATTTCTGGCGTGCAGTTTTGCCAGACACGACATTCTATGTGGTCGGTCGATGTGAGAGTAGCCGTTATACCAACTGCCGCCGCGCGTCGTGTTCGGTGACGACACTATGGATGCTTGTGATGCCGAGTTTACACACTGAATCACGACTCGGGACAGTAATACACTTTCGGCCTATGACGACCGACCCACCATGTAACTCCCAGACCGCTGACGAGCAGGGCACTCCCGGCAGTACCCGCCGTCGCGCCACTCTACTACTGGCTGCAATGCTTATTGTGGTCCTCGTCGTGCCGACCCTGTTAGGGCGGGCGAGAGTTGCGGAACCGTTTGATCAGTCAGCGGTCGACCGTCTTGATTCGGCAGCACCTGAAATCGTATTTCTCGGCAACTCACTGCTCGAAACCCGTATCGACACCGGCTACCTGGACGAACTGGCTGGTGTTCGGTCAGCATCCCTCGCAGTCGATGGCACCGGGCCGGGTGCCTGGTACCTGCAGCTAAAGAATGTAATTGGTGCGAGTGCGAACCGACCGCAAAGGGTCTTCATCTTTTTCCATGACGACCTGATCACGCGTCCGATCTCGTTTACCGGGCGGAAAGATAACACGTTGACCGAACGTCTTTCGCGCGGTATTGAAGCCGACTACCGGTTGGTCGTTTCGAATACTGAGACTTTTGACGACAGGATCCAGCGAGTGTTCACGACGATTTATCCGCTCGCCGACGCTTCGTCGCCCGATCGAAATTCAGTAGGTTCGGCAGGGGCGTTTCTCGCCGGAACAAGCCGAGCGGAGGCCAGCGCCGCAGCCGACCGCTTTTTCGACTTCGCGAACAGGCGCGCATTTGCGAATAATCCGGACATCCAACAGCCAAAATTCCACGGTGTATTTGATTTCGTGGCCGAAAATTCTTTTCTGCCATTGCTCATCGGACAGGCCAACGAACTTTCGGTCGAGTTGATACTCGTGCGTGTCTCGGCAAGACCCATGGACGGTGGCACACCCAACGAACCCGATGTCCTGGCCAGGTACACGTCCGACTTATCGGACTACCTGGCGACGAACGGTGTCCACTACATCGATATGACAGGCCACCCGTATATCGACGCCGGAATGTACTACGACGGTTACCACCTGATTAACCGGTACCGCAGTTTATATACCGAGATATTCAGTGAGCTGCTGCTTCCGGACAGGGGTGACAACCCGTGACGTTCCAGTCGTTCGATTACGCAGCGCTGCTGCTTGCTGTCTTTGCCGGGTACTGGTTTTTGCCACGGCGCGGCCAGAACGCGCTGTTGCTGATAGCCAGCTACGTTTTTTACGCCTATGTCGATCCGAGACTGGCACTTTTACTTGGTGGCTACACGATAGTGAACTACCTTGCGGCGCGGGCGATTGACAGCGACCGCAAGCATGCCCGGCTATACCTGGTGCTCGCAGTCCTGGCGTCGCTCGGAGCGCTTGGATTTTTCAAGTACGCTGGCTTCTTTGTCAGCAATATGGCGATCGTACTGGACTCAATCGGGTTGGCCAGCTTCGATTCGACGCTGAAGATCATCCTGCCGGTCGGCATTTCGTTTTATACGTTCCAGTCGCTCGGTTATGTGATCGACGTGTACGTGGGTCGCACTCATGTCCGACGAGATTTCGCCGATACCGCATTATTCATCGGCTTCTTTCCGCAGCTCGTGGCGGGACCGATCGAGCGGGCGTCCAATCTGCTCCCTCAGTTCGAGCGATCACGAAAATTCAGGCCCGACCAGGTTGCCTCTGGACTGTCGTTGCTTACCTGGGGCTTGTTCAAGAAACTGGTGATTGCCGACAATGTCGGGGTGATCGTCGACAGGATTTTCTCGACCTCGGAACCGGGAGCGGCGATGCTGTGGGTCGGTGTGTTTGCGTTTGGAATTCAAATCCTCGCCGATTTCTCCGGCTACACAGATATCGCCCGCGGCTCGGCACGCCTGCTGGGCATTGACCTGTCACCTAACTTCCGGCACCCGTGGCTCGCATCGTCGCCTGCCGACTTCTGGCGACGCTGGCACATTACGCTGTCGACCTGGCTGCGCGACTACGTCTATATTCCGCTCGGCGGCAACAGGTCAGGCCGCCGTCGGATCGTTATCAACGTGGTGATCACGTTCGTCCTCGGCGGCCTGTGGCACGGTGCGGCATGGAACTTCGTGATCTGGGGACTTTTTCACGCGGGGTTAATCTTGATCTGGCGCAGCGGTTCGCGAGAGAACGGGCGATTCACCGGACCCGTTTCGACTGCCATTACGCTCTTATTTATCGGGGCTGGCTGGGCATTGTTTCGTGAAGGCGACCTGGGTTTTATCGGAGAGAATCTTTTTAGCCAGATTCGGGAAATACAGCTGGCCGCGGCGCTGGGTGCGACCGCCCTGCTCTACTCGCTGCCGATTTGGCTGCATGCGATCATCGACCGGCCGAGGCTCCGAGCCTACTGGGCTCGAACGGACGTGAGCCGGACGGTTGGCTTGACCGCAGTTACGCTCGCATCCTTTATCGGAATCCTGCTGCTGCGAGCCGACGTTTCAGCGGACTTTATCTATTTCCGGTTCTAGCAACCGGCAGCGGTCGACCGGCTCAAGGTCACATCTGGCAAATCTGATATCGACCCGGCGTTGCGGCCTACTGGGTAAGCCACTTCTCCAACTCTTTACAGTTGGTTGAGGGCTCGATCAGATTTCGGCCGTCACCCTCACACATCATCACCAGGTTCCCGATCACCGTGTAATCGTTGTAAGTCGGGAATCGGTTCGGGCAGTACCCTTGGCCTTCGACTTTTTCGGAATCGGCTGAACCAGGATCAAGGTAGGAAGCCGAGAAGACTTTCGGCAGATCTCTGGTGATCGCCTTTACGGCCGACTGACCAGCGGCCTGTCGACACGATATACGGTCGATCCCCTCGTCAGGGGCATGCCCGTCCTCCGGCCTCCGGAAAGTCTGGACGTCGGCGGCAGCAACCCCGAGTGTCTTCGCCTCTTCTGCTGTCGCGTAGATCAGCACCCCGACTTCCTTGGTATTCAAGAAACCCCACTTCGCAACCGTAGTCCCTGGGTAATCAATCAGGAGATCTCTCTGGGGCTTCCAGCCGATCGCCCTGACATTGTCCTCGGTGAATACTGAAGTCGATTCAACGATTCGGATGATCTTCGGATTTTCAGGGTCACCACCTCCCCCGGCAACAACTGAAGAATCGTCGGAACCACATGCTGCGACTGCCGCAACCACTATGAGTAAAGCCATGGTCGCAATGACCTTCACACCGGGGAATAATTGGAATCGGACCATTAACCTCGTCCTTCAGGCACTTCGTGCCGCTGAACTCGTTTCAAGAAAAGAAATTCGAGTCAGTAATTGAATAACGGAAATCGTAACGGAATTCACCGACTCATGGAACGTAAATGTCATCGAGGAACCGCCCGTCCGATAGTCTCGGGAATCTCGACGGAAGCAGGGTCCTCGGTATCGATCATCCAACCCGCGAGCAGCGACCGCATCTCCGAAATTACACCCGCGTTCTCCGGTTGTTGCGCAACGTTGCGAAGCTCCCAGGGGTCCCGAGTCAGATCGTAAAGCTCATCGACATCGCCCGGCCCACCGTCCGAGCCCGATGTCAACGTCGCGCCCCGTGCCATCGGGTCGGTCACATACTTCCACTCGCGAGTCCTCACCATCTTGCGGCGGCCCTCAGCTTCCCTGCCCCAGAGTGTCTCGATGATCGTTTTATAGCCAAATGGCTCTTCGAACCCATCAAGGACCGCCATCGTTACCGGTGGACCACCGGTCCCGTACTCCGAAAATGCTGCCATTCGAGGTACCGTCGGAGTAACCGTGGGCAGTGGTCGTCCCTGCATGTACCGAGTTTCGGCTTCTGTGAGTGCGGTCGGCTCGCGGCTGCTGGCCCGTGCCCATCCGGAGCCGATCTCACCAAACGAAGCCAGACCCTGCAGTTCGAGCAACGTGGGAAGGATATCGAGCGTGCTGGTCATCGAACCGTCGACCACACCCTCTGGGACGCCACCGCCGGGCCAGGAAACTATCATCGGCACCTGTACCAGGCAGTCGTAAAAAACACCGCCTTTTATCGCCATGCCGTGTTCACCCATGAAATCGCCATGATCGGATGTAAAGACAACGATGGTGTTACCTCGGAGTCGAAGTTCATCCAGCTTGTCGAGGATTCGTGAAATGCCATCGTCAACAAACCGCGTCATTGCCTGGTAAACGCTGATAACGCCCCTGCGGTGCTCCTCAAGGACGTCTGTCTGCCGCATCATACGCGCCAGCACCCGGTTGCGTTCCGGCGAAGTGCCATCGGTGTACTCGTCGGTGCGTTGAGGTGGCATGACCACATCGGATGGCGGGAACATGTCGACGTAGCGACGGGGTGCCTCGAAGGGTTCGTGCGGATCGGGGAACGAGACCCATAACGCGAACGGAGCGAGTTCAGAACCACCCTGCTGACCCGGGTCCTGCGGGTATTCGCCGCGGGCGTATTTTTCCAGAAACTCCTCGGTCTGAGTTGCGATCACCGCGGTTCCAAAGTGTTCTTCTGGAGAATCGGAAACCCGATAGGCAATGCGCGGGCTCTGGGCGTTTTCACGAAGTGCCACACGCGGCTCGTGGGCAGTATCGATGTCTGAGGCCGACACAACCCAATCCATCCCGGTGTTGCCAACGTTTTCGCCAGCGTAGGTGCCTTTCGGCAGCCCCTGATGCGAGATTTCACACCGCACGTCGAACAGCGCCAAATCGTCTGGCTCGACAAAACAGTGGTTCTTGCCAATCAATCCGGTCACAAAACCATTGTTTTTCCAGATTCGAAACGCGTGTTGTTCGTTTTCTGGCATCAGTGTTTCATTGCGTCTGCACCCGGTCGAGTGGGGGTAGCGACCCGTCATTACCGATGTCCTTGCGGGCACGCAGAGTGGGTGAGGCGTGATCGCATGCTCGAATCTGACTCCCTCACTCGCCAGTCGTTCGAGTGCGGGAGTTTCGATACCGATACCCGAGTACATTCGGAGTATCGAGGCCTTCATTTGATCGGCCATGATGAACACGACGTTTGGTGCCGGATTTTTGTTCATTTTCGACCTACCCAGAGGCTATAACTGGGAACTGCGCCTTCCCAATCGGCCAGCAGATCGTTGTGCCAGACCCATGTTTCGCCAAGAAAATCCTGGCCTTCCAGCTCTCTCCTACCGGTCCCCCAGAGCAGGGTCGTCCAGCCGGGCGTGTTCGGCGGTGCCCACGGAAACAACCGCCCAAGGATGCGCCGACACAACCCGTCGTCGGGATCGAATTCAGCCTCGGTACCGGCCACGGCGTCATACCCGTGAACCATGATTTCAACGCACGCCATTGCAAGAAAACCTTCGGCATCAGGCTGGCCAGTCGGGCTGAACGCCCTGACGCCTTCAGGTGTCTTATCGGAAACTCTTACCAGAACTTCCGCTCCAGCTTCGATCTGGCGGGCCGATGCCTCGATACTGCCTTCTTGTAACACCGGCCCGCGCACTCCCGGATTCTCGGTGTTTCTACTCGCAAGACTCCGGGAATAAAAAGCGAGCGCGTCGTCAATGTGTGAAATAGTTCGGGACCGTATCCACTCCAGTCCGTACGCCTGTTTGTCCCAGAGCGCCGGGTCGACACGCAATACCCAACTGGCACACTGCGAGGCCGCATCGCGGAGGTCACTAGAAGTCACCGGTTTGCGAACGCTCATCGCGCCCCGCACATGTCGTAGGCAATCGCCAACATGCTCCGAGTGCCGCTGATCAGTGAGGCAATTCCCACCGATTCGTCGGTACCGTGAGCCCGCGAGAGCATCGGGTCGTCGTCCGGGTGTGAACCAGAGAAGCCGTAGGTGATAATCCCGAGATTCCGTGTAAAACGAGAATCAGTAAACCCGTTGCTGATGGCGGGGACCCACTGGATGTCGTCCCGGCCTATCGCAGCCGCCTGTGCCTTCTTAATCGATTCAGTCAACTCGGTCTCGAACTCTGAGGAGTTAGGTACCGACATATAGTCGATTTCATATTCGAGCCCGTCGATTCCCTCGAACGCCTCGTCGAGTTGTCGCCGGACATATTCCTCGTCCTGGAAAGGAAGCGTCCGGATATCGCAAGTCAGCCTGATCTCTTCGGGCACACTGTTCGACTTGATGCCACCCGACATCATGGTGGGTGTCAGGACTAGACGCGACAATGCGCGGAGCATCGACCCCAGTCGCGGAGAGGTTTCGTCGAGTTCGGCCACCAGCCGGTCGATATTCATCGGCGAGGGTTTTTCCTCAATGCCAAACTGGCCGATGTAATCGAAGATCGGCAGCGATGTGTCGAGTTCTGCCCGATAACCCTCTATGGCGCTCAGCGCCCGGGAGAGACGGTAACTGGCGTTCACCCCGGTCCACGGCACCGATGCATGTGCGCTCTCGCCGCGCAGGGTGATGTGGAGCTCCATTCGGCCCTTTTCGCCGGTTCCAAGCAAATATGTGAGCGTGTTGCCTATTTCGACGGGAGTCCCCCCACCCTCGTTCACGGCAAACTGTGACGCGAGCGACTCGGGGTGATTGTCGGCAAGCCAGCCGAAGCCCCAGCGCCCGCCGTGTTCCTCATCGGCACCGCTAACAAGGCGCAGCCCGTGGTCCAACCGCACCCCGGAGCGCCGCATGATCGCCATAGCCATCAGCTGACACGTCAACAGGGCCTTGCAGTCGGACGCCCCGCGGCCGTAAACGCGACCACCGGAAATTTCGGCGGCGAACGGTTCGTAATTCCACTTGGTTTCATCCTCAACCGGAACGACATCGGTGTGCGACATCAGCATCAGTCGAGTATCGTCGTCGCCGCCCGGATACACCGAAATAATGTTTCCACGATCAGGGTCGCGGGCAAGAATCTCGGAGGCGAAGTCCTCGCCGTCCAACCAGTCTCTGACGAATTCGGCGACCACAGTTTCACCGCCCGTTGGCATGAATCCGGTGTTGACCGATGGAATTCGCACCAGGGCCTGTTCCAACTCTACGATTTCACTGGTAGCCAGTTCGACCTTGTCCAGGAGACTCTGGAGTGACGGCATCGCGGGTTCCTCAAATGGGGGCTCGGGGGAAGAATTCTAAAGTCGAGAGCTGTTCGTGCTCGAGATGTACTATGCCCTCCGGAAACTAGCATTCATCAATCGGGCGGTCAATGCACCAGTATCGGAGAAATGCAGTTATCCGCGTAGTGCCAGCGAAGCGAAGTGTGGCCTCAACAAGACAGGCTATACGGAACCGTGTGAGAGTGCCGAAAATCCGCTATCGTGTTCAACTACTGGCCGCATGAGGCCGTTGCTACGGTTACGCTCAGGGTCCAAAGTGCCCTTAAATCAACGATTCCTAAATCTCTTCAAAAACTGACCGAGTAGAAACGACGTTTCCAATGGTAAGTATTTCGACGTTCCCATTTCGCAGATTCGCTTCTCCCGGATCTATCCTCGTCCTGATCTTGCTCGCGGTCGGGCTGGCGGCATGCGGCGGCGGTGGCTCGAATGCGGGTAGGGGTGAAGTGGTGTTCACCGCCGTTTCTGAAGGGAATGCCGATATCTACCGGGTTGACAACGAATCGGGACTCCCGGTGCGGCTAACAAGTGCCGCCGGTGAAGACTTTGCGCCAGCGTGGTCGCCGAAGAAAAACATGATCGCGTTTCTGTCGAGAAGAAACGGCGCCCCGGCCCTGTGGCTGATGGATTGGAACGGAGCATCGAAGCGTCAGATTTCCGATCAGGGGTTGGAAATTAAACGGTTCCGGTGGGCTCCCGATTCAAAATCGATTGGTTTGGAGATCGCCACCGGTAGGTTCAGCTGGATAGCAGTGCTCGATGTCGAGTCGGGCGAAGTTGAAGCACTGACGTCACGGGCCGAGACCGCAGAGATTGGCGATTGGTCGCCGGATGGTGAATGGCTGCTGTACGCGGTCGTCGATGGCGATACGACAGGGATAAGGCGCAGAAACCCGAACGGAGTTGACGAGATAACCGTCACCACGGGGCGAGACACCGACCCCCGCTGGTCACCCGACGGACGCAAGATCGCCTTTAGCCGAACTACCGGTACCGCAGGCAATGCGACGAGCAACCTTGTGGTTACCGACCAGGACGGCGACAAGTCCGTCAATGTTGCGCCGGACGATTTCGATGAGGCCAGTTTCCGGTGGGCACCCGACAGTAAGCACATCATGTTCGTAAGCGAGGCGACCGGGAACGCGGAAATTTACATCGTTACCCCAGACGGTAAAGATACGAAGCAGTTAACCTCGAACAGGGTCATCGATGCGGCACCGCGTTGGAACTCGAACGGCTCTTCGATACTTTTCCTTTCGGAAGGAAACGGCTCGCTCGACATATATTCGATGAACAAGGATGGCGAGCAACAAAAAAGGATGACATCGATTAGCGATGTCATCCTCGAAGCCGACTGGTAGGCGGGCAGGTCCGGAACTCCGGGTTTATTTGCTACCCAGTCGGGCTAATTTTCTGCCGCGCAGGCAGGGAGTTGTGCCCGGCCAGAATCCGTGGATTATTCGTCGTTGGTGTTGAGGCCGAGGCGGTCCCGCCAGCTGCGTCGACGCTCCGGGGTTCCAACCCGCACCGCTTCGGCCGTATCGGGTTTCGACTCGGTTGAAGTCCTTAGGGCCGGTGGCTTTGGCGTCGTGCGTCCGTTGCGCGTCCCGTTGGCGTTTCCGCCAGTTGGGGAAGTGCCACCAACGCGCCGGCGAGTTGGGGTTCGGCGCATTCCGGTGCCGCTGCTCTCCTGATCAGCAGTTTCCTGTTTTCCCCTGCTGGCGGCTGGCGCACGAGTCTCTTCCGGAGCGTCCGATTTCGCACGATCAGCGCCTCTGTCCGCAGTCGGCTTTCGTGTACGTGTGCCTGAACCACCAGAGGCAGCCGTGCGCCGCGTCCGGGATGTGGTAGATGCGGCTTTTCGGGTTCCCGAACGGCGTGCCGACGCAGCTTTCGTCGCCGCCTTGTCCTCACCGTTTGGCGATGCCGCCTCGTCGGAAACTTCGGGTCGGACAGCGGCTGCGGCGCGTGACTTTGCCTGTGTCCGGGTCATCCACAATCCTGTAAAATACGTCTTATTGAACTTGACGACGACATCGGCAACCCGTGCTGACTCGCCAGACAGGTTCATGTCGAACGCCGCTACTTCTATGTGCTTGCCGACATCTTTTACAGCCTGCAGAGCAGGGTAAAAGTCGGCGTCGCCGCTGACGACTATCGCAGTGTCGTAGTGGTCTTTGTAGGCATGGGTGATCAGGTCGGTCGCCAGCATAACGTCGACGCCCTTTTCAACCATGATGTCGCCGCGTTGTTTCCAGATTCCTAGCCGAACTTCCACATATGGAGTGTCGTACATCGAATCGAGGAACTTCTGCTGCTCGACGCCCATGTTAGGGTTGGTGTCCGACTCCTGACGAATGTTGTAGTAGTAAATCCGTTTCAGATCTCGACCGTTGGCCAGCTTGAGGGCGAACTTGTCGAATTGAAGGTCGTGCCTGCCGCAACTCTGGGTGAGTACGTGGTACAGGTTGCTCCCGTCGATGAATACCATCACGCGTTCATTTTCGCGGATCACCGATTTCGTAGAAGACTTAGAGGGCATTGGAGCCTCCGTTTATAAGTCCACACCGGACGCACAGCGCTGCGGCCCGCTATTCCGGCGGCTATTTATCAAAGGTGAGTTGGTGTGGGCGGAGGCGGGAAGAAATTAGATAAATCAGATATTTGCGATCGCCCTTTTCAACTTCACCCTTCTATTGTAACTCCAATTCCAGAATACCTAAAGAGTGCAACATCCAACCGGTATTCGTAATTACTCCAACCTTTTGCAGACTTGACTCGGGCGCGCAACGGAAACATTATTGCGGTGCCAGCTTGCACCAGAAGCGCAAGATCGATTGATACCGGAACTTGAATACCCCCGCGAACACCACTGAGAATTTTTATGAAAGCCATCAAACAGATCGAATCCCCCTGCGAAATGCCCAATGGCCTACAGTGGACCGACGAAGGTCTGTTCGTGATGGACCAGAAGACAGATAACGTCTATGTGGTCGACGAGACTGGCAGGCTGTTGCGGACGATCAACACCCCCACCGCAAACGGCTCCGGTATCACGGTAGGTGGGGGATATCTCTGGACGGCGTCGAATGGCGAATCGGCCTCACGCCCCGCACGCTCGACCGACACCGGTCTCGGTTACATTTACAAGCTCGATTTGCAGACCGGCGAAGCGGTCGACCGTTTCAGGACCCCGGACGGTGGCGGTATTCACGGGATTGAATGGGACGAGGGAAAGATGTGGATTACCGCGTTCAACCCGCTCGCGATATTTCTTGTCGATCCGTCCGAAGGGTACAAAATCGTTCACAAGTTCGAAGTGCAACTCCCCCGCCTGCACGGTTTGGCCCGCGTGGGTGATGGGCTGTGGTGCGCGCACACGACCGACAACGTAATTGTGAAGTATGACATTGAAACGGGAGCAGAAAAAGAACGAATTACATTGGACCCCGGTGATGCCTACATCCACGGGCTTTCGATCAAAGACGGCGAGCTCTGGTACGGCGATGCAAACTTCGCAGGCAAGCACAACACCGCGACCCAGGGCAAACCGGAAATCGGCAAGATCGCCGTTTAGGATCCATCCATTAGTCCCACCACGCCCGGGGAAAACGAATTCACGCCGCTCAACCGTCATCAGGTACACACCTTGCCCGAAAACCATGACCAAATACCCGTAATCGACAGTCACCACCATTTCTGGGAGATCGACCGGTTTGATTATTCATGGATGCCGGAGGGAAGCCCGCTGGCGACTGACTACGGCCCTGAAGACCTGAGTCCCCTGAGAGCGAAGGCCGGTATCGATTACGCCGTTACGGTTCAGGCGGTCGCATCTCCCGACGAGGCACGTTGGCTGCTCGAACTCGCCGATGCGCATGAGTTCATCGCCGGGGTCGTCGGCTGGGTCGACCTCACCGACCCCGAAGTTGGCTACACGCTCGACGAGCTTCAACGGAGCGACTACTTCGTGGGTGTGCGCCATATCTGGGAATCGGAAGAAGATCCGGGCTGGATCGTAAATTCGGGAGCGGTAAACGGTCTGAAAGAACTCGCCAGACGCGGTATTCCATTCGACTTTCTCGCAAAACCGCCCAATCTACCGTTCATCCCCCAGGTGATGGACCAGGTGCCTGACCTGCGGGGAGTCGTCGATCACATCGCAAAACCGCTAATTGCCGACCATGTGGTCGAGCCGTGGCTGACTGATCTGCGGAAAGTCGCGAGCATCAACGGAATTCACTGCAAAGTTTCAGGAATGATCACCGAGGCCGATCATCAGAATTGGTCGGTGGATGACCTCGGGCCATATGTCCACCACGTTCTGGGCATGTTCGGTGCGGACCGGCTGATGTTTGGCAGCGACTGGCCGGTATGCACCCTGGCCGGAAGCTACGGACAGGTAATCGACGCGGCCCGCGAGATTCTAGGCTCGCTTTCACCGGCTGAGAAGGCGGACGTGTTTGGCGGGACAGCCGCCCACTTCTACCGACTTAACGTTTAGCTGCTGCGGGCCCGGGCCCGTTCCGCCCGCCCGCCAGCCGGGGCATTAGGCAGTTCTCCCAGTGCAATAGGCCATTGCTCCTATGTGTACACACCGCCAATCCCCGACTATGAAAAGGATTAACAGAATCCTGCGATCGCACCTGCGGTCACTTCCACATTGAGATATGAAGACAGGGAGTACTTGCAATCATGTCTGAAAACAATGGTGTAACGGGCGAGCGGCAGGTCGTATTGTTCGACCTCAACAAAGAGGCCTATGGCGTCGACATCAGCCAGGTCCGGGAAATCATCCGCATGCAGGAAATTACCCGCGTACCACGGGTTCCCGAATTCGTTGAGGGCGTCATAAACCTCCGCGGCAAGGTGAACCCGGTGGTCGACCTCAGGGCGCGCTTCTCAATGCCCAGTACCGAGCGCACCGATGAGCACGGGATCGTCGTTGTCGATGTCGACGGCCAGGACATCGGAATGGTGGTTGATGCGGTGACGGAAGTCAGTCGCACACCATCTGACTCGATCGAGCCGCCTTCATCGGTAATAACCACCGACGACTCTGAGTACCTGACCGGCATCGTCAAGACCGACGACAAGCTCATCATCCTTCTCGACATTGCGAAGGTGATCAGTGAAAGTGAAGCTTCCGCCCTTGAAGAGATACAGCAGTCGCCCGACGCAGTCGCTGCGTAAGCGATTACAAATTCGTTGACGATTGGCGTTAGGTCAACCAGTTACTGAAAACATAAGCGCCGGGGTGCAGGGTTTTGCCACCCGCTGCCCCGGCGCTTTTGGTTGCTCCAGAAATTCTCTTACGTGTTCTTGCCCTGAGGTTTTTCGCCTACCTGCCGGGCTTCCCGGAATTCCACGCCCAGTTATCGGGCGGCCACACGTTGCGTCCGACCCGGGCGCCACCGTCGCGACTCGGGTCGTACCAGTCTTTCACCGTCTCAACCCATTTGCTGATATGTGGTGTGCCCTTGTGGTATTCGAACGCGTCGGGGTTGGCGTAGACCTCGTAGAGATACAATTCGGTCGGGTCCTTCACATTCTGGTAGACATCGAAGCGCAGGCACCCCGGCTCTTCGCTGGTCGAGCCAATGCCGTCGAGGGTAATCGCCTCGATATATGCATCCACCTTGTCTTTCTGGACGAATTTTGGCGAATGGATTACATGCAGGCTGGAAGCGAAGTAAACGTCGTCGACGATGTGGGCACGATATGAATCCCAGTTCGCATCGCCCTGTGGGAATACCGGCTTGCAGAACGAGACCTCTACCGCCCCATCGAACATGTCTTTTACCGCCGCATCCCACTTCTTGAAGTGTGGATACGTCTTGTGGGCCTCGAAAGCGGCTTCGTCGTTATACACCTCGCAGAAAGCGAACGAAGTCGGGTCATCGGCAGCCTGGATAATGTCGAACCGTCGGCAACCCGGCTCGTTCAAAACCGAGCCTTTTGCATCGCCGATCGAGGCGTCGATGAACTCGTCGATACGGTCTTGTTTGACCTTCACTCGCACCATCAGAATGTACATCACAACTCCAAAACGACCGGTCTGCCGGGCGGACCTTGCCTCATATAATTCAAGCCACCTAATATGCTGGCTGGCGGAGTATACGCGCGGCAGGCGAGCCCACCAAGTCGAACGCCAATCCTGAACCGCGATCACAGGTGAATTCTCTGGTAAGTGAATCACGCATCGAACACGATATCCGGGAGCTGGCATCCGCCCCCCGGAACTCACGCGAAAATCCCGCAGGACATGCGGAGGCGGCCGAATGGATTGCCGCTGAGTTCAAGCGGATCGGCCTGGTGGCTTCGCGCCAGTCTTTCGAAATTCCGGGGCAAACCCCGCCGCGGCAGGGCATCAACGTGATCGGAACCCTGAACGGTCGTACGGGCAATTCACCAGTTCCACGGAGTATGTTGATCGGCGCCCACTACGATACTGTTCCCGGATCGCCGGGTGCCGACGACAATGCGAGCGGAGTCGTTGCCTTGCTGGAATGCGCGCGAACGCTTGCCAGTGAGAAGAGTGATCGCGCGATCGCCTTCGTGGCGTTCGACGCCGAAGAGATGCAAACGCCAGTAGAGGGTCTTCATGGATCAACGGCCTACGTTGCACGGCTTACACCGTACGACACACCGGGTGCCGCGATCATATTCGAATCGGTAGGGTTCACTTCGACCTCTAAAAAACAGCGGTTGCCCGGTTCGTTCAGGTTCCTGTTCCGAAGGACCTACAAGGCATTGGTCCGGCAGAATTTTTCTGCCGAATCACTGTTGATTCTTTCCCGAGGACCAGGGCGGGCCATTTCAAGGGAGCTCGAAAAAAGCGCGGCGACGCCCGCTATCCAGCTGCCGATACTGCCGCTGGAAGTTCCGAGGTGGATGCCGATGTTTCGCAACCTGCGCCGCAGCGACCATGCGCCGTTCTGGCTCGCCGGTATTCCAGCGGTGATGATCAGCGACACGGCGAACTTCAGGAATCCGCACTACCACCGGCCCACAGACACACCTGACACCGTGGACCCCGGCCTGGTGGCGAAAGCGGCTCGCATGGTGATCAACGCGATCGAACGAGGCGCTATCTAGCGCACACTCCAGTCGAATCCGAGCCTAAAATTGGGACCCACTGGTCCCGGGTTTCGACCCTGAGTCCGGGTCCAGGTCCGGGTCGTCTTCGCCCGGTTTGTAATCGAGGTCGTCGTCTTCATCTAAATCAATTTCGGCCACGTCGGTGACGGTTCCAGGGGGGGGTACTGCGGCCGGTGCTGGCGCTGAAGGTCCCCCGGTTTTACCCAGCGGCGGCCAGGGTATTTTGCGGTCACCCCGCAGCGCTTTTGTTCGCGGCCAAACGACCCCTACCGCAAAGGCCAAAAGCCCGGCGATAATCCACGGGACAGTCTGACTGCGCCAGCCCCGCTGCCACGACTCGAGTGCACGCTGGAGTCGGACGACCGGTTCGTCGCTTTCCAGTTCAGCAGCCAGTCGCGGGTAATCCGTTCGAAATTCGGGGTTCACGTCGACAGCAAAATCAGGGTTCTGCTCGATCGCGACATCGACAAACGACCAGCCGACTCCAATACCCAGGTAGACGATCAGTGCAACCACCGCCGCGACGCCCCCGGCCCATTTCAGGCGGCCCATCCACCCACCACCGGCAATGAAAGCGATGGCTATTAGCGGTATTAGAACGACCACCCAGAGCAGCCAGCGTATGGCCAGCCCGGTTTTCATATAACCCCGCACATCCTCGAACTGCTGTGATAAATCCGGGCCCAGGGCGTCGATAAAATCTTTCTCTGTAATCACCACACCTGCAGCGAGAGTCTTGAGCTTTTCTTCGGCGTCGGCCCTGGATTCAGGATCGTTTTCATCTGAGATCATATTAAGCAGGTCCTGCTCGCTGAAGCTCAGGCCTTCAAGCACCCGCTTACGCGCATCTTCGAAAGGATTTTCTGATCCACCGGCCTGTGACCCGAAGTCTGATAAGGAATAAGAAATTTCCCCCGGAATCTGGTCAACCACAAAGGCCTCGACCTGCTGATCCATCTTAGGAACAAACGAGTTTAGAGCGATGTTGATCATGGGCCCCCCGGACAAACAGGGTGGAACCTTTCCAGATGTGACAGCAGCCGCGGCGCTGAACCTCTCGGCGGAAGAACCGCATGTAGGCAAAACCTCCAGAGTCCTTACCAGCTTGGTGCGCGCAAGTCCCTGCAGTTCCGCTACGGCGGCAGCCTTACGCTCAGACATGTCAATCGAGTAATTCAGATCATCTGAGTTCCCGATCATGTATTCGACCAGCACGTCGATTACAGCGTCTCCGTGCCCTCGGACCCAGTCACGGGGTGCAATAACTTCGACAGCTTCTGTAACTTCCTGTTCGCTCAGAGAAACGCCGAATCCGACGGATGTCGATTGATCCACAGTATTTTGTATAGCAGGGTCGATAACCTTCGTGAAGACCAGCTGATAAAGGGTGTCTTCAGCTTTAATTTTGTCCTTGAGAATCTCGCCGACGACGACAACCCGATTATCGAGTTCGATTTCAATTTCGAAACCGTCGGAATCTCCTGCGAAGTACGGAGTGATTTCATCAATCGCGCCGAACAGCTGCTGTTCCACCCACTCAGGGGCAAATATCACGCGAGTGTTGTCCTCGTTCTCCTGCTCCGTGAAACTGATACCCAGTGCATTGCCGGATATCTGGGAAGTGAATTCTGCAATCTGAGGCACCAGCAGATCGTCTGTAACCTGTTCGATCAGGTTTAATTCCAAAACAAGAACCCGAACTGCATCCGGAACCGCACGAACGCGCTCCTGTACTTCCAGATCTATTTCGAACTCGTCAGTTTTACCAGTTACATATGGGACAACACCCCGCATGCTTTCCTCGAATTTTTGTTTCAGGTACTCCCGTGGAACCAGCGTCTCAAGGGACGAGGTTATAGCCGCCGCCGCGACGTCAGGATCATCAAAGCTGAGGGTCATAGGTTCCGATGAGTCGCTTAGGCCAGAGTCGACCTCAACACCTTTTGAGACAACATCGTGTACCAGGTTTTCCATCAGGTGGTCATACGCGTAGTTGAAGATCTCAGCATTATCCACCATTCCGATAACAACATCCGGTTTGGAGACTGTGTCCAGGACGTGATTAGCCGTCACCACGATAAAAAATAGAGGCAGAAACCAGGCGGCAAGCACCAGTGCCAGAATCTTGCGCATCAAAGATCTCCGTGAACCGCAACGCGTACCTGTTGCGAGTCTATCAACGTTTGACCTGGCGCAATCTGAATGGTTTTAGGAACATCGCATTCAGCCCCATTGTTCAAAACACGGTATTAACCCCGTCCCAGATATTCCTGGCCCAGCGGCAGAACAATTGCTTCCAGCATGTTTGCTCCAGGAGGGAGAGTGGCCGGCAAATGAACCTGAATCTCTGACCGGGTTGCGAATGGCTTTGGAAGCCGATTCCATGAGTGACGGCAATGACGCATCTCCGTCTGTCCGAGAATCTAAACCAGGGGATTAGAGCAAAACCGCCAGCTCCGTCCTTGCCCTCTGCCATAAAGAACCGCTTTGGAATAGCAATCGCGCTTGCTAAAGGGTCACCGAAACTTTTTAGCCATGAAGGACCTGCATTCCTTACTAACAGCCCGCGTTCCTTCATTGCAGGAATGTAGTCCCTGTAAATTCAAGCTGAAGGTCTAAGATTCGTTCTAGTTCGGTCTTCATGATTTCACCGGATTCGCAACCATATATCACCGGAAAATCGGCCATTTCGGTAATATCGTGTCTGCCTGGCTCGTCTCGTCCCGCACCTATGTGGCGCTGCGATCGACATAGACCGTCTTGGTATCGGTGAAGAACTCAATCGCAGCCTTGCCCTGCTCGCGGTCTCCGGAAGAACTCGCCTTCATACCGCCAAACGGCACCTGTGGTTCCACACCGGCGGTCTCACCGTTGATCTTCACGATTCCAGCCTCTATCCGGTCTGCAAAATCCAGCACTGAGTTCAGATTCCGGGTGAAGATACCTGCACTGAGCCCGTACTCAACTGCATTGGCAATATTCAGTGCTTCTTCGGAGTCTGCCGCAGAGATAAGTGACAGAACCGGTCCAAATATCTCTTCACAGGCTACGAACGCATCAGGGGCTACTTTTGTAATTACGGTCGGTTCAACATATGTACCGCTGTCGAAGTCGGGCCGCGGCATTCAACCTGTCGCCGTTGCGGGCGGCGATGACCACTGCACAGCCTTCATCGACAAACGCCTTTGCGATTCCCTTGCCGATTCCAGATCCACCGCCGGTAACGATCGCAATTTTTCCATCGAGCTGGCCCATTGATTTCTCCTGTTGGCTTTCATTCCGGGTTCGTTGTTGAGTAATTTGGACGCAAATGAATAGTTCCGGGCGAGTTCCGGCGGTCAGCACGCAGAGTTGAACTCCCGCTAACTGTTCTTTGGCTCCAAGTCCCCTGTGTAGACCTTCGTACGGATCGCGGCAAATAGTGCCACAGCAGTGACGGCAGCGAAAACGAGGAACGTCAGGCTCCATCCATCGAGGAACGCCCCGGTGACGTTCGGGTCGGTAGAGTCAGCAAGCTCGTTCAGCTGCACTTCGACCCCGCGGCTCAACATGATCCCGGCGATAATCGCCGTCGCCAGCGCCTGGCCGATTACCGTACCGACGTTGCGCACCAGGTTCAGGAACGCGCTCATTGAACCGAGGTCGCCCCGGCCAACGGTCGATAGCGTGGCGCTCATGTTCGGAGCCATCCACATCCCCATGCCGAGGCCATTGGCGAACAGAACGGGCATCACGATCCACAGCGGGGTATCGCTTACGAAGAACGAGAACCAGACGTTTGTGACGATCAAGGTGCCGATGCCAATGAACGTGAACCTGCGGAATCCATACCTGTCGGAGAGCCGCCCCGATAACTGCGATGCCAGCCCCATTCCAACCGCGCCAACGAACATGATCATGCCTGCGGAACGCTGGTCGTGACCCATGAAGCTCTGCACGAACACGGGCATGAGGAAGAACGTTGACGAACCGCCGAGGAAGGCCAGAAAACGGGTGGATGTCGACCAGCTAAACGTGGGATTCTGGAAAAACCGCAAATTCAGCATCGGGTCTGGGATGCGAAGTTCCCACCAGACCAGCATTGCGAACAGCGCGGCGCTCAGGATGGCCCCACCGATTATCTGGATCGAAATCCAGTCGAATGCAAAGGGATTCGAAATCGTCAGTATGGTCAACGAAAGTGCAGCGGCCGATAAACCCGCACCGAGCCAGTCGTACTTTGATCCGATTTTTCTGGCCGTAGATCCGATCCGCTTGTCGTCCAGGACGAATATCGCGGCCACGATACCGACAGTAGTAGGCGCGGCAGTGAACAAGAACACCGCACGCCAGCCGAACTCCTGAATTACCGGCCCTGCGATGATCGGTCCGGCCGCCGCGCCGATGGCTACGGCCGTGGTGATCATCCCCAGCGCCTTGCCCCGTTCGTTGGACGGGAAGACCCCTACGATGATTGCGAATACGACGGCCTGCCCCATGGCGCTGCCGATAGACATCACGACCCTTGAAACGATCAGCATCTCCAGGGTTTGAGAACTGAAGGCAAGCAACGCACCAGCTACAAAGAACAGCATCCCGAAGATGTGGAATTTTTTACGGCCCGTAATATCCGATACGCGACCGAGCGGCAGCATGATTGCGCTGATGGTCAGCGAGGTTGAGATTGCGACCCAGGTCACTGTCCGCAGGGTTACGTTGAATTCATCGGCAATCGACGACAGCGCCAGGAAAACAATCGAAAAGTCCATGACCATCGCAAACAGGGCGATTGCGACAGTCCAGAACACTTTCCAGTGGTAGTTGTTCGAAATCGATCCCAATGGGGAGTCCGGTTGGACGTCGGTACAGTGATCTGCTTCGTGGCTGGTTTCTACTGGCAATTGTTGCAAACTGTCCTTGAACGCCGAGGTTGGTGCGGTGGCGAATTATAGGAGTTCAGTGGCCGATGTAAACGTGATCTATTAGCTCCACGTATAACTCTCCTCTTGCTTCACTGCCGAACGGCGTTTGCGCCAGCTGAAATTCGGTCTTCAGGAGCTTTTTTTACGATCGGTTAAGGTTCCATACGCAGACAACAAGACCGGTCCGGATTCGCTGGCCGGTATGGACTTTTTCCAAAAACGATTTGCATCCCTCCGCTCCAGTCGGGCGGAGGGCATTACGCTGGCCGACAATACAGTTACCCGGTCGACATCTTCTCATGACGTTGCCGGAATACTTCGTAAAGGACGATTCCGGCACTGACCGACGCGTTCAGTGATGCAAGCTTCCCGGCCATTGGGATTGACGCGATCTGATCACAGTTCTCGCGCACCAGCCTCGAAAGACCCTTGCCTTCAGAGCCCACGACAATCATTACCGACCCGGTGTAATCGGTCTCGGTATATTCGATATCGCCATCTGCATCGAGTCCTACGACCAGGACACCGACCTCTTTCAAGGCCTCGATCGTGCGGTTGAGATTGACCACTCTCGCGACCCTGACATGTTCGAGCGCACCAGCCGACGCACGCACCGCACCGGGCGTAATGCCAACTGCCCTCCGTTCGGGAATTATTAACCCGTGGACACCGGCAGCATCCGCTGTTCTGGCTATCGCACCGAGGTTGTGAGGGTCCTGTACGCCATCCAACATGACGATCAGGGCCGGTTCGCCCTTGCGGGTGGCCGCGGTCACGAAATCTTCGGGGCTGTGATACCTGGGGTCGGGCACAACTGCAATCACGCCCTGGCTTTTCTTGGTTTGCGACTGCCCCTCAAGTTCACGACGCGATACCGCGTCGACGGGGATACCAGCTGCCTCAGCAAGAATGATGATCTCGCGAAGTTGTGCCCCAAGCTCAAGGTCGTCAAACATTACCAGTCGCTCGATATCCCGCCCCGCGCGGAGTGATTCGAGCACGGCACGACGACCTTCTACGGTCTGACCATGAACTTTTTTAGCTCTTGAAAATCGCGACATGGAATAAATTATCGGGGTGGTGAGATATGAATCTGGCGGGTTGGCCGGTTGATTTAACCAATTGTCGGATTAAACCGCGCTAGAAGTGTAAGTTTCAGTGGTACTCAACGCCATTGGCTTCACCATTGAAGTTTCCCAAATTATCACCCGCTAAGGAGTCGACAATTGGTACGTGAACGCAACTACAGCACCAATCAACTGAAAAAGGCCATTGAGTCTGGGGGTGTAGGAGTCATAGCAAACGGTCCGAACAATTCGGACATGTGCGATTTCCTCGGGCATCTCGGGTTCGATGCGGCATTCATCGACTTTGAGCACGGAGGGGTTTCGTGGTCGGAACTGGCCGATATCACCAGGGCGTGTGAGCTCTGGGGAATGTCGAGCGTCGTGCGAGTGAACCGGCTTGACGAGGCGCAGATCCTGCGGACTCTCGATCAAGGCGCGAGCGCAGTAATGATTCCGCACGTAATAACAACGGCCGACGCCGAGCTTGCTGCAAGCGCATGTAAATATCCACCCAACGGGATCCGCGGAGTCGCCGGTGGCAGGCGGGCGTACGGAGTTGAAAACTATTTTCAAAAAGCCGACGACCAGGTGCAGTGCCTGGCACTGATTGAGGATTTCGAAGCGATCGCCAACCTTCGCGAACTAACCCAGGTCGATGGCATCGACGTCTTCTACGTGGCACCATCCGACATGGCGGCTTCGATGGGTCATACGGGTGATCCCGGCCACCCCGATGTTCAACGGTCGATTGAGGGCGCAATTGGGCAGATCGTCGATGCTGGGAGAGTGGCCGGAACGCTGGTAAATGACGACAATCTGGACCAGTTCCTGTCGATGGGTGTGCGGTGTGTCGGCGTTCCGTGGCAGTTGTGGCTCAGGGACTCTTCCGCAACGTTTCTTTCCCGCGTTACGGCAGCATCAGGGGCCCTTAACGGTTCAGTTTGATGAGTATTCCCCACAGGCCAATATGACCGATCAGCTTGCCAGCTAGGTCTGCCGCTTTCTCCGGTTAGTTCTTCCGTGGCTCAACGTAAGATCGATAAATCGATCTCCCCGAAAATTCCCTTCCGTAATCAAGAGCGGTCTTCACCAGAAGACCGCTCTGCGCGTTGACACAAAACCCGCACAATGCCAGCATTGGGCCTCTCAAACGCTATGATGGCGACCCTCCAAGTTCACCGATCGCTGGTGACCAACGAGCAGTTTTCCAATTACGATAGGCTCCACAACCGTTGGCCTCTGTCTCCGGTGGTTGATAAGACATGGTTTTTCGACGCACCGGACCACATTTGCACTATGACCAGACGAAAAAGGATTAACGATGGTAGAGCGGTATCAAAATTATGTTGGCGGAGCCTGGACTGACGCGACGAGCGGCGATGTTTCGACCAGCAGCAACCCGGCCGATCATTCGGACGTAATTGGTGAGTTCCAGGCATCGAATTCGGCCGATGCCGATGCCGCCATAACCGCCGCGTCAAACGCTAAAGAAGGCTGGCGTCGTACTTCTTCGCTGGTCCGGGGCGGCTACCTGTTCAAGGCCGCTACCTATCTCGAAAACAATCTCGAGGAGTATGCACAGGCCGTCACCCGGGAATCGGGCAAGGCAATCCTCGAGTCGCGCGGTGAAGTCGGCCGGGCGATCGCGCTGTTGCAGTACTACGGGGTCGAAGGCTCGAACCCAGTCGGCACCGTCGTCCCGTCCGTAAACCCCAACATCCTGCTGTACACAAATCGAATGCCGCTCGGTGTGATCAGCCTTATCACCCCATGGAACTTCCCAATCGCGATTCCGATCTGGAAGATGGCGCCCGCCCTCGTTTACGGAAACACGGTCGTGCTGAAGCCCGCTTCGGCCACACCACACGTTGCAACGCTGATAGCGAGGATGTGGGAAGCGGTCGACCTGCCGGCAGGCGTGTTCAACCTGCTGACGGGGTCAGGCGGGGCAGTTGGCAACGAGCTGGTCACAAGTTCACGTGTCAGTGCCATTTCTTTTACCGGTTCAACTCGAATTGGCATGCAAATCGCCGTCGATTCGGCGAAACACGGTAAAAAATATCAGCTGGAAATGGGCGGCAAGAACCCTGTCATCGTCCTGCCAGATGCGGATCTCGAGCAGGCCGCCGAAATAACCGTTTCGGGTGCCATGAAATACTCGGGTCAGAAATGCACGGCCACATCGCGGGCGATCGTTGTAGGAAACGTGATAGAAGAATTCACGAGCCTCGTGGTCGAAAAGACAATGGCCCTGAAGATCGGCCCCGGAGTCGATGCAGACTCCGTCGTCGTCCCGGTCATCGACCAGACTTCCAAGGACAACATTACGTCGATTATCGACCGCGGGGTTGCCGATGGTGGAACGGTGCTCACGGGCGGCGGCGCACCGACGGGCCCCGAATACGATTCCGGGACGTTTGTCGAGCCAACGGTAATCACGAAGGTCGCGCCGGATGCGTTCGTTGCGTGTGAAGAAATTTTCGGGCCGGTACTCTCGATAATCCCGGCGGCCAACGCCGAAGACGCACTCGAAATTGCCAACTCGGTAGAGTACGGACTGAGCGCAGGAATATTTACTCGAAACCTCAATTCGGTGCTCGATTTTGCCGACCGTATCGAAGCGGGCATCGTCAAGATCAACGGAGAAACGGCCGGCGTCGAACCACAGGTGCCGTTCGGGGGCATGAAAGCAAGTTCCACCGGGAGTCGGGAACAGGGAAAAGCGGCGATCGAGTTTTTCACCCAGTCAAAAACGATCTATGTCGATCGCAGCGCGACCTGAGCCGCGATCCGGTAAAACGTGGGGTGGGTGCACGACTCGCTAGCTCGTTGGTCGGTCTCGCCGAGGGAGCCGACCGTCGAACTGCGTGGGGTCTCAACAATCGGTTCAAGGGGGCAATGTAGTGGCAGATCGCACATTCAGCGGGGTCTTCCCGATCCTCCAAATGCCTTTCGATGAAGCAGGCCAGATCCTGTACGAAGACCTGCGCGCCGAGGTCGAGTACGCGGTCCGAGGCGGCGTCCACGGCGTTGGAATCGCTTATGGCTCGGAGATCGACAAACTCGACGACCACGAACGCGACGAGGTCCTCAGCGCTGTCGTCGATCAGGCCGAGGGCCGTATCAAGGTCGTAATGAACACCGGTGCGCCATCGACCGTTCAGGCGGTCCACTACACCCGTGTCGCGAAGGTCCTGGGCGCAGATGCCGTGATGATCGCCGCACCGGTCGTCCCGGGAATAGCAACGTCGCTCGTGCACCAGCACTTTCTCGAAATCGCAGAGAGCAGCGATCTTCCCATATTCATGCAGGACATGAAAAGCGCCAGCCTGTCCCCGGCCACGATGGCCGAACTTTCGAAGGCCCATGAAAACCTCTGCTACGCCAAAATCGAGACGCTGCCCACACCGAACAGGTTTACCGAAACCCGCGAACTTGCTGGCGAAGGCCTTTCGATGTTCGGCGGGGCGAACGGTGTGTTTTTCATAGAAGAAATGAGGCGCGGTGCGAAGGGCACGATGCAGGGCATTGCCCTGTGCGACGTGGTGAGGAAAACCTGGGACGCCTTTCAGGCAGGCGACGAGATCGCGGCCGAATCGATGTGGAATCTTTATCAACCGCTGGTCAAGCTCTACACGTTGGGGGAAGGCCAGCTCTACTGGATCGCCAAAGAGATTCTGCGCCGGCGCGGGGTGTTTACACATGCGTTCCCGCGTCTGCCGGCCGCAAAACCGGACCCGGAGACTTTCCGGGAACTCGACGCTCTGATCGAACGGCTCGGAGTGGCCCCAATTTGAGTGACCCGAGTCCGAGAGGCCAGACGAGGAGCCAGACGCCGGGCGGAGGCCGCGGAAGTGCTCTCAGACCGCAATTGGAGATGATTCGGCGAGGCGACCCCGTACCAGCGGTGCCACAGCCAGCTGCCGGGTACGGGCTGCGCAAGGTCCAACTCGAGGACCGGCAATCGTACTCGCAAACGTTCCGAACTGCATTCGATGAACCCTCGCCGTTCGCCGACCTGATTCGGAATATGCTGCCCGATGGTTTCTTCGTGGTCGAACATCAACCCACGGGGACGGTAGTTGCCGCATCGACGGCCGCAAAATACCCGAAGGCCCAGCATCCGGACGGACACAGTCTGCAGTGGGTGGTCGGACATGCCGATCACCTGGGCACAGGCTCTGGCCGGTCGACCGTGGCCGCCGCGACGCAAGTGCTCGCCGATTTGGCACCACGCTATTCGTATCTCTCTACCGACGACTTTCGACTACCAGCCATAAACATTTACCTGAAGTTGGGCTGGCAGCCGCTGCTGTTCCAACACGAACAAATAGCACGGTGGGCAACAGTTTTCGAAAAGCTCGGCATGGAGTTCAACGAAGATGACTGGCAAAAAACGCCGTAGGGCGGGCGGGTCGGTACCAGCCGATTGGCGGGACGGTACCGTTTTAGCCGGTTCGGCCAGCATCCCTCCGCGGGGGTCGGGAGGAGCACCGGGCCAAACCTCAGGCCTGGTCCATCACTCCCCGGGCGGTGGAACGACGACTTTGTCGTAAGGGTGGCGTGACCCGACCATGCCCGAGTGCTCGAACACGTCGAGGGCGGCGGTGTACAGGTCCTCTTCGACAGTGATACCCCCGTCCCACGTGCCCAGCTTCTGGTAGAAGCCAACCGCCGCTGCAATCGCACTCTCGGCCATGTCGGGGAAGAAACTCGCCTCGGCGCGGGCGACTTCGGCGGGGTCTGCTGTGTTCACCCACTCGCGAGTTGACCTGTAGGCAGCAGCAAAACGCTTCGCATCGTCGGTGCTGAGCCAGTCCCAACGGCAAACCAGACTCGAAAATGCAACCGGTCCGACCGCTTCTCCCACCGAAGCGACAATATGCCCTGCGCCATCGTGCTCAAGCTGCTGGGGGAAGGCTCCCTGCTCGTGGAAATAATCGCCTTCGCCATTTTTCCACTGGGCGACCATCTCATCGCCCCCGCCCGAGGCAATGTCGTCGACATCGGCGAGGTCTACTCCCTCCCGGTGAGCGCCGTAGCGGAGCATCGCTTCCGGCTGGCCACCGTGCACATGAAGGAACTTGCCGTGGAGCAGCTTGTGCCATGAAAAGTCTGAATCCGGCTCTCTGGCCGCAATGAAAAAGCCGTCGTACCGGTTGATCTGGGCGAACTGTGCGAATGCGGGTTTTTCGCCCTTATCGAGCGCGACCCAGCTCGCCGAAACCGCCGCCTGTGCAACGTCCATCCGCCCCTCGGCCACCGCTCCACCGCTGCTGCTGCCGGCTTCGACGACGTGATACTCGCCCGTAAGACCTTCCTTTTCCAGAAACCCCCCGGCGATCGTGCAGATAAGTGGACTGTAGAAGGCCGAGTGGCGAGACGCCATCAGGCGGATTGTGGTCATTTGGAGGTCCTTTGGCACTGGGATACTGGAAATACCGGGCACATATTGCACCAGCGGCTTTTTGAGCCGGGGCAACGCGCGCTGGCAGCGATTCTATACCGAGGTAGCACGTGTGATTTACTGCCAGATGAGTAACTGACCGTCGGTCGTCACAACGCCCAGTCCAATCCTGTTTTCAGCTCCGTCTGGTATTTCAACCGTCGCCAGGTTCGTGGCAAGTGGAGAACCTAGCGAGAGTTGCCACACCTCCGCAACCCCATCCTCGCTCCGGCGCAGGGCCGCCAGCGATTGTCGGTCACGCGATGGCACCAGCAGTTCGACATTGCCGTCACCATCGAAATCACCGGCACTCGCCATGTCGAGGTTCCGGGACCCGTTTACGTGCGACGAGTATTTCCGGGGAGCGATGCAACCAGTTCCAGCTTCCCTTCGGCCAGCCGGTAAAACTCGGCCACCCCGCCAATATGCGGAGTCTTGATTGTCGCCAACTCCATCGCGTCATCCGGGCCAAACGGTGCGACGGCCACCTGGTGTGTCCAGCGGAACCCTGTCCCGGTAGGCTCCGATACGGCCACTACTTCAACGATAGTACCGACCCTTTTCATTACGACCAACATCGCCCCCGTAGTCGGGTTGCTTACGGTACCGATAATTTCCTGCTCGCCGTCCTGATCGATATCGGCGAGCATCGGGTAAAGTCCCTCGAAAACATCGGTTTCTTCCAGTAAAGGGTGGGTCGCCTCGGCCCCGTCAACGGTCGGGACCGCCCACATCCCGCCCCATTCGATTGGATCGCCGATAGCGCCGTGGGGATACCGGTCGGTCGAGTCGGCATACGAGTAAAGCGTCGAATCGTCACTGATCATGAACGTGGCGTCGGGGGCATTTTGCAAAGAAATCGACGTTGTCGAATCTCCACGGTCGATCCTCAGCTCTCCGGTACCAAGTTCGCCCTCGCTGAATTCAACCTGTGCATCTGGCAGCAGCGTGGTGAGGCCATCGACCGCCCTCGTGGTTGTCAGTCGAATCTGCCCGTTAGTACCGACTATGAGCACCGGAGGTACCAGCGAAAAGTCTCCTGAGGAAGAATCGACCGGCAGTTCGACCGAATCCCCGTCTGACCCGACCCTGTAGCCAACGGAATTCCCGTCATTTCCGGTCACGACCCACACAACCCCGCCGTCCGGGTGAACCGCGGCATTCAACCAGACCGGAGAGTCGATTACTCCAGATACGTCGATGCGGATGGGCGTTGCTGGTAGTTCACCCTTCCCCGGCAAATACCGGTTTCCTGAAGGCTGACTGTAGGTGAATCCGACCGCGTGGACTTCTGTGCCGCCAGGGTCGACGATCGGTCCACCGGTCTCGCTGGTCTCGGCTGGTCCCAGAGTTTTCGGTCCCTCTTCGGCTGCTGAACCCCCGCAGGCAGTAACGGCTATCACAGAAACGGCCGCCAGCGTAAGCTTCAACAATCTCTCACGCCGCGAAGTTGCGGCACGGTACAACCCGCCACTAGCCTTCGTCATTATTTTCAAAAACTGGTTCACCTACGGGCTAGCAAGCGATTAAAATCGGCTGTGAAACTGCAAACGCCCATTGGCGATTGGCGACTGGCGATAATGGTCACCTGGCCTCGGTGCCAGATGGAAACGAACCAAGAAAGCGACTTCAGCCCCTATGTCCAGCCTTCGGATTACAAAGATAGAAGTCCACGAATTCACCTTTCCAATGAACGATGTGGGCAAAGACTACAACGGCTTTAACCTAGTCTACGAAAAGGGTTCAACGCAGACCGGCTACGCCTACGCCATGAAAATTCACACCAACGAGGGTGTCACAGGTGAGTACGTCGGTGGCGATTCCCCCAGTTTTGCCGAGCTGAACATGTTCGCCAACTACCTGATCGGCAAAGACCCACTCCAGCGCGAACTGATTTACAACGACGTGAAACGCGCCATGCGCAAGTACGACAAGATGGGACTCGGCCCGGTCGATATCGCACTGTGGGACCTCGCAGGAAAGCTCTACAACGCACCGATCTACGAACTGCTTGGCGGATGGCGTACGAAGCTCAAGTGCTACGCATCGACCATGCATGGCGACCGCAACGGAGGCCTGGACTCGCCAGAGGCGTTTGCAGATTTTGCGGTGCAGTGCAAGGAAATGGGCTACCCCGCGTTCAAGATTCATGGCTGGGGCGACTACAAAATCCAGCAGGAAATCGACATGATCCACGCTGTCAGGGCCGCAGTCGGCCCCGAGATGGACCTCATGCTCGACCCTGCCTGCGAAATCAACACCTGGCTGGAAGCTGTAAAGATCGGTAAGGCCTGCGATGAAGCCAACTACATGTGGCTGGAAGACCCCTATAAAGACACCGGCGTTTCTATGCACGGGCACAAAAAACTCCGGGAGATCATCAAGACCCCGCTGCTGCAGACCGAACACATCCGGGGCGTCGAGCAGCACGTAGATTTCATTGCCAGTGGCGCAACCGACATCGTTCGTGTCGATCCCGATTACGATTCGGGGTTCACCGGAGCAATGAAGATCGCCCACGCTGCCGAGGGGTTCGGGTTAGACGTAGAAATTCATTCACCCGGTCCGGCCCAGCGCCACCTGATGGCCGCCCTTCGCAATACGAATTACTATGAGATGGCCCTCATACATCCAAAGACCGAACAGATCGGCCGACCCCACGAGGTCTACGCCGATGGGTATCGGGACGCAATGGATTCGATCGATTCCGAGGGCTACGTACCGGTACCGCAGGGAGACGGCCTGGGGGTGACTTACGACTGGGACTTCATTATGAAAAACCGCCAGGGTGGACGCGAATATGGCGGGTAAGACCGCACTGGTAACGGGCGCTGCCGGATTCATCGGGTCGCACCTTGTAGACCGTCTTATTTCGGACGGTTACATGGTTGTCGGCATCGATGACCTCTCATCCGGAAAACTTGAGAACCTCCCGGCCGAGTTTGATCTGCGGAAAATGGACATCCGCGACCGCGAACTGCGCAGCGTCATCGCTGAAATCCGACCCGACACGGTCTTTCACCTGGCGGCGCAAATGAGCGTTTCCGTATCCGCAAAAGAGCCGATGCTCGACGCAGACGTAAACATTGGCGGTTCGCTGAACCTGCTCGAGGGAATCCGGGCACTGGGCGACAACGTTGCCAGGTTCGTTCACTTCTCATCAGGTGGGATGGTCTACGGGGAGCCGTCAGTGCTCCCGGCGGACGAATCGACTCCCCCGCGGCCGCTTTCGCCATACGGCGCGTCCAAACTGGCAACGGAAACCTACCTGCCGATTTATGAGAGGCTCTGCGGGCTGCAGTACTCGATTGTGCGTCTTGGTAACGTTTACGGCCCCCGGCAGGACCCCCATGGCGAAGCCGGTGTGGTGGCGATTTTCACAAAGGCGATGCTCACCGGGAAGCCGCTGACGATTTTTGGCGACGGGAACGACGAGCGCGACTACGTGTACGTGGCCGATGTCGTCGACGCCGTTATCATGGCCGCCGACAGCGGCAAGCCTGGCCCGTTCAACGTTGCAACCGGAATCGGCACCAACCCCAATCGAATATTTCAGCTGGTTGCCGGTTTCTGTAATTACTCTGAAAAGGCCGTTTACGGGCCGCCGCGACCGGGCGATGTCAACCGCATTTTTTTGGATGTGGCGAAGGCTAAAGCCGAACTGGGTTGGACCCCGCAGGTTTCGCTGGAAGATGGACTGAAGACCACCGTCGAATGGTTCAAGCGGCAGTGCAACTAGGCACTTTTTTTCCCCGAAAGTCGTCGCCCAGCGCACCCGCTCGATGAGGTCGTCGACCGCCCACGGTTTCGATATGTAATCGACAGCGCCCATCGAACGCGCTTTCTCGAGGTCTTCATCCTCACTCAGCGCCGAAGAAATGATAACTGGAATTTGTGACGACTCCGGGTTAGATTTCAGTTGTGCGAGGGTGTCCCAACCGTCCATTCCTGGCATCATCAGGTCGAGGATGATCAGATCGGGATTGGCATCCTTCACCCATGAACTGACACTCGTACCGTCCGCTGCCTCGACGACCTCATGCCCTGCCCGCTGTAGAACTGCGACCAGCAGCAGCCGAATATCCGACTTATCGTCCACCACAAGTACTCGTACCAAAGCAACCTCCTGTTAGGTCCCGTCACTGGTCACAATTCATCCCGAACGGGCCTGAAGTTCCTGATCACCCAGCGGCAGCACTACGGTAAATGTCGAGCCGGCACCGAGTTCACTCGACACCGTCAAAATCCCGCCATGCTCCTCGACTATCGACTTGGTCAGGACCAGTCCAAGCCCCATCCCCGGCATTTGCAGCGCTTCAGGATTGGTCGAGCGGAAAAACGCCGACCAGAGGCGTCAGGCGCTGCAAAATTCTTGTATTGGGAGAATTAATCATCACTCCAGTTCAGCCCATAGAGTCAATCACCGATGTATGTCCCAAATCCATCGGCATGGTCCGCTTCTATATATCCACCTCCAAAGATATTTGTCGCAATCCGGTTCTACATCGGCCATTCCCTGAGTCGGGTTGCGTGTAACACAAGGTGGTTCCACCGATACCCACAAAAAGCATCCGACCGCTGTGGTCGGTCGTTATGCTTTATCGATCATGTATTCGGCCGAACCGCCAGACACCCCCAAAACCTTCAGTACGCGGATGCGATCACACCTCGGCAAACGTGCCTTCCCCGTGATTCCGCAAACCGGCGTATTAGCGCTGATTGCCGCGTTGTTGGTTCTGACCCAGTGTTCCGGCGAAGCCACAGACAGCACTTCGACGCCCGCCAACCCGGTCGTCGCCAGTACCCCTGCCAGTACGCCTACGAGTCCAGCGAGCACGCTGACGCCGGCGCAGACACCGACTCCCGGCCCCACCGCCACTCCGTTCGTGACCCCTACCGTAATCCCATCACCAACATCGCTCGTTCCCCCCGAAGCCCTCGAGCGGGGAGGCGTGTTGCGGTTTGCGGTGCCCGAGGGACCTCCGCACATGGACCCGCACCTGACAGTTTCAGCGGCTTTGCTTACCTGGGGCGGGGGGCAGTCTTACTCGCGGCTGTTCAAGTTCGACACCGTGGGAGGAAGTGCGGTGGTCGTATGCGATCTCTGTGCATCGTGGCAACAGTTGTTCCCGACCACATTCAGAATCAAGCTGCGTGAAGACGTCAGGTGGCAGAACCTGCCGCCGCTAAATGGACGAAAACTTACCGCACAGGATGTCGTTTTCAGTTTGAAACGGCAGGCTACACCGGGCTTCCCGAACGCTGCCATTCTCTCAAATATCACTGAATTCACAGCCGTGAGCGAATCGGAAATTATTATCAGGCTCGCTGCACCAGATTCGGAAACTCTGGAAAAACTCGCCGACTCACACTCCAGGATTGTCGCTCCCGAAGTGGTTCTGGCAAATGGCGATCTCCGCCGCGGCCCGACAGTCGGGACCGGCCCCTGGATCACATCGGAAGCACAGTCCGACCGTACGATCCTGCTCGTGAATCCAGACTATTTCGACGATGATCTGCCTTATCTGGACGCACTTGAGATACAGGTGGTCCCATCGGAATCGGCCCGCGTCGCGGGAATGCGGGTACGGATTATCGATATCGCACAAGCCAGCTACGCGGCAATCTCCGATGCCGCTGACAGCTTCGACGCCATCGAGTGGGTGGGAATCTCGAACCCGGCGGCAGGTGTAGAGATCGCGCTGAATACGGGCCGCGGCCCGATGGACACGCTGGCGATACGGGAAGCGATGATGCTGACATGGGACCCCGAAGCCTGGAATAACGATTTCTGGGACGGCCAGGCGCGTCTCAGCGTCGGCCTGCCCGATTTGGGAATCGGTGCGGGTAGGCTACTGCCGGAGATTGTGTTTACAGACCGCTTCAACGACCCGGCGAGTGCCAGTTCAAGACTTTCGACGACGGGACTGGTATCGGCCGAAAACGTGATTATCAAGGTTGGTGAATTCGGTCAGAATTACATCGACCAGGCGTTCGCAATGGCCGACGGCCTCGCCTCGGTCGGGATTCACGCGGACGTCGAGCGAGTATCGACGCGAACCTTCGGGGACGAAGTCTGGATCGGCGGGGACTTCGATATTGCGGTGGGAGCGCCCCCGCCGGTTTCAAGTACGACCGCCTACCTGTACGCGGTGCATCACTCAGACGGGCCGTGGAACTCCACCGGTTACACCGACCCCGAAATCGACAGGCTGATCGAAGCCCAGGCCCGCGAATACGACATCGTAAAACGGACGGAGTTGCTGCTCGAACTACAGCGGCGAATCCTCGGCGGTTCACACCGGTTCATCTCGGCGACCCGGACGACGTACTGGATGTGGTGGGATTATGTGCACGATTTCGATCCGCGCACTCCGCGGGGCGATAGCGATTTTCTGACCCGTGTATGGGTAACCGCGCGACCGGCGTAAAAACGGATCCCCTCTCCCTCGGAGGGAGAGGGTTAGGGTGTGGGTGAACGCCTCCCGGGGGAGGCAACCTGAGGCGAATTATACTTTCACCCACCCTCTAACTCCCTCCCTCAAAGGGAAGGAGGACAGGCCTCGTCTACTTCGCCAGGTGTTCTTTCAGTGCGTCGTCCAGGCCCACCCAGCTGAGCAGCGCACACTTAATGCGTATGGGGAACTTGCGCACCCCGCCGAGGGCTTCGATATCGCCCAGCACATCGCGCTCTTCTTCGGATAATTCCTCGCCCTGCAGCAGACGTCGAAATGAACTTACTGATGCACGGACTTCGCCAGATTTCTTGCCTTCGACGAGTTCCGCCAGCAGAGAAGCAGACGCCTGGCTGATGGCGCAGCCCCGACCGGTAATTCCCACCGCCGTTACCGCGTCATTCTCGACTTTCATCTGGATCTGAAATTCATCGCCACAAAACGGGTTGTTCACTTCCAGATCGATATCGGGCGAATCTACAGGATCGGTGTTGCGCGGGTTTCGGTAGTGGTCGAGGATGATCGCCTCGTACAGGTCGTCAAGTTCGCCGAGACTACCAGAACCGGACGTGTTCCCCATCATCGGACAAAATACCTCTCGGTGTCATTTATGCCGCTCACCAGCGCGTCGATTTCCGTCTTCGTGTTGTACACGTAGAAGCTCGCGCGCGCCGCTGCGACAACATCGTAGCTGCGGATCAGCGGCATCGCACAGTGGTGCCCTGTTCTGATCGCAATCCCCTGCTGGTCAAGCGCGGTGCCCAGGTCGTGCGGGTGGATCTTATCGTGCACGAACGAGATCACTCCGCCCCTCAGCGCAGGGTCTTCCGGGCCGAAGATCGTGATGCCATTCAACGCAGTCAGCCTATCCAGTGCGTAGGCCGTGAGTTGCTGTTCGTGTTCCCACACGTTATCCATCTCGAGGTCCGTCAGGTAGTCGACCGCCACGCCGGTCGCGATCGCATCGGCAATGTTCGGTGTGCCAGCCTCGAACTTGTACGGCAGTTCGTTCCATTTGGCGTCCTCGTACGTGACCTCCAAGATCATGTCGCCGCCGAACATAAACGGCGGCATTTCGTCCAGCAGGTCGTACTTGCCGTAAAGCACGCCGATGCCTGTCGGTCCCAGCATCTTGTGCGCTGAGAAGCAGAGAAAATCTGCATCGATGGCCTGGACGTCGACCGCCATGTGGGGAACGCTCTGTGCCGCGTCGATGAGAATCACTGCCCCCACTTCGTGCGCTCTGTTCGCCAGTTCCGCAACCGGATTCACCGTGCCCAGCACGTTCGATATGTGTGTCGCAGACACAATTTTAGTTCGCGAATCGATGGTCGATTCGATATTCGCCATATCGAGCAGGCCGTCTTTGCCCGCAGCAAGGTACCGGAGCTCGGCGTGTTTGCGGGCCGCAAGCTGCTGCCACGGCACGATGTTCGAGTGGTGCTCCATCGCGGTGATGACGATGTTGTCGCCCTCGCCGACATTCTTATCGGCCCAGGTCGCGGCCACGAGGTTCAGCGATTCGCTGGTGTTGCGCGTCCAGATAACCGTCTCGGGCCGGGGGGCGTTAATGAATTTTGCGACTTTGGCCCTGGCGACCTCGTAGGCATCAGTGGCCTCGATCGAGAGGGTGTGCACGCCGCGGTGGACGTTGGAGTTCGTCTGCTCATAGTAGTTGGAGATGGCATCGATCACCTGCCGGGGCTTCTGCGTGGTCGCAGCGTTATCCAGATAAACCAGTGGATGATCGTTTATTTTTCGGGACAGAATCGGAAAATCTGCGCGGACAGTCGCGACATCGAACTCGCGGCCGCTGAGTTTCGTGCCTGGACCGGTGATGCTCATACCGTGCCTAACGTGTCCGACTCCGCCAGCAGGGTCGCTATGCGATCGTCGGTGGTCCGCTCGACAAATTCTCGGAGTGCTGCCGGCTCAAATTCGTCGAGCATCTCATCGGCGAACCCGCGTATCAGAATTGCCTTCGCGGTCTCTTCATCCACCCCGCGCGATCGCAGGTAGAACAGCGTGTCTCTATCGACGTGACCGGCGGTCGCGCCGTGGGCGCACTTGACGTCGTCGGCGAAAATTTCGAGCGACGGCTTGGCGTCTATCCGTGCGCCACGCGAAAGCATCAGGTTCAGGTCTTTCTGGTTGGCCACCGACTTCTGGGCATCCCGTTCGACGACCACCTTGCCACTGAAAACGGCGTGTGATTTACCCGACAGAATGCCCTTGTAAAACTGGTGCGAAGTGCAGTTCGGCCTGGCGTGGGTCGTGCTGATTTCCTGGTCCTGCTGCTGCTGGCCGCTCGTCATGTACAGGCCATGGAGCGTGCATTCGGCACCGGGCTCGTCAAGCTGCGTGTGAACATCGTTCCGGCCTATCAACGCTCCGGTCGCAAAACTCGTCGAAGTGAACGACGAACCGGCTTTCTGATTTACACGCGCTGTTCCGATATGGAACGATTTCTCGTTCTCAATCTGAATTCGGTAATGACGGATTTGGGAATCGTGATCTGAAAATACTTCGGTCACGGGGACGGTCAACTGAGACGATTCAGAAAGATTTATGTACGACTCGACAATGGTTAGCGAACTGTTTGATGACGCACTGATCAGCAGCCGTGGATAAGTGGCCCTGCTCGAAGTGGGGTCGGATGTCACGAACACGACATGTACCGGGGTCGTCAGCCGGGTATCGGCGGCAATTCCTATATACGCACCATCTGCTGCGAATGCCGTGTTCAGGGCTGTGAAGGCGTAATTCTCGCGGCCTGCAAGGCTTGCGAACTGCGATTCGAGGTTATCTGTGCCAGCCGCGATCGCCTCGCCCAGGCTCCCGGCCGTTAATCCGGGCGTGCCATTCAGGCTGGACAGCTGGGCGCTGAAATTGCCATCGACCACCACTACTGTGTCCCATGCGTCGTCCCAAGGACCCGCTGATTTGATCTGGTCGAGCGACACAGGCCCAATTTGGCCGTATTCGAAACCGGCGTCGGCGAGGGGCCTGAGGTTTGTATATTTCCAGAGTTCGTTTCCGCGGCGGGCTGTCGGTATCCCGAGCTCTGAGAAATTCGCCCAGGCCTGCAGGCGGGTGGCAATCAGCCAATCAGGGGTGCCCGAATCGCTGAGCGACTCGAACGCGGCAGCATACTTTTCGACTGATGTCGGTGGAGCGGCGAGTGTCATCTTTATGCGCTCGCTCCAACGGATGTGTACTGCTTGTAGCCGTCTTTTTCGACGTCGAGAGCCAGTTCGGGGCCACCGGTCTTTACGATTTTGCCCTCGACCAGGATGTGGACGACGTCGGGCTTGATGTAGTTCAGCAGTCGCTGGTAGTGGGTGACGATGATGAACGACCGCTCGGGTGAGCGCATCGAGTTAACCCCGTGGGCGACGATTCGAAGTGCATCCACATCGAGGCCCGAGTCGGTCTCGTCGAGGATCGCAAGTTCAGGCTGCAAAACTTCAAGCTGCAACATCTCGTTGCGCTTTTTCTCGCCACCTGAAAAACCTTCGTTGAGCGATCGCTTGACCAGCTGCGGGTTTATTCCGACCGCTTCAACTTTTTCGTCAAACAGCTTCGAGAAATCGCGGATCGACATTTTCTCCTCGCCCCGGGAATCGGCCTTTGCATCGAGTGCGGCCTTAAGGAACTGCCACGGTCGCACGCCCGGAATTTCAGCCGGGTACTGGAAAGCAAGGAACATTCCGAGGTGAGCCCGTTTTTCCGGGAGCAGGTCGATGATCGATTCGCCGTCGTACAGAATGTCGCCCTCGGTTATTACGTACTCGGTTCGCCCCATCAGCACATTGGCGAGTGTGCTTTTACCGGAACCGTTGGGGCCCATGATGGCGTGCACCTCGCCGGTCTTCACGGTCAGGTCGATCCCTTTAAGGATCTCCGAATCGTCGATGTCCAGTACGGACACCCGCAGGTTTTTAATCTCAAGCATTTTTATTTTTTCTGACTTCTATCTAATTACGAATCGAAAAGTCGAACACCGCAATACGAACTGTCCGTACACAAACAAAGGTGGCCGGGTGCCTTAGCCGACTGCGCCTTCCAGCGACACCTTCAGCAGTTGATTGGCCTCCAGCGCGAACTCAAACGGCAGTTCCTGGAATACCTCGCGGCTCCATCCGGTGATGATCATGTGGTGCGCCTCTTCTTCGGAAAGCCCACGCGCCCGCAGGTAGAAAAGCTGCTCGTCGCTTACTTTCGAGGTCGAAGCCTCGTGTTCGAGGCGGGCAGTCGGGTTTCGCACCTCGATATACGGCACTGTGTGGGCACCGCATTTATCGCCGATCAGCAGCGAATCGCACTGGGTGTGGTTCACCGCGTTTTCAGCACCCGGCATGATCTGTACCTGTCCCCGATAGGTGTTGTTGCCGTGACCGGCAGAAATGCCCTTCGCAACGATGGTCGACTTGGTGTTCTTGCCGATGTGGATCATCTTGGTTCCGGTATCGGCCTGCTGGTAGTTGTTCGTCAGTGCCACCGAGAAAAATTCGCCAACCGAGTTATCGCCCTTCAATATCACGCTCGGGTACTTCCAGGTGATTGCAGAACCGGTCTCGACCTGTGTCCAGGAAATCTTGGCATTCTTGTCGGCCCTGCCACGTTTGGTGACGAAGTTGAATACCCCGCCTTCGCCTTCAGGCGTGCCGGGGAACCAGTTCTGGATGGTCGAGTACTTGATTTCGGAATCGTCGAGGGCAACAAGTTCGACAACGGCGGCATGGAGTTGGTGGGTCTTTCGGAATGGCGCAGTGCAACCTTCGAGATAAGAGACGTATGCACCTTCGTCGGCGATTATCAACGTGCGTTCGAACTGACCGGTATCGGCGGTGTTGATGCGGAAGTAGGTCATCAACTCGATCGGGCAACGAACTCCCGGCGGGATGTACGCAAACGAACCGTCGCTGAAGACGGCCGCATTCAGGCTGGCGAAGAAATTGTCGGTGTAAGGCACAACCGAACCCAGGTACTTCTTTACAAGATCCGGGTGATTTTTGACCGCCTCGCTGAACGAACAGAAGATGATGCCGAGTTCGCCGAGTTGCTTCTCGAAGGTGGTCGCAACAGATACCGAATCGAACACTGCATCGACCGCTATCCCGGCCAGCTTCGCCCGTTCCTGGAGCGGAATGCCGAGCTTCTCGAAAGTAGCCAGCATTTCCGGGTCGACATCGTCGAGGCTCTTGGGCGCTTCGGTAACCGACTTCGGCGCGGCGTAGTAGTAGATGTCCTGGTAGTCGATTTTCGGATACTTGACGTTCGCCCACTCGGGCTCGCTTTCGGCGTCGTTCAACTTGACCCAGTGCCGGTAGGCCTTTAGCCGCCACTCGAGCATCCACTCGGGTTCGCCCTTCTTCGATGAAATCAGGCGGACAATGTCTTCACTCAGACCCCTTGGGGCGAGGTCGGTCTCGATGTCGGTGACAAATCCCCACTGATATTCCTGACCAGACATGTCGGACTTGCGTGAGATGGTGTTCTGGGTCGCCAAATAGATGCTCCGATGGGGGATTCCAGCCCTTTTAAGTACGACTGAAGGTCAAGAATAAAGCCATAATTCGAACTCAAATCGAGTCAAAACACATGGGAAAATCAATTCCTGACCAAATCGGTACGCTTTAATGCTAAAACCCACCGGATGCAACGTCAACGAATTTCGTAACTGCGAAGTGAATCTGGTGCAGGTGCGAAGCGACCGAGTCCGATCGACGAAGGCCGGTTTTTACAGTTGGTACCGGGTGGTTCGGAGTGCACGGACATCCTGCAAAAGGCCGCGAAAAGCCCGCAGCGGCTCCAACACCGATTGCGGGCTCAGGCTCACTTCGGCAGGACGGGTACTCCACGATCCGGAAAAAGCTATTTTTTGCTTTCGACGATGATGGCGCGGATTTCCGTATCGCCGGTATTCGTTACCTGGTGAGTCCACGCTTCGTGCCACATAGTTGCACCATCGGGCAATTCCATCTCCATCGCTTCGCCGCCGACTGTCACCTTGGCCTTGCCACCGGCGATGAAGTAGACAGTCTCGTCGGGGTGTGAGTGCTCGTTGTCGGCCTCTCCCGCAGGGACAATCATCTCGAGCATGCGCACATGCTCGTTTTCGAGCAGCACCTTGTAGTGATCTGGAGAGCTCTCAACAGGGTCGATGTAAGTCATTTGCCAGTCCTTCTTTTTTTCATGTTTGGTTCGGCCGGGTCGCCCTACCCCAACGTGAACAAGCCCTATCAATAAACGTCGATGCGCCGGGTATTGGTAGGAGGGTAGGTCAGCCGGGTGCTATATTCAATTTTTGGCATCTGCCAGTTTGATTCAGGTAACGCGAAATCGATTCGGGAATATTGAAAGGAAACCTGTGGAGTACGAAGCGGTAATTGGTCTTGAAACCCATGTGCAGTTAAAGACGCGCAGCAAGATGTTCGGCACCTCGAGCGCCGAGTACCAGAATGCCGATCCGAACACCGTTGTCGACGCCGTAAGCATGGCGCTGCCGGGCACCCTGCCTGTCGTGAACGAAAAGGCTATCGAGTACGCCATGATGATCGGCATGGCGATCAACTGCAACATCGCCAGGGTCACCAAGTTCGACCGCAAGCAGTACACGTACCCCGACCTGATGAAGGGCTACCAGATAACCCAGCTCGACGAGCCGATCTGCTACGACGGCTACATCGACCTGCCGCTCGACCCGCCGGTCCGCGTACGAATCAACCGCGTCCACATGGAAGAGGATGTAGCCCGGCTGGTGCACGTCGAGGGTCCTCAAGGCGGGACCATCCACTCGCTTCTCGACATCAACCGGGCCGGCACACCGCTTATGGAAGTCGTGACCGAACCGGACATGCGCACTTCCGAGCAGGTCGAGTCGTATATCACCAACCTCCAGCACATCATCCGGTACCTCGGCGTTGGCACGGCCAACATGGAAGAAGGATCGTTCCGGTGCGACGCGAACGTCAGCGTCCGCCCCGTCGGCCAGACCGAACTTACGACCAAAGTAGAGGTGAAAAATATGAACCGGGTCCGCGCGGTGGTCCGGGCAATCGAGCATGAAATCGAACGTCAGATCGCGGTAGTCGAAAGCGGTGAGCGGGTCGTCCAGGAAACACGCGGATGGGACGATGGCAAGGGCGTGACAATTCCGCAGCGCAGCAAGGAAGAGGCGCACGACTATCGCTTCTTTCCCGAACCCGATATTCCGCCGTTGGTCATTACCGAAGAATGGATCGACAGCACCCAGGCGAAAATGCCGGAGTTGCCAATCGCCCGAAAAGACCGCTTCGTCGATGAATGGGGACTCAATGAATACGACGCCGACCTACTCACGGCAGTCCGGTCGACTGCCGATTACTTTGAAGAGGTCTGCGCGGGCGTAAAGGCTTCGACAGCCGACGTGAAAAAGGCCTACGCCAAGGAAGCGGCCAACTGGCTCAACGGCGAGATGGCCCGAATGATGAACAACGACGAAATATCCGATATGTCACAGACCAGGGTCAAACCTGCAGCGCTCGCGACACTGGTTGAGAAATTCCGGAAGCGAGAGTTGAACAATAACTCCGCCAAGCAGGTGTTCGAGGTGATGTATACGAAGGGCACCGACCCTGAAACAGTCATCAAGGATCTGGGGCTCGGCATGGTATCGGGAGCCGATTCACTCGGCCCTGTAGTCGACGAAGTGATCGAGAATAACGAAAAGGCCGTGGTCGATTTCCTGGCCGGTAAAGAGGCGTCGCTGAAGTTCCTGATGGGCCAGGTGATGAAAGCGACCCGTGGGCAGGCCGACGCTGCCCAGGCGACCGAAATGATCAGGGAAAAGCTGGCTACCCGCCGGTAGACTTTTACGGTCTGCTTAAGAACGGCATGGCCCGGCGATTCGACTTTTTCGCCTCCCGGTTGTTACCCCGCTATGGCCTTAATGCGACATGCTCGGCAGTGGCGGTACGGGATACGCGGCCCTACCATAGATAGTCGTAGCGAAGAGATGCCGGTACGCGGCGCACAGGAAACTTTATGGAAACCGTTTTTAGCCTGATCCTGATGTTCATAGCGATCGTGATTATCGGCATATTGCTGCTGCAGGTGCGCGGTTCGGGCTCATCCCTCTTCGGTGAAGCGACCAGCACGTTCCGGTCGCGGCGGGGTGTTGATCAACTTCTATTCCGCGCAACGATCATTCTCGGCGTGGTTTTCGTCGCGGTCGCCATCGCCAACGTGCGATTCAGCTAGCGACGGGCTCGACGCGACGTCTGTCCCCCAATGTCGGGAGAAAGCTGATCCTGATCGTCGATCTCGCGATTTCAAGGTGGAATCCCGCGCCTTGCCATCGACCCATTTACCCGTTCGTTAAATTTGTGCCGTATGGGTGTAATATCTTGCGCTATGCCAGCCACCCACATCGTTGAATTCAGCGATCCCCAGGCGCTTGATCCACTGGTTGTCGGAAGTAAATCCGCATCTGTCGCCGACCTGGCAAGACATGGCCTGACGGTCCCGCCCGGATTCTCTATTCACGCAGGAGCCTTCGACGAATTCACCCGACCTGTCTCGGGCGAAATAGCGAAGATTCTCGAATCGGTGGATGCGGACAACGTGTCGTCGCCATTTGACGCCTCGGACGCGATCGGCAAGATCCTCGCCCCCCTCTCTCTGCCCGACGGTCTGGCGGAAGATGTGACCGAGCGCATCAACCCCCATTCGGGCATTTTCGCCGTGCGCTCGTCCGCGACCGTCGAAGATCTCGAAGGTGCCTCGTTCGCCGGCATGTACGACTCGTTCCTCGATGCCGCGGACGCCGAATCCGTACTGAGGCGCGTCCGAGATGTTTGGGCGTCCTACTACACGGGTCGAGCGATTTCGTACCGGCGGCGCATGGGAATTCCTCACGGATCAGGATCGATGGCCGTGCTGGTTATGGAACTCGTTAATGCCGATGCGGGAGGCGTTGTTTTCACCAGGGACCCGCGGGACGGGACGGACCAGATACTGGTCAACGCGGCGCTTGGACTGGCTGAGGGCGTCGTTTCCGGGGCCGCTGAAGCTGATTCGTTTACTCTCCACTCCGATTCATTCGAGGTCATCCGTCGGGACGTGATCGACAAAGAGTGGATGTTCGTTGCTGGAAAATCCGGCTCGACCGACCGCGTTCCGGTACCGGCTGCGAAAACAGGCCAGCCGGCCCTCTCCGACGACCAACTCGTTGCGGTTGCAAAAGCCGCAGCATCGATCAAGAAAGCCGCAGGTAACGACCGGGATATCGAATTCGCCGTCACAGACGGCACAGTTCATATTCTGCAGTCCCGGCCCATCACGACCGGCAGCGCGGCAGACTCTGAGTTCCCGGTTGAATGGGACGACCCGGCGGACGCCGAGCTTCACTGGATGCCTGCGTTCACTCACACGGCACGCAATAAAAATCCAGCATTTCCGCTGCACATCGACTATCGACTCATTGCCGGCGTTTCGGAAGAACGCTCAATCGAATATGCCGCCAGTCCCCAGGCAAGGCCTTATCTCAAGAAGATCGTTAACGGCTATGTGTACGCCGCCGAGCCACCGCACGACGAGCAAGAGTGGAAAGCTCGTGTCATTTCGCACGAACGAAAGGCGGTTCGGTATCTCAAAAAAGGCACGACCTACTATCAGGAAGTAATTGAACCCCGCCTCCGTGAACGACTGGCCGAACTCGAGGGAAACCGCCCCGATGACAAAGACCCGCTCCCGGGTCTGGTAGCGAATTTACGAGCGACGAAACAGACGGCAGCCGACCACCTGGCGGACCTTCACTGGCGTGGGGCCCGCGGTTTTGGTGACGAAGGTGCGCTGCTGAAATTATTTGCCAGAATAACCGGCCGACCGGAGGTAGAAGCTGCCGGGCTGACCCGCGGGCTCGATCACATGACTTCCAGGCTTGTCGCCCGTCTGATCGCGTTGGCCGCATTGGTCCAATCGGATCCATGGCTTTCGGACGTTTTCGAGGAACGCAACTACGACGCGTTATTCGCACGCGGCGCAGGCAAGCGGCCCGCCGTTCGCAGGTTCCGAGCAAGATTCAGCCGGATGCTGAAGACCTGGGGTCGGCGCAACGGAATCGGCTACGGTTCAGCCTGGACGCCTACCGATCCCACATGGAACATGAAACCTGAAATCCCGCTCGATTCAATCGGCTCATTTGTGCGTCAGGACCTTGATGCGCTGAACAAGGCGAAACGCGATTCCATAAGTGACCGAAAATCGCTGGTCAAGCACGTACACAACAAAATCGGAAGCGACAGCAAACTGAGGAAACAGTTCGATTTTGAGTTGTTTCGGGCGGTCAAAAAAACCGAGTTCATGGAAGACCACAACTACCTGATCGAGCAGTGCTCTTTCGGGGAGTACAGAGAATCGATCAACCGGCTCGGAATGGCCCTGGCGCGGGACGGATGGTTCGACGAACCCGACGACGTATTCTTCCTGCGACTCGCGCAGCTCGAATCTGCAGCCAGTGACAGTGATTATTCGCAGTTGCGCTCACTGGTAATCCGGGCGAAAGTCGAATTCGCTGAGAACACGAAACTTTCGCCCCCGGAGTACCTCGGCACGAAGCCCCCAGAAAATAAGTCCGATGAGTCCACGGACGCAGACAAACAACCTCTGCGGGGGTTGAGCGAAGACCGCTCGACACTTTTCGGCGAGCCCTCTTCGCCAGGCGTCTTCACCGGCACTGCACGCGTCGTAATTTCGAGGACCTCAAGGCCGCCAGACGTGAACCAGGGTGACATTCTCGTAACCGACAACGCGGGCCCAGACTGGGTGCCGGTGTTTCCGTTGCTGGGGGCGCTCATCCTCGATAGTGGAGCAAACTTCCAGCACGCCTCGCTGATATGCCGAGAGTACGGAATACCATGCGTGATACAAACAAAAGAAGCGACAAACGTAGTCGCTGACGGCCAGCGGGTTTCAGTCGACGGTAGCGCCGGGACAGTTCTCCTGAACCCGGAGCTGCAGGCATAGATTCGACAACCATGACAACTTTCAGTTTTGCTACTTCCGCCATCGGCAGCCCACCATCCGCACAGATGGCGGTCGAGTGGGCCATCGAGCACGGGTTCGGCGGGGTCGAATTCAACGGCCCCATCCGGCTGGCCGACGTGAGCCCGGATGACCGTGCGTTTCTGGCCAGTGCAAGGGTCGATCACGGGATGCGGTACACCCACCATTTCCCCGTTTCAGCAATGCCCTGCTCCCACGATCCTGCAACTCGACAGCGCGATCTGGCCGAATTGATCAGCGAGGTCAATGCGGCAGGCGAACTCGGGGTCGAAGTCATTGTCCTTCACCCCGGTAAAGTCGATGTCCCCGGCCTCGAATACGAAGAGACTTCCGAAACACAACGCAGCGAGGCGATGGCGTTCTTGATCGAATTCATGAAGACGGTGGCACCTGTTGCCGAGGGTGCAAATGTCGTGATCGGTCTTGAAAACATGCACTACAACCCCGGCTGGTTGATACACGCGCACAGCGAGCTGGCCGAGGTGGTCGACGCGATCGGCAGTCCGGCTGTGGGCATCACTTTCGACGTCGGGCATGCCTGGGGCTCCGGTGGTATCGACGCCGGAATAGAGACTTTCGGCGACCGCATCCGTCATGTCCAGGTGCACGACTGCCGTGGACCGGAAGGAGCGGGGAACGTCAGGGATCAACACATGGAAATCGGCACCGGTGTGCTCGACTTCCGGTCGGTCGGCGATCTGATCAGATCGGGGTCGTTTGTCGCGACGCTTGAGACCTCGGGCCGCGCTCCTGGCGGCAAAGATGTCGTAATGAGAAGCCGGGACGTGCTGAAAGCGCTCTGGGATTAGCAACCCCAAATCCGGCCGGCGCACCGGTTTGGACCCGCAGCCGGGTGTGAATTTGACCCCGGATACTGAAAGGGAATACAGTCTCGACCATCACCGATTGTTGATTACACGGGGGCTGGTTCATGTTCATCAATATCATCTGGTTTATCGCGTTCGTCGTACTCACGGTACTGGCGGCCAGGTTTTTCATGAAGACGATCCGCTCATCCCGCATGCCGATCCGGTTCGGAGGCAGGTTCTTCGTGGGGTTCCTCACCCTCCTGTTAGGGCTGATCTCCATACTCGGAATTCTCGGGATGCTCGCCATCTACATGCCGCGCGGGAGCGAGGTGGTGGAAGTACAGGTCGCGGGAACGGCGGAGCAGGTGGAACGCGGTCGCGCACTGGCCAGTTTCTCGTGAGCCGGCTGCCATTCCATCGATAACGAACTCCCGCTTTCCGGTGGCGAGAACATCCTGGCCGACGTTCCGATGCCCATCGGCAAGGCAACGCCTCCGAACCTGACGTAGGCAGGCAGAGTCTCGACGTGGTCGGACGGTGAACTCCAGCGGGCCATTCGGGAGGGCACTTCGCCCGACGGTCACGTGATGACGATCATGGCGACAAACGCGTTCAGGTATCTGAGTCAGAGCGATCTCGACTCGATCGTGGCATACCTGCGCTCTGTGCCCGCGGTCGAGTCCGGGGTTGAACCAGATAGCAGTCTGACTTACCTGGCGATGGTGATGCTCCCACTCGGTGCACTACCGATCAAGGACGTGCCGGACATCGACCCGCCCCCTTACGTCGAACCTGCTGCGAGCTTCGCCTGTGGCGAATACCTGGCAAACGTCTTCGATTGCGCCCTCTGCCACGGCGATGACCTGGCGGGCGGTCCCGGCGGACTGCTCCCGGTCGGACCGAACCTGGCGGGAGCGAAAGTCTGGACGACCGAGCAGTTCATCAGCACGATGCGAACAGGTGAGACCCCGTACGGCAAGATGTTGAGCGAGGACATGCCCTGGGAAGGCCTGGGGAAGATGGACGACCTGATGCTGGAAGCCGTCCTGCCGTACGTGAAGCAGGCAACTCCCTGATTTCGGCGTTCGCTGTGATCGCGCTCTACCCGTATAACGATTCTGCGTTGTGCTGCGGTTGGTAGCCGATCTCGCGCCTTGTCGTTTCGATATCGAAGATGTTGTAGGTGTTGTCCGAGATCACGTAGTAGTGAGCACTCGGTCGTAGCTTCCCGGCCTGTGACGTTTTGAAACAGGCGTCGACGAACCGGGCTGAATCCTCCTGGTGGCACCAGACCGTGTAGTAGGAAATTTCGTCTTTTTTGCCGTTTTCAGGATTTATGCCGCCCCATCGGGCCGCGACCGCATCCTGTCCCACCGCGCCAAGACGGTGACACCACGCCTCCACATAGGCCTTTTCGATTCCGTAATCTCCCGTCGGGAACGGCTCGGTCATCACCGACAACGGCTCGGGCCACGGGTCGACTTCGTCAAACCGCCGTGCCGCTATCGGCCCATCGGGATCATGGGTGAGCGAGTAGTACGCGCCACCCGTGGCGTGAACCGAGCTTGACCCGATCATCAGCGCCTCAGGGCAGACATCTATCACGGCCCTGAACACCCGCTCGGTCATTGCGTTCATGTCGCCAAGAGGGTCTTTCCGCGCAAGATATACGACCAGGTCCCGGCCTTCGAGGGCTTGACGTAAGCCGGCATCGTCGGCCGATATATCGAGATCGATGAAATAGCGATGCGCATCCGGGTCGGTGGCTTTATCTTCGGCACCCGGCAGATCGACAGATGTGACCCGGTACGACGCGTCGAGTTGCGGCAGGTAAGTCCGGAGTCCCGACCCGATCGTGCCCTTGCCACCAATCAACAACGTATCAATCAAATGAACGCTCCTGTTACCCGGTCGACCCTCACGCACCGGGACCAGGTCAATCCCGCCACCAGCTGGTCTTGCCATCGGCATCGGCGATCGAAATGCCCGCCTCTATCAGCTGATCGCGAACCGCATCCGCATCGTCCCAGCGCTTGTTGTCGCGCGCCTCTTTCCGCTTCTGAATCAACTCTTCGACATCGTCATCCGAAATCCCCGATCGATCGGGCGGGTTCTGCAGTGTGAAACCGAGTACACCCGTGAGTTCTCTGATCGACTCGACAGCCCCGGAAACGTCAAGGCCCGCGTCGCGCCCCTTGAATATCTCGCGTACCAGATCAAATATCGCGGCTATCGCCTGGGGTGTGTTCAGGTCGTCGTCCATCGCCGCGGTAAAGCGCTCTTCGAACTCCCGGAACTCGACCGGTTCCCCGGTTCCGTCCGACGTGTCAGATTCGATCTCCGCGACCATCCGAATCCGGCGCATCGACCGTTCGGCAGCCGCGATCAACTCTCTTTCAAGCAGCGGGTTCGTGCGATAGTGACTCTGCAGTATCCAGAGACGAATAGCGTCGGAACTGAACTCTTCAAGCGCCGATTTCACGTTGAATGCGTTGCCCAACGACTTGCTCATCTCCTGGCCGTCGGCAATACGCAACATGCCGTTGTGCATCCAGAACCGTGCAAACGGAACGGCACCCGATGCCGCCTCGCTCTGGGCGATTTCGTTTTCGTGGTGCGGGAAAATCAGGTCCATCCCGCCGCCATGGATATCTATCTGCTCACCCAGGTGTTTGAACGCCATTGCCGAACATTCGATGTGCCATCCCGGTCGCCCGACCCCCCAGGGACTGCCCCAACTGGGCTCGTCGGGTTTGGCCGCCTTCCACATAGCGAAGTCGGCCGAATCCTCCTTGCCACTCTCCATCTCGTGGCGAGTTGCCTCCAGCATCTGGTCGATGTTCTGCCCGCTCAACTTGCCGTATGCCGGGTCGCTCCGCACCCGAAAGTAGACCGATCCGTTCGACGAATAAGCCGACCCGCCGTCGACAAGCCGCTGGATTAACCCGATGATCTCCGCCATATCTTCAGTGGCCCGGGGATGTACCTCTGCCCTGCGAACATTGAGACCGTCGCTCGACTCAAAAAACGATTCGACGTACTTGTCAGTCAACTCTTCGACTGGGACACCAAGGGCATTGGCCCGATTGATGATCTTATCGTCAACATCGGTGAAGTTTTTGACCTGGCGAACCCTGTAGCCGCGGTATTCCAGGTAACGGTGAAGTACATCGAACACGATGCTGCTCAGGGCGTGTCCGAGATGCGAATCGTCATACACCGTTACCCCGCACACATACATTTTTACTTCGTCGCCGATCGGAACGAACTCTTCTTTGGTGCGCGTGAGCGAGTTGTAAAGCTGGATCATATGGTTGGAGGGATCATGAGACCGGGTGGATGCGGCGCGCGAAAGATCAGGTGTATGCGGGAATCAGGGTAACGATGGCCTGGGCTGCGATTCCGTCGCCGTTGCCTATCGCGCCGACGTGGTCGGTCGAAGTCACTTTTATGTTGATACTGGAGTTTTCTAAACCTTCGATTGCGCCAAGTCGCTCCGCCATGCGCGGCGTTTCGGAACCAAGTCGGGGCTGCTGGGCAATGATCGTAGCATCGACGTGATCGACCATCCATCCGGCCTGCCGCGCGAGTCGAGCGGTTTCTTCAATAAATTGTGCCGAGTCATAGTCGGCAAAACGCTGGTCGGAAGACGGGAAGTGGCCCCCCAGATCGCCCAGACCGGCCGCCCCGAGAACCGCGCTGGCGATTGCGTGGAACAGCACGTCCCCGTCGGAATGGCCTTCAAGGTGATAATCGAACACGATGTCGAGACCACCTAGGCGCAACGGTCCGCCTTCCGCAAGTCGGTGCCCATCGAAGCCGGTACCAAACCTCGAACCCGCAGCATGGGCCGAACCCTTCGCATCGGCATTTGCCGAATCGCCCAAACGCCGGTCGAATATCAAACCTGCGAGCTCAAGATCCTCGGGTGTCGTGATCTTGATGTTGTCGTGGGAACCATCGAAAACAGCAACCAGGCCGCCAACCGCCTCGACCATCGAGGCATCGTCGGTCACATCTTCGTTCGCAGTCTCGTGCGCCGCTTCCAGCACGTCAAACCGGAAAATCTGCGGAGTCTGGACAGCCCATAAATCCGATCGGTCTGGGGTTTCGGTAACCAGGCGGTGAGGTGCGATTTTTATCGTGTCCTTGACGGGGACAGCCGCAATCGCCGCTCCGACTTTTTCGGCAGTTTGCAAACCGCGTTCCAGCATTACTGAGTCGATAAACGGACGTGCCCCATCGTGAATCGCCACAAACTCGGGGCGGATGGCGGCCTGACTGGTCAGCACATCGAGCCCGATCTTCACCGAGTCCTGCCTGCGCTCTCCGCCCACGACCACGCCGACAACCTTCGTAAACTTACCTTCCGCAGCTGCAGTCCTGCCCGCTTCGACGTTCTCGGCCGACATCACGAGCACAACTGGTCCGACCAGATCGGATTCCTCGAAAACACGCAGTGAATGCGAAATAACCGGCTTGCCGCCGAGCATCGCCACCTGCTTGTCCACGCTGTCCATACGTGAACTCTGGCCAGCCGCCACAACGACAACCGCCAGTCGGCCCGGGGCACTGCTCATCCAAGCCACCTGACAAAGGAATCGATTCCCAAAAAGCACAGGTACGCGATTCCGGCCGACTTGATCGACTTGGCGATAAAGACAACGCCCAGGAACCGCTTGATCGGGTAGCCGATGCTGCCGGCAGCGATCCCTAGTACATCGAAAAACGGGTTCGGAATGATCGCTCCCACAAACAGTATGGTTCCGCCCCGGCGGACCAGCAGTGAGTGGAATCTCGAGTAGTAACGGCTTCGCTCCAGGAATGAACGGCCCGACAGCCCCGCCATGTAGCCGGTCATTTCGCCCAGCGCCTCGGCTGAACCGGAAACGATCCCGATATACAGCGGCGTGAGACCGAGGTCGGGAGCCGCGGCAATGCATACAGCGGCCGGGCCGGGTATGGGCAATATTATTGAGCCGGCAGCTATAAAGCTGACGACCCACAGGCCGCCATAACCGATATTTTCCGGATTCAGGCTATCGGTCAGCCACAAAGTAACGCCGACGACAATAAAGCCGAGTACAAACGCGATTAGGCCAAGCCGAAGCACGCTCTCCCTGTTTTTCGAAAGCCACAGCTGAAATCCCCCCAGCTGAACGGAGGGATCAGCGGAGTCAGAATCGGATGCCGACCCGGTTACATTAGCTGGTATTTCCGGGGATTCGTATTTTGAAGAATCGGACATGTGGGAAAGATGGAGATCAGACTAGATCCAAGAGCCACTGAATACCCTGTCGCCCAGCAAAAGCAAACACCAGGAATTTGACCAGTTTGCCAAGCCCGACCCACAGGAAAAATCTGGAGATCGGATATCCCATCGATCCGGCCGCAATTCCGCCAATGTCGAAAATCGGGTTGGGTGTAGCAGCGAGAACGAAGAGAGCGAAGCCACCCCGCCTGGCAATCCAGCCACTGATACGGGAATAGTACCGCGATTTTTGTACGACGCCCTGACTTCCGTACCCGGCGAGATACCCGGTCAGCTCGCCAATCGTGGATCCCAGAGCACCTGCTGTTGCAAGCAAGGCGAAGTTGAGCCCGAAACTTGGTGCCGCGGCGGCAGTTACCGCAATCAATCCGGGAAGCGGCACTATCACGGCGGCGGAACCGACAACGTTGACTACAAACACTCCCAGGTAGCCAGCGTTCTCTACATCAAGACCGCCGCTGAGCCAGGATATGGTCCCACCAATAACGGCGACAATCACTACCGACCAGATAACCACCTGGTAGGCGCGACGGTGCCGCAAAATAAACCCGGCGAACCCTCCTCTCGTGAATGAGGGGGTCGCATCCGCCGCGTCATGTCCCTGAGCGGGCTCGATTTCTGGTGTCGGTTGTTCAACCACGCCCGGCATAGTAAGGCAACACACGCGAATAGACCCCCCGCTTCAAGCGAGGCGGGGGGTCTATTTTTGCTTTCGTTCCGGTTTTGAGCGACGACCTGACATTTATCGCGCTATCGACTCTTTTTCGGACTCGTCAGACTGGTCGACAAGGACAGCCGGTTCTTCGATACGGGTGTCATCTCGCACGTCGTCGCGGCCGTCGCCCGCAGCATCCTGACTGCTATTGCCGAACGTCATCTCACCGTCGACCACGTCGATCACAACGACCGAACCTTCCGGATAATCGCCGGCAATCAGTCGTTTGGAAAGAGGACTTTCGACGTAACGCTGGATCGCACGCTTGAGCGGCCGGGCACCGTACATCCGGTCGAAACCGGTTTTGGCCAGCCACTCTTTTGCCGCATCTGTCAGCGAAATCGTGACCTTCAGGTCGGCGACCCGCTCGATCACCTCGCCCATGAATTTTTCGACAATTAACTTGATGTCGTCCTGGGTTAGTGAATCGAAAACGATGAACTCGTCGAGCCGGTTCAGGAATTCCGGCCGGAACTGTTTTTCCAGCGCCTCTTCCACGTACAGGCGTGCCCGTGCGCTCTCGGTGTCTTCACGACTCAGTTTCTGGAAACCGAACGCCTCCTGGTTGATTCCTTCAGAGCCCAGGTTGCTGGTCATGATAATGATCGTGTTCCGGAAATCGACCGTCCTGCCGTGGCTGTCGGTCAACCGACCATCGTCCAGGACCTGCAGCAACGTGTTAAAAACGTCCGGGTGGGCCTTTTCGATCTCGTCGAAAAGCACCACCGAGAACGGGCGCCGGCGCACGGCTTCCGTCAGGTGGCCGCCCTCGTCGAAACCGATGTACCCGGGGGGCGCACCGATCAGTTTGGAAACAGTGTGTCGCTCCTGGAACTCGGACATGTCGACCCGGATCATGTTGTCCTCATCGTCGAACATGAACTCTGCCAGGGCACGGGCCAGCTCGGTCTTGCCAACACCGGTCGGACCCAAGAATATGAAGCTGCCGGTGGGCCGTTTCGGGTCTTTGAGTCCTGCTCTCGCACGGCGAACGGCATCGGCGAGCACCTCGACCGCGTGATCCTGCCCGATTACCCGGGTGTGCAACCGCTCTTCGAGGTTCAGCAGACGTTCACCCTCGCCTTCGACCAGCCTGGCCACGGGAATTCCGGTGCGCTCCTGGATCAACGCGGCAATATCCGACTCGGTCACGGTGTCGCTGATCTCGTGGGTCTTCTTCCACTCGCGTTTCGCGTCGTCGAACTCTTCGTTGATACGAAGGATTTCAACTTTGAGATTAGCGGCCGTCTCATTGTCGCCGTTTTCCGAAGCCGCTTTCTCGTCATCCACGAGGATCTGGCGTTGCTCTTGCATCGCCGTAAGCTCTCTAGGCCAGGTGGGATTTTCGATTCGCTTCTTCGCCGCGGCCTCATCGATAAGGTCAATCGCCTTGTCCGGCAAAAACCGGTCGGAGACATATCTTGCCGACAACTGCACCGCCGCCTCAAGCGCACCTCCGCTTATCTTGAAGCCATGATGTTTTTCGTACCGGGGCCGCAGCGTATCGAGCATTTCGATCGCCGTATCGGTATCGGGTTCTTCTACCCAAACCGGTGAAAAACGGCGCTCAAGTGCCGGGTCGGACTCGATGTAACGGCGATACTCGTTCGGGGTTGTCGCACCGATCGTTTGCAGCTCGCCGCGTGAGAGAGCCGGCTTCATCATGTTCGCAGCATCGAGAGCGCCGCCGCCGCCAGCGCCTGCTCCTACGACCGTGTGAATCTCATCGATGAACAGCACTATTTCGCCCGACGCCTGGCGTATTTCATCCATGACGGCTTTCAGGCGGTCCTCAAATTCCCCGCGCATGCTCGCCCCGGCAATTAACGACCCCATTTCGAGCGACAGCACCCGCCGCCCCTGTAGAGTTTCAGGCACATCGCCAGCAACGATTCTCTGAGCCAGTCCGTCGGCAATAGCGGTCTTGCCGACTCCGGCGTCTCCGATCAACACGGGATTGTTTTTTGTACGCCGCGTAAGTGTCTGCATCACCCTGCGAATTTCAAGATCGCGCCCGACCACCGGGTCGAGGCGACCTTCTCTGGCGAGCGCCGTAAGGTCGGTGCTGTACTTGGAGAGGGCCCTGTACTTGCTTTCGGCCTGAGCATCAGTAACACGTGCCGAACCCCGCACGGCCAACAATGCCTGGTATACGCGTTCTTCGGTGATATTCCGTTTTTTAAATAACTCCGCTACATCGCCGTCGGCGTTCTTTATCACCGCCACGAGCAGATGATCGGCACCGATCAGTTCATCCCTGAGTCGCGCTGCCTCTTCTTTGGCGGATCCCAGTATTGTCTTGATGCGCTCGGTCGCAAAAAACTGCACCTGGCCGCTGTTTCCGCCAACTGTCGGCGACTCTTTCAGTTTGAGTTCGATCGAAGCCACCAGGTCGGCCACGTCGACGTTTAACTCTTCGAGCATTTTTGCGGCCAATGAGTCTTCGACCTGCAAAAGTCCCGAAAGCAGGTGCTCGGAGTCCCACTGGTTCTGCTTCATCTGGAGAACGATCTGTTGCGAAAGGCCCAGGGCAGCCTGCGCCTGTGCCGTAAATTCTTGTTGTCTTGGATCGAATACCATTTCTTTTAATTCCCGTTACTTCCGCTATCAATGGCCCAGCTTCCCGACCGTCCCATCCATCGATCAGAACCGGAGCGCTCCTAGCCCGTCAGCCTGGCCTGGCCTTCTCGGAGCCTGACGACTTCGACCGTCAAATCACGCACATGACTGTCTAACTCATTAATTCGCCTTGTCAGTGTCAACATTAGTTCGATGCCAGCAAGGTTCAGGCCGAACTCTTCTTTCCATTCCAGGATCTTCCGGATCAGCTCGACATCGCGATTCGAGTAAAGCCTGGTGCCGCCGCTCGACCGCCGCGGTACGACCAGCTCGCAGCGCTCGTAATTTCGAAGCGTCTGCTGATGCAACCCGACCATGCGGGCTACGATCCCGATGGCGAATACCGGGTCGTTGTGTCCCATTGTCATCAGGCGTCCCCTTCTTCTTTCCCAGCATCAACAACGGCTTCAGCGTCGTCGTTCTCTTGTGTGAGCGCGGCACCCGAACGGAGGTCGCGCAGTTCCTTGTACAGGTCTCGTTCCCGTTCATTAAGCGAATCGGGGAGCCGAATATTGATGGTGGTGTAAAGGTCGCCGAAACTATCGGAATTCACTTTAGGCAATCCCTTACCCCTGATTTTGAACGACCTTCCGTTCTGCGTACCTGCCGGGATTTGCAGGGCGACCCGACCCGTCATTGTCGGGACTTCGACCTCACCACCAAGCACCGCACTGAGAAGCGGCACGGCTACAACTGCCCGTAAGTTCGCGCCGTCCCGACTGAATCGGCCGTCGGAACGAACTTTCACCGTGATAGTGATCTCGGTGTTCTCATCGGGACGAAGCCGAATACGCCGACCGTCACGCACACCTTTGGGTATCTGTACCTCGAGATCGCGGTTTGCGTTCATCCCCGGCCGGCCCGATCCAATTGATATTCGCCGCGTGACCCCGGTATAGACCTCGTCCAGCGAAATTTCTATCGATCCTTCATGGCGCACCGGCCGCGGTGCCTGCCCGCCCATTCCACCGAACGGGTCCCCGAAGCCACCGCCACCCCTGGCCCGAGCACTGCCAAACAGGTCGCTCAGATCGAATCCCATGCCCGCACCACCGCCCATATTGCGCATCTGGTCGGCATGTTTCCAGTTTTCACCGAACTGGTCGTAGTCCTTGCGACGGGTGGGGTCGCCAATGACCTCGTACGCTTCATTAACTTTTTTGAACTTTTCCTGGGCGCCAGCATCGTTCGGGTTCACATCGGGATGAAGCTTGCGCGCCATCCTGCGGTAAGCCGCCTTGATGTCTTTGTCGGAGACGTTTTTATTGACTCCGAGCATGTCGTAGTAGTTCTGTGCCATTACTTTTTCGATGTGGTCGCGAGGTTCAGAGGTTTATTTTCAGACTGAAATCAAAATTACCCCACCGGTAGATGATAGCATATCTTATCTACAAGAGGATATATGTTTTGATAAACTATCTATTAGATTTCTATAACCGGTACGTGTGCATTTTGGTATCAACAATTCGAAACTCCAGCCCGATGCCTGGGCTTGGCAACGGTCGGAATCGGGCCAGCGACTGGTCTGCAACATAAAAGGAACAACTGATGGCAATCGTGAAATGGCATCCTTACGGGGTAAAGCCCCTACAAATCTTTGACGACCTGTTCAATCGCTTCATCCCGGGTCGGAGCATCGCTGTAAGGAACCTCGCGGGCAACCCGACCCCCGCAACGTGGAGAATTCCGCTGGACGTCGTCCAGAACAAAGACGAGTTGGTAGTGACCGCCTCAGTTCCGGGGACGGCGAAGGAAGACATCGAAATCTCTGTCTATGACACGTCCTGACGATCAGGCTCCCGAAACTCGAGTCGAAAAAGGTTCGCAAGCTCGAAATAACCGCTGCCTGATGCCTCCTTATCCTCAGGGAGAAAAAGCAGGTAACTGAAACAGACCGTCAACCCTCTGGTCGGCGGTCTTTCTTTTAATCTGGCCCCGCACTGGTCGTGGCACTTCCTCTTCCACCCCGGTACCACTGGCAACGCGATACCCTGTGTTGATCTCGGCCAGCCAACTAAAATCAGATCGCAGTGAATCCGAACCGCCCGCCACAAACGCCTTCGCTACCCGCATTCTTTGCCCGTTACCAGGACCGAATCGACGCGGCGCTGCGGGCTGAGTTGTCCGATTTTTCCTGCTCAAACGAGTCAGTGACCGATATTTACGACATCCACCGCTACTATATGGGCTGGCAGGAGATCGATGGAACACATACTGCCTCGCTGGGCGGCAAGCGGATGCGACCGACACTTGCGATGCTGGCGGCCGACGCCGTTGGCGGAGACCTTGACCGGGCAACGCCAATTGCCGTTGCCCTGGAGTATGTGCACAACTTCTCGCTGATCCACGACGACCTCGAAGACATGGACCGTGTACGTCACCACAGGCCCACAGTGTGGGCCGTGTGGGGTGAATCCGCGGCTATCGTTTCGGGCAACGCAATGCTGAAAATAGCCGATGCCGCCGCCTGGAAGCTGCGCGCCGCCGGCGTTCATGAGCCCGTGGCCCTCGAGGCCGAGGCCGTACTCACCGACCACTACCTGAAAATGATGGAAGGCCAGTATCTCGACATCTTCTTCGAAACCGAGGTTTCCATCACCGTAGATCAGTACCTCGACATGATCGAGCGGAAAACCGGCGCGCTTATCGAGGCTTCTATTTATCTCGGCGGTCTCGTAGCTCCAGCAAGTGGACCGGACCGGAAGAAAGCCAATGCCCTCAAGGAGATCGGCTACGAGTTGGGGCGCATATTCCAGATTCGTGACGACGTACTGGGAGTGTGGGGCGGCGAGGCAACGGGTAAACCCGTCGGCGCGGACATCAAGCGGAAAAAGAAGGCGCTCCCGGCTGTCCACGCGCTGAGCACGTCGGAAGGTACCAGTGCAAAAAGGCTCAATGAGATTTTTCAGACTGAAGGCGACCTCGACGAGGAAGATGTGCACGTCGTGCTAGAGGTGATGGAAAAGCTCGGCACGCAGGAATACTGCCAGTCGATGGCTGAAGAGAGGTGGCTCACGGGCAGAAGGATGATAGAGTCGCTCGACCTCTCCGGCGGCGCATCGGCAGAGTTCATCGAGCTGGGTGAATTCCTACTGGTGCGGGAATCGTGATGCCCCGTGGACAGAGTATTTCCCGGACGGAGCCCGAAGCACTTCCTGAAGACAGATGATCGTTGCACTTGGATCCCTACATCGCGAGGCCGCTGGAATCATCCGTTCCGGCCATTACAGCGTGGTCGAAGCGCCTGAAGATTTTATTGCGCATCGGCCAGTTCTCCCCGACACCCCGGCCGATAACACGACCAATCCCTTTCCGGCAATCGTGCTTAGCGGGTCGGGTACCGATCGGGCAGCCCGTGCGACTGTGTGGGCCATCGAGGAGTTTTCCCCGGAGGCGATCATTTCATTTGGTTTCTGTGGTGCAACTAGGGACCATGAGCAGGCCGGCGATATCGTAATTGCAGCCCGCGTCGTGAACCTCCCCGGGACGCCGGTGGAATGGTCGATTAACGGCGCACCCGAGTCACTTGGGCCCGACCGGACTCTCCACTTGGCGGCCCGCACTGCGGTCGAGGTAACTGGCCTCGACTATCATCACGGGACTATTGTCACAGTTTCGACCGCTCCCAGGACGGCTGGAATGAAACGCTGGCTGGGCGACTCGATCAACGCCACCGCGGTCGACACCGAGACCCACGCCGTGGCCGACGCGGCGGGCAAGGCGGGAGTTCCATGGGTGTCGGTCCTCAGCATTCTCGACAACCGGGACTTCGACCTGCCGACCATAACCGACCGCGTCGGTTCGGGACCACGCCCGCGCGGTACTCCTGCATATATCAGGCACCTTCCCACGTCTCCACAGAACCTGTCGTCCCTCATTCGACTGGGACGGGCTTCGAAGCGCGCGAGCGCGTCGCTGACGACTTTTATGGCCGCGTTCATGGAAGCTCATTCAACCCTCACAAACGAAATTCGGGTTCTCGAAACGGCATGATCGGCACAGTGACGAGAGCGTAATATGGAATACGGAATCGCACTGTTCCCCGGCACTCGGCCTGACGTAACAGCGGCCCTAACCAGATTTTCGGCCGACTCCAGTTCGAAACGCGTCGCAAAATCGCTATACTTATTTGTTGGAGCTACCCGGCCACGCACACTGCCGTCCGGGTAGCAGGCTCAGGCAGTATCGGTGTTCAGGCGACAGACGCCCGGCAGCGCGTATTGAAGTAATATATCCATTGCCGTGAGATTGGCTGGAACATAAGTTGAAACTCTACCGCGGTGAAACGCGTATTCTCGGTGGGGTTACTGTAAGTTACATTCACTGAGAAGCGGCGCGAACTTACGGTGCCGAGATATGGCATGTCCTGGTTTTTCAGGGGGAAATAAGTTTGTATTCGGAAAATGCACGCGGGTTGTCATCTGTTGAAGCTGGCAGAATAAGCGGGTTAAACGGTGTCACTCCCGGTGGGCTAACGACCGGTATCAATTACAGGGTTTTCAGCAAGATCGTAGAAGTTATTTCAACCGACGCTCCTGAGTTGATCGACTTCACCGACACGGTTATTCAGCTGGTTGCTGAATCCGGGGTGAAGCAGGGCCAGGTGTCGATCTACAGCACCCACACCACCTTCTCAGTCGTCATCAACGAGAACGAGCCGCTCCTCCTTCAGGATATGGAACACTTTCTCGAACGTGTCGCTCCTAAAGATATCTACTACGGCCACAACGATTTCGAAGTTCGTACCGTCAGCATGCGCCCCAACGAATGCCCCAACGGTCATGCTCACTGCCAGCACATGGTCCTCGGCACATCGGAAATTGTGCCAGTGATCGACGGCAATCCGTTGCTCGGCGAGTTCCAGCGAATATTGCTCGTTGAACTTGATGAGCCGAAGCCCCGTCAGGTCGCGGTCCAGGTAATGGGGCTGTAGCTCGTAGCCGGGCACGTCGGACGCCCATCAGAAACCCCGTCTGCGCCCATGAGTCAGTCAGCTACATCGGCTGCCGAGCTTCCGACCCCCAGATTGGAAGTTGGGCCTGACTCGCCAGATTACCTCGATGCCGCTTTCGCCTCGTGTGAGCATCTGGCCCGAATCCACTACGAGAATTTCAGTGTTGGTTCGCGTCTGCTGCCAAAACACCTGCGCCGACACTTCTATGCGATATATGCCTTTTCGCGCGGGGTCGACGACCTTGGCGACGAAGCCGCGGGAAACAGACTTGAGCTCCTCGACCTGTGGGAACAGCAGCTCGAAGCCTGCTATACAGAAGTTGGTCGTTCCAGCACCGCAGGCTCGAATTCCCCCGGCAGCGATACCCCGGCACACCCGTACTTCATAGCGCTTGCTGAAACGGTTCGAACTTTTGGTATCCCGATCGACCCGCTGAAACGTCTGATCGAAGCCAACAGACGCGATCAGAGTATCGTTCGCCACGAAACCTACGACGACTTGCTGAACTACTGCTCGTTCTCAGCTAATCCAGTCGGTCGTCTGGTCCTTTATCTGGGCGGCATCAGAGAACCCGAACTACAGTTGTTGTCGGATCAAATCTGTACGGCCCTGCAACTCACAAATTTCTGGCAGGATGTAAAGCGTGACTTCCAAATTGGCCGTATCTACATCCCACTTGAAGACCTCGATCGGTTCGGCGTTTCAGAGGAACAGATTGCCAGGGGTATTACCGATGATCGATTCAGGGCACTGATGGCTTTCGAGGTCGACCGCGCTAGGCAGTTGTTCACCGACGGATACCAGCTGAGCGAACACCTCGACCGTTCGCTGAAGTCCGACCTGGCATTGTTCACGCGCGGGGGTCTTGCCATTTTGCAGGCAATTGAACGCGAGGACTACGATGTTTTGAACACCCGGCCAATACTGACAAAACTCGACAGAGCTTGGATTCTCGTGGCTACATGGTTGCGGTCAAAACTCAAACTCGGCCTTGTACCTCTAGGTGCCTTTAAGGCTTCGGCCAGACGCAGCGGTTAACGTGCCAGGAACTAAATTCATCAATACAGCCCCACAATCCGCCGTTGTTGCGGCACCGAGTGCCACACCGGAGCGGATCGAACACGCTTACAAAGTAGTGGCCGAAGCGACAAAAGCCGCCTCGTCCAATTTTTACTACGCGTTCATCACCCTTCCCACAGATAAAAGAAATTCCGTCTACGCTGGATACTCGTTTTGTCGGCTGGCAGACGACATCGTGGACGATGGCGAATATGGCGACGACGCCGGTGAAGAACTCGATTCGTTGCGGATAAAGCTGGCCGATGCCTACGATGGCCGGGCCGAGGGCGACATGTGGATCGCACTCGGCGACACCCTGCACCGCTACCCGATCGACCGGCAGCACTTGCTTGATGTGGTCGATGGCTGCCGCATGGATCTTGACGGGGCGACCTACGACACATTTGACGACCTGGTCAAGTACTGCAAGCTCGTCGCAAGCGCGACCGGTCTCGCACTCATAGAAGTGTTCGGATATGAAGATGACCGGGCGGTCGAATTCGCGACCGATCTTGGCATTGCGCTACAGCTTATTAACATCCTTCGAGACATCACCGAAGACCTAGAAATCGGTCGGGTTTATCTACCTGCCAGAGAAATGGCCGAATACAGCGTATCGGTCGACGACCTCCGCAACAAACGGGCCACCTCCGAATTCAAGCGTTTTATGAAGTTCCAGGTTGGCCGCGCCAGAAACTACCTGGCCTCGGGAGTGCGTCTCTTCCCGCTGCTCGACGGCCAATCCCGCTCCTGCCCCGAAACAATGACCAGCGTCTATGAAACGCTTCTTGGCCAGATCGAAAAGAACGACTACGACGTTCTGAACAACCGCGTCGGACTCTCGAAATTCCAGAAACTCCGACTGCTGGCGATAATCTGGCTGCGTCGTCGTGGTTTCAGGTTCCTGTAAACGATGGCAACAAGACAGGTTGTCGTCATTGGCGGCGGTATCGCCGGGCTGGCCGCCGGAGTCCGTCTGGTTCAACTGGGAATCAAGCCGATCGTGGTTGAAAAGCGCCCGTTTCTCGGTGGACGGGCCTACTCGTTTATCGATAGCGAGACGGGCATCGAAATCGACAACGGCCAGCATGTCTTTGTTGGGGCGTGCGATCAGTTCCTGCAGTACATCAAAGACATCGGCGCATGGGATCAGGTCCGGCTCGAAGAACGCCTGGCACTTCCCGTTCTGAAAAATGGGCGACTGAGCTGGCTGCGGGCAAGAAAACTTCCCGGACTGCTGGCAAACCTGTCCGCCCTACTCGGATACCGGCACGTTGGAATCAGGGGCAAGCTGTGGATCCTATGGGGGCTCTTGAGCATCAGGCTAACTCGCCTGGGGCCCGGTTCGCCGCACGACAATATTCTCTTCGAAGACTGGCTGCGGGACCACGGGCAGAACGATGAAACCATACGAAATTTCTGGAACCTCATTATTCTGCCTTCGCTGAACGACGATATTTCTGTCGTCAGCGCCTACACCGGCATCATGCTTTTTAAGATCGCCCTGTTGGGACCAGTGGGGAACCCTGCAATGGGCGTCCCACTTGTCGGACTCTCGACACTGGCTGGAGAGAACGCACGCAATTTTATCGAGCGGCACGGCGGCGAGATACGGACCGGAGTCGATGTGGCGTCACTCAAGATAGATGACGCCAGGATTTCCGGTGTCCTCGCAGCCAGCGGTGAACTCATCGAGGCTGAAGCCGTGGTCTCGGCCGTCCCGGCAACTTCTCTGACACCGCTGTTACCCGGCGGAACGAGTGAATCCAGTGGGCCAGACGATTTTTTTACACCTGCTGAAACCATCAAGACAGCACCGATCGTCGCGGTGCATATCTGGTACGACAGGCCCGTGCTAAGGCAGAAATATATGGCCGTCCTCGATAGCCCGCTGCAGTGGGTTTTCAACGACACCGACCTGAAGTCGAGAGACGATGGCGGCGGTCAACATATCGTCATCTCCTTGAGTGGAGCATGGGAGTGGAAAGACCGTTCCAAGCAGGAGCTTCGCCAGATATTTACGACGGAAATGGCGCGGATATTCCCGGACACACAAACAGCTACGATAACCAAATTCACCGTCGTAAAAATGCTTGAGGCCACTTTCCGCGCAGTTCCCGGAACCCAGGAGGCTCGCCTCTCGCAGAGAACACCCCTGCCCGGGCTGTACCTTGCCGGTGACTGGACCGACACCGGGTGGCCCTCGACGATGGAATCGGCGGTGCGCAGTGGCAACCTGGCCGCCGAGTACGTAGCCGCCGACATTGGAACCGGCAATCTGAATCCGTCGATCCCGTAAGTCCAGATCCGCTTAACTGAATCGAATCCGGTCTACAGGCTGTTTTTCTGCCCGAAAGTGCCCTATCTTTCAGCGTCGAGCGGCTATTATCTAAACTGGGATGTGCGAAAATCACCCGCAAATTCGAGGTTTGATATAGCGGGAGAACATCATTGCCGGGTCTGCCAGCTTTCATATTGAGACGCCTGTATGTCAAAGGCAGCGTTCACAACGCGCCGACCGGCTGGAGCTTCACGCTGAAAAACACGCTCGGTTCCGGTCATGCGCACGGACTCGTCCCACTACGGGTAGACGAATTCGAAGAAGTCCCCATGGACAAGACGACTTTCGAAATCGATGGCGATACGATCAGATTCGACCAGGTGAACAGGGAAAACACATCCGGTCTGCAGATGAGCCGATCTATCGTCATTAGTGTTGACGGTGAGCAGCTTACGCGGGGTGCCCACCGGATCGACTTTGCGTGTATAGTCCCGGGCCTCGGCCAGATCGGTTCGATTTCACGGATGATGTGGAAGGCGCCTGACAGCACACCCGCAACTGCGCCGGGCGCGGCGATGGGCTCGCACCTTCCCAACTAACATCAGCGCCCGGCTGCAAATGACGCCCCTTTCCGGAACAGCGCCCTTTCGTTGATCTGCTGAAACTGGCAGGTTCCACACACAGGCAATCGGAATCCTTCTGAGGGAATCCCGAAAAAATCCTGACGGCTTTTTAAGGGTCCTGCCATCGCAGAAGTCATTTCCACTACGATACAATTCGTGCTTTGCGAGTCCAATATTTCTCCCGTGCGCCCGGTGATAATCATCTGCGGCGGGGCTGGTTCCGGCAAACAGACACGAAGAGAACATGACCTTCGACGAATTTGATTCCATTGACCGCGAGATCATGAACCGGGTTCAGGCGGCATTCCCGCTAGTGGCCGAGCCGTTCAGGGACATCGCCGATCAGATCGGCACGACTGAACAGGACGTGATCGACCGCCTCGCCGTGCTGCGATCCAAGAACGTCGTTCGCCAGATCGGCGCGATATTCGACACCCGCACGCTCGGCTACCAGTCGATGCTTGTCGCCATGCGGTTTCCTGAAGGCCGACTCGATAACGCTGCCAGGCTCCTCAATCAACATCCAGGCATCAGTCACAACTATGAACGCGACGGTTTTTTCAACCTCTGGTTCACCATCGCGGTGCCCTCCGACCGTTCACTCAAAGACGAAGTTGATCAACTGGGAGTGCTGACCGGGGCGGAGTCTACCCGTCTCCTACCGACAATCCGGTTCTTCAAAATCGGAGTCAATTTTGACATGGTAAACGGGAAATCCGCCGCCAAAGAAGCGTTTGTTCCCGACCAGACAAAGGCCGATGCCTCAGCTGTAACCCAGGAAGTAATCGACTACATCCGCGTGATGCAAGACGACCTTGAGTTGATCTCACGGCCTTTCGACAGCATGGCGAAACAACTTGGGATGCCGGTTGAACGACTTTTTGAAATGGCAGATGAACTGGTCAAAAAGAAGATCATGCGCCGTTACAGCGCAGTGCTCCATCACCGTCGGGCCGGCTTCTCATCGAACGCCATGATCGTGTGGAAAGTGCCGGAAGGGCGCGAACAGGAAGTTGGCGACATCATGGCGCAACACCCCGCTGTGACCCACTGCTACCAGCGACCAACTTACGACGACTGGCCTTACTCTCACTTCACGATGGTCCACGGAGTTTCTGAAGCAGAGTGTGAACAGTTCGGACGGGAAATAGCCTCGGCAACTGGCCTTGATGAACGCAAACTCGTGTACAGCCGGCGTGAATACAAGAAAACCCGGGTCCGTTACTTCGTGGAAGACGAGTTCGTTATTGGAGAACTCCAGCCGATCGGCTGACTGAATCCTCGCAACCAAACCCGACCACCCAACCCTGAATCGGAGATTCCCTTGCCGCGTTATTACGGTATTTATCTCGATGTGAAATCTCGTCTCGGAATCGTATTCGGAGGCGACGCGCACGAAGGTCAGCGCAAGGTGAAATACCTGCTCGAATGCGGTGCAGACGTAAAGCTGTTCAGTCCGGAAGCGGAAATATCGGATGAGCTCAGAGAACTGGGAGGCAGCGGCAAAATCGAATGGATCGACCGGAAATACCAGCCCGGCGATCTCGCTGGTGCCTGGGTCGTGATCGTTGCCGATACCTCATCTCAAGAAACCAACGAGGCAATATCCAGGGAAGCCACCGAACAAAACATCCTGCTCAACGTTATGGACGTCACCTCCCTGTGCACCTGGATCGCACCCTCATTGATCCAACGGAACGATGTGACCGTCGCGGTCTCAACCGCCGGTACCAGCCCGGCCCTTGCCCGACGGCTGAGGGAACGCATGAGCGATCACGCCAGCTGCCAGTGCCTGCGGTGGGCCGACATGGGACCCTTGCTTGCCGATGTACGGGTTGAACAGCGGTCGCGAGCATTAAAGGTCACGCCGAACCAGTGGGCCGAGTCGATTACCGACCAGATGCTCGAGATTTTCGAGAGCGGTGAAACCGACACAGCCCGCGCTATGCTTATCGAAGCACTCGAAAACCACGATACAGCGAACAAGGGTTAGCGCCCCCCGGACGGCCATGCTCGGCCGGGCACATTTCCGTGACACCCCGCCAGACAAGGTGGGGACCAACAATCGCAATAACCGACCCTGCTGACCAAACAGAAGGCCCCGCTATTCGTACCGAAATAAAAATAGGGACCCGCGGAAGTGAACTTGCGCTGACTCAAACGCAGCAGGTGATCGACGCGCTGAAGGATGCGAATCCCGGTGTCGTTTTTGAACTGGTTGTCATCAAGACCCGCGGCGACTGGGACAGCAGGCAAGACATCGCCTCACTGGGAATAGGGGTGTTCGTAAAGGAACTCGAATCGGCGCTCGTCGACGAACGGATCGACCTCGCCGTGCACAGTCTTAAGGACATGCCTTCGTCGCTGCCATCGGAGTTCGCCCTGGCAGCGGTTCCACCTCGCGAAGACCCCAGCGACGCCCTCGTAAGCCGCAACGGAGCGACGCTCGAATCGCTAGCTGCGGGCTCGCGTGTGGCAACGGGCAGTGCACGCCGGAAGGCCCTCGTGATGGGCATGCATCCTGATCTCGTAGTCGAGCCACAACGGGGCAACGTACCCACCAGACTCGCAAAACTAGATGACGCCAATGGTCCAGATGCCATAATCCTGGCAACCGCGGGCCTGAACCGGCTTGGCCTCCAGGACCGGATCACACAACACCTCCCCAGCATGGAGTTTGTGGCGGCCGTGGGTCAGGGTGCACTTGCGCTTGAAGCTCGAGCAGCCGACACGCACGTGATCGAACTTGCTGAGAAGCTGAATGATCGAGACACCCGGCTTGCTATCACGGCCGAGCGCTCCTTTCTCAACGCGGTTGGCGGGGGCTGTTCGTCCTCAGTCTCGGCGCACGCTCAAATAACCGCAGATCAGATGGAGCTATCGGCATTCGCTTCTTCACCAGACGGGCAGCGAATGATCCGTGAGCGCTCCAGCGGCGATGCCACCGACGCCGCTGAGCTGGGCGCAAGGCTTGGCGAATCGTTTGTACGTCAGGGCGCAAGACAGTTGGTGTCAGGACAGGTGGACTAGCCATGCCCGAAAGCCAGGAGAATCGAGGTAACGGACAGGGCAAGGTTTACCTGGTTGGTGCCGGACCCGGCGATCCCGGCCTGATTACGGTGAAGGGGCTCGAAGCCCTCAGGACTGCCGATGCGATCGTATACGACCGCCTCGCCTCGCCGCGTTTACTGGCCGAAGCCCGGCCCGACGCCGAAATGTACGATGCCGGGAAGGGTCGCGATGACCACCGCATGACCCAGTCCGAAATCAACGACCTGCTCATAGAACTGGGCCTGAGCGGGAAGTCGGTATGCCGACTCAAGGGCGGGGACCCGTTTGTCTTCGGGCGGGGCGGGGAAGAAGCGCTGGAACTGGCAGCCGCAGGCATCGAGTGGGAAGTCGTTCCCGGCATTTCATCCGTGATCGCAGCACCCGCCTACGCCGGTATTCCTGTGACCCAGAGGGGAATGAGTACTTCGCTCACGGTCGTAACAGGCAGCGAAGATCCGAACAAACCCGATTCGAGCATCAACTGGGACGCGCTCGCAGGACTTTCGGGAACAATCGTATTCGTGATGGGCTGGAACGGGATGAACGACATCGTCGACGCCCTTGTGTCCCGTGGCGTCCCGGACGACCGACCGGCTGCACTTGTCCAGTGGGGAACAACCGCGAAACAACGGACCGTTACCGGACCGATCAGCGAAATCGTTGGCAAGGGTGTTGAAGCCGGAATCGGCGCACCGGTCGCCCTGGTAATCGGTGAGGTGGTAGGAATGCGTGACGCACTTGCCTGGTTCGACAATCGACCGTTATTTGGCAAGAAAGTGCTCGTAACCAGGGCGCGATCGCAGGCGAGTCGACTGGTTAAAAAGCTGGAAGATCTCGGGGCCGAAGTGTTCGAGTATCCGGCGATAGAAATCGTCCCTGCTTCTGATCCATCGGCGCTCGATGAGGCGTTGCGTAACATTTCAAACTACGACTGGGTGATGCTGACCAGCTCGAACGCGGTCCGCGGCCTTACCGACCGCATGCGGGCCACCGGCATCGACGCCAGGGCGTTTGCACACCTCCAATTTGGGGTCGTCGGGCCTTCCACTGCACGCGCCCTCTCGGCTGAGGGTATAACCGCAGACGCCATGCCCGACCAGTACGTCGCCAGCGCAATGCTCGATCTGCTCAAACGAGATGGCATCGTCCCCGGCCGTGTGTTGTTCCCCCGGTCGGATATCGGCGGGGAGGCCCTCACGATTGGGCTGCGAGAGCTGGGTTCGCAGGTCGACGAAGTAATTGCCTATTCGACCCGGATACCCCCTGATACCGGCGATCTGGCCCGTGATGCCTATGAGGAAGGCATTGATTTCACTACTTTCACGAGTTCTTCAACGGTAAACAATCTGGTCGGTCTGCTCGGCGGGAGTCCCGATCTCATCAACACCAGTAAGACGGTGATAATCGGACCTGTCACCGCCGAAACGGCTGTCGAGCTCGGAGTTAATATCGACATCCAGGCCGCTGAGCAATCGATCGACGGCCTGGTCGCCGCCATAACATCGCTCGTCAGCGGTACATAATAAGTAGATGACCAACGATTCGTTTTCCCGACTCAGGCGGCTCCGCAGCAACTCCACGCTGCGGGACATGCTCGCGGAGACTCGCCTTTCGGCCTCAGAGTTCATCTACCCGATGTTCGTCGTCAACGGCACCGGTGTCCGAACTCCAATCGAGCCAATGCCGGGTATCGACCAGATGTCGGTCGATGTGGCTGTCGAAGAGGCGCAAAAAGCGTACGAGGCGGGGGTCAAATCCGTCCTGCTCTTCGGCATTCCCGATGAGAAGGACGCTGCCGGGTCGAAGTCCAGATCTCCCGATGAGGCGGTTCAACAGGCGGTGGCTGCAATCAAAAAAGCGTCACCCGATACCTACGTAATCACCGACGTTTGCCTGTGCGAATACACCGATCACGGTCACTGCGGAATCGTTAACGAGAGCGGTGTTGACAACGACGCAACAGTACCGCTACTCGCCGAGACGGCAGTCTCACACGCCCGGGCCGGAGCCGACATGGTGGCACCATCGGCCATGATGGACGGACAGGTCGCCGCGATACGAGCCGGTCTGAACGAAAACGGGTTCACAGATACCCCGATCATGGGCTACTCGGCAAAGTACGCATCGGCGTTCTACGGCCCGTTCCGCATCGCAGCAGGTTCGACACCGCAATTTGGCGACCGGAAGGGCTACCAGATGGCCCCGACGCAAAGTCGCGAGGCCATGCGGGAGATCGAAGCGGACATCGATGACGGCGCCGACCTGATCATGGTCAAACCGGCCCTCGCCTATCTCGACGTGATCAAAGAAGCGTCAATTCGGTTCGACGCGCCGATCGTTGCCTACAACGTCAGCGGCGAATATTCGATGCTCGCTGCCGCGGGTAGCGCGGGTTGGCTGGAGCGCGAGCGGGCAACGATGGAAGTCCTCACTGCAATCAAGCGGGCCGGGGCCGACTTGATCATCACTTACAGTGCCATCGAAGCCGCCCGCTTGCTCGCCTAACGTTGGTGCCAAACGCCCACCGGGTGTAGTGATTGAACAGGATATTCAGTCACAGTGCGGCGTCCAATGCACGCTGCACATTAATCGTATTCCTGCTTTATTGCACATATTGCTGTTAATACCTTGTTTTGTACTGCTTCGTCGCCGGAATCATGCGAGAATTAACAGCTTCGGCCTTCGATCGTCACCGGTCGGACAGGGTCATGAAAACCAGGAGGATTTGATGCGATGGGTGAGCTAATTTCTGCTAACAACCTGAGAGGGCTGGTTGCAGAACTTATCGCTACGTTCACGTTCGTTTTCGTAGGTGTGGGTGCCGTGGGTGCCGCACTGGCACTGGTAACCCCGATAGACGGCGCAGGCCTGATCGTCATCGCCCTCGGGCACGGACTCGGAATTTTCCTTGGAATCGTGGTAATTGGCCGCATTACCGGGGCACACCTGAACCCCGCTATAACCATCGCCATGATCGTGGCGGGCAATACCGGATTGATCCGCGGCTTTTCGTACATTGTCGGGCAGCTTGCCGGTGCAGTTCTGGCGATATTTACCCTCGACCAGTACGTCTGGGGCCTGGACGGACTTGGCGTGCAGAGTTTGGGCGTGGGCGTCGCCACCGTTGACGGCTTTGTGCTCGAAGTAATTCTCACATTCTTCCTGGTGTTCACGGTCTTCGCGACAACCGTCGACAAACGGGGCAGTGCGGCCTGGGCCCCGCTGGCAATCGGCATGGTGATATTCGTCGATCACCTGATTGCCGTTCAAGTCACGGGCGCGTCGATGAACCCAGCCCGCAGTTTCGGTCCGGCACTGATCCACGGCGCATGGGACGTCCATTGGCTGTACTGGGCAGGACCGATCGTCGGTGGGCTGCTCGCGGCGATCGCTTACGTTGTGATATTCGGGACGAAAGAAGATCAGTACAAGCTCGGCACGATCAATATTCGTTCGGACTAGCACTGGCTGGCGCCCCACCGGATCGGAGATCACGATCGCTTCCTGGCCCGTTTACGCGACAATCGCCAATCGGGGCTGTATGGTTTCGGCAGCATGAACCATTCAGCCCGGAAACGCGCGAAACTGACCACGCTGGCGAAGTCTGCGGTATCTGTTTTCGTGTTCATGCTGGCTGTGTCAGTGTTCACCTGCTGTTCTAACTCTGGCAGTGACGGTGACGCCGGCTCCAGCGATCGCGCCGACACTGGGAGCGTATCCGAAAAAACCGTTTCGGATGCGCAGATCGCGACGATACAGGCCGAGTTGCAGGTGGCCCTCGATTCGTGGCGCGAGAACGAACGGATCACCGGGGCGTCGATGTCGGTCTTTTCTTCGGCGACCGGGCAAATCGACCTGGCGAGCGGGTTTGCTAAGCTGTCGATTGATCCCGACCGATTTCCCGATGACGTGCTGACTGTCGAAAGCCCGATGTTTGCCGGGGACCTGGCTCACACGCTCGTGGCTGCCCTGGTGATTCAACTTGCCCATAAGGGCGCGCTGGCACTGGATGCTTCGATAGCAAACTGGTACCCGGAAATCGAGTACGCCAGGCAAATCACCGTCCGCAACATGCTCGACCACACCAGTGGAATCCCGACGTTCTACACCCAGGATTTCGTGGACGTCCTTTACGAGCAGGAACCGTTTATCGCGCAGTTGCCAGATCGCGTAATCGCCGTCGCGGCAGCGGCACCTGCCGGCGCATATTTTCCGCCCGGCACAGAATACGGATACTCGAAGACGAATTTCCTGGTACTCGGCCGCATCATCGAAATAGTAACCGGACAGCCGCTTGAAGCGTTGCTTCGGGAGAGGTTATTTGAACCGCTGGGCCTGGACCACACATACCTTGCGGGCCGGGAACGAATCCCGGGCGGTACACCCCTGGGTTACGAGTACGTAGGACCGGGTACAGCCGCTCCGACGGCAATCGATGGTCACGTGCCGCAAACACCGGCGATCTCGGTAATCAGCGCAGAGTGGGCGTCGGGGGCCCTGGTTTCGACTCCCAGTGACATAACCAGGCTTGTACAGGCAATTTTCGAATCGACCGAGTTTGCTGCAGTCGCCCGAGAGATGCTTCAAATTGCCGAGCATGCGGCAGAGGATTCAGGCCCGGTAATTGTCGATTCCGGTGCTGGAGTGTTCGTCTGGACAGAAAACGGTCAGCAGGTGGTCGGCCAGTTCGGATTCATCTACCCGTTTTCGGCGCAGTTCACATACTGGCCCGGTTCGGGAACGATCATCACCGTCATTGCCAACGAAGTCGACTCGTCCAGGAATCCCAGCACGAACTTCCTGTTGCCGGTCATCGAGAACCTGACAAAAGAAGCAAAAAAGATTCTTGATGGCGTGCAGACGGGACGCTGATTACACGGGAATCCCGATGTTCTCTCGCCCTAGTGCCTCCCAACGGAGTCCCGACTACATCTGGATGCAGCCTCGGCACCCCAGGCAACCAACCCAATCTAACCCTGTACGCGACCACGAATGCTCGATCGCTTCACGGGACCGAATTTTCTACTGTCGGTCGAATGTATCCGGTTGTCGCCCAGCACAACGTACTCGTCGTCACGCGGCCACCACTCGAACTGATCGGTCTGTGGGTCTGGATAGTATGCGTAGGGGTCTGCGACCTGATTGCCGTTGATGAATAACTCACCAGCCACCAGTGCAACCTCATCACCGGGCAGCCCGACAATGCGCTTGAGAATCCAACGACTCGAATTGCGGGGATCTTCCAGCCGCACGACATCGAATCGCCGGGGATTACGCTTTCGGAATCCGGACCTGAACACTGCGACCCACGTGTTTTCGCTGATCGCTGGCTCCATGCTCCGACCGGCAACTTTGAACGGATAGAACGAGAACCACTCAATTAGCGTGTTTATTAGTGATTTCAACCGTAGACCGTGGTTCTTCGTGGTAGATTTGTCGGGCTAATCGACGGCGGCCAGCAGTTACATGGCCGGGCGCATCCAGTGGCAGCCTGCTTTCATATCGAGAGCGCTGCGCACTTTCGAGCACACCCATTCGAGGAGAATACACATGCTACAAACAATTACACAGTTCGCCGGTCGGGTTCTCCCCACTCGCGTCGTTCATGCCCACTGCGACATTCCGTGCGGAATCTATGATCCACGTGACGCCATCCAGGCTGCGCAGACAGTCATCCGAATGACCGAGCTGATCGGGGAACTGGGTGTGCCGTCGAGCGTCGACGACCACAACTCGTTCGTTCGATACGTGCAGGTAAAAGAAGAGCACGCCGAGAAAGCCAAGCACGACATCCTGGTCATCTGGGCCGACTACTTCAAGCCGGAGCACCTCGCTGCACATCCAGAGCTCCACACGAAGGTCTGGGAAGCCTGCAAGCTCGGCAGCTACGTCAAGCAGCATGTCGACATGGCAAAGGCCGAGGAGTTCAAGGCAGCGCTGGAAGAAATCGGCGCAGCTTTCACGGCGACCAAGAGTTAGCCCGCTCGTTTCTTCCCTCTCCCTCGGAGGGAGAGGGTTAGGGTGTGGGTGGAACCGCAGATC
>CAJWWK010000006.1 GCA_913048295.1 uncultured Dehalococcoidia bacterium
TGGCTTTGCGTAATTGGGGAAGTTAAAGCCGGTCCACAATCCGTCTCTTGACTTTCCGTCGGGATCGAGCGCATGAACGCCGATCTTATCCAGTTGGACCAGGCTGTGAACGAGGGGATCAAGTTTCACGAGCACAACTCGCTCTACCAGTGGGTCGACCTGTGGGCAGCGGGGCCGGTGGCGGTCACGTCGTGGACCAGTGAGTACACCGAATCAGGTGTGTGCGGAGATGCGTTACTGGCGACTCCCGAGAAGGGCAGGTTGCTGTTCGACGAAGCGGTGAAGAATCTGATCGGCTCGTCCGACGAGTTTTATACGCGTGAAGTGATGACTCGCAAGGACCACCACACGGCTCAGCCGTTGTCCGACCTACCGGGTTAGCCGGGAGTTTTTATTGCCCGTCGAACGTTATGCCGATTTTTACGGCTCTGTCGACCCGTTCAGTTGCGATGTCGAAGGCACGGTCGATTTCGGCAATGTTGATGCGATGCGAAATGATCGGATTAACGTCTATCTCGCCTGAGGTGATCGTACGCACCGCCTCAACGTAACTCGTGAGTCCGGGTTCGTCCTGTGACCCGAGCACCGTGAACGCACTGGCGCGGCTTCTGAACATCTGTGAATAGTCGAACGGTACTGGCTCTTCTGACTCCGGCAGGCCAAACAACACGACCTGCCCTTCGTCACGGACCAGGTGGAACGCCTGCGACAGGGTCGGCGTGGATCCAACAGCCTCGATAACCAGGTCGGCTCCGAGGCCGTCGGTCAGCTCTTTTACCGCCCGGGTGGCGCTATCTCCAGTGGCATCAATTGTTTCGTCAGCCCCGTATGTGATACCAAGTTCGCGCCGCCAGTGCAGTGGCTCGATCGAGATGATTTTTTCTGCCCCGAGGTGAGTCAGAATGAAGTCCCAAAACAGCCCTGCGCTGCCCTGCCCGACTACAAGACATGTCTGGCCTTCTACCGATTCGGGTAGGCGTTTTGCGGCGAAAATAACGGTTCCCAGCTGCTGCGCGAGCGTCACCGAATCGATGTCCACACCGGGATCCAGTTTCAGCACGTGGGCATCGTCGATCGCCTGGTAGTCGGCAAAGCATCGCGAGTCCCAGATATGGGGAGTCGTCAGGACGAGATCGCCCTCCGAAAACTTTTGTGAACGCGACTCGACGACCTCGCCGACGGCCTCGTGTCCGGGATGGCCTGACATCGCCGGAAAGTCGTGCATCGCCCATCCGGTGTTGACCATGTGAAGGTCGCTGCCGCAGATAGACGCTGCCAGGGTGCGCACCAGGACATCGCCCGGGCCTGCCTCGGGAATCTCGACCTCTTCGCAGCGGACGATACCGCGCTCAACAGCAACAGCCGCTCGCATCATGTGTAGGCGGCCAGTTCGGTGCCGTGAGCAGTCCACATCTCATCGAACATCTCACGGATCTCGGAAAGCGACAGCACCGCCGAAGTTAGCGGGTCGAGTGCGATGGCGTGGAAGGCAGCTTCTCGGTCGCCGTCGAGGATTGCCTGGGTCGCCATCTGCTGGACAGCCTGGTTCGATCGGCTGAGTGCGGCCAGTTGTCCGGGAATTTCGCCAACAGCCATCGGGTGAAACCCGAGCTTGTCGATAAGCACGGGCACCTCGACGCAGCTCTGGTCGAGCAGGTTGTCGATAAGGCCCGTGTTTGGCACGTTGGCGTTAATTACCGTCGGCCGCCCGGTCTCCATGGCCTCGATGATCCGGCATGCATATTCCTCTGACCGCTCGGCGGTAAGTCGCTTGTCGGAATTGGCGTCTTCAAGAAGTTGCGTGTAGTGGTCGTCGACTCTCGCCGTGCGACGCTGCAGGTCCTGCCGGATCTGGTCCAGGTTAAACTCGTCGATCAAGTCCTCGTTCGTGCGGAAATACGGGGTGTACTCCGACATGTGCCGCGTCGATTCCGTAACGAAGTAGCCGAACTGGCGCATCACTTCAAAACGCACGGTGTCCCGCGAATAGATTTCGGGGTTCTCCATCGCCTCGAACAACCTCGGGTAGGCATCGACACCATCCTGCTCAAACCTGAGGAACCATGCGAGGTGGTTGATGCCAGCTACCCAGCCGGTGACAGAATCTCTGGGAGCACCAATGTAATCGGCGAGGTCGGCTGTCGTGTGCTGGACGCTGTGGCAGAGCCCGAGTGTCGGCACGTCAGTGGCGTCGGCGATGGCCCAGCAGGCAATCGCCATCGGGTTCGTGTAGTTCAGCAGTGTGGCATCGGGAGCCACGTCTTCGATGTCGTCGCAAATGTCGAGGAGGACCGGGGCAGTCCGCAGGGCCTTGAAGACGCCGCCCGGGCCCACGGTGTCGCCTACCGACTGGTCGACCCCGTACTTCAGCGGAATCGCAATGTCGCGCTCAAAACTATCGCCGACCCGAATGGTTGTCAGGACGTAGTTGGAACCGGCGAGAGCTTCGCGCCGGTCACCGGTAACCTCGATAGTCATGTTGGTGCCGGTGTCGATTGCGAGTTTTCTTGCGAACTTGCCCATCAGCTCCAGCCGTTCCGGGTCGGTGTCCATCAGTGAAACCGTCGAGTCGGAAAGTTCAGGGACGCACATGATGTCCTGGAGCAACCGCCGGGCGAAAACCACGCTCCCGGCTCCGATGAGTGAAATCTTTGGCAAGATTTGTTTCCTTCGTCCGCTAATTCGTTCAATCCTCTGAGCAGGTTAGGTTGAGGGGGCGAATTCGACAATAGGCAAGCACCATCGAACGCGCGCTGTCGACTCATTAACGTCCCGATCTGTGCGGCGTCGGGGATGATCTGGGAGCATTCAGGAAGCTCCCAGCTCGGCCAACAGCGCCATTCCGCGCCTTATTGCCCGGGCATCGAAAGTTACTTTCGCATCGAACATTGCGCCCGATAAGTTGGCGGCGACGAAAGTGTTGGAGTGAGGGAGTTCGCGCCTCAACCTACGGGCGAACTTGTTGGGCTGTGGCCGGTGGGTCGAAAGAAAATGAGCGTCGCCGATACGCATTACATGGATGCCTGCAACGTCGTCATATCGCGCATCGACCACCACGTTCCGGCGCTGCGTTGTTTCGGCGGCCCCGTTCGCCGCCTGCGTCGCCAGTAAAAGGCCCATAGCCTGCACATCTTCGGGTTGGCGTCCGGCATGTGTCGGCGCTGCGTTACCGTCCCACCAGTCGAACGGACGAATGTCATATGAAGGTGCCTGCGTGAAGAGTGCAAGCCCGCCACCGTTCTGTTCAAGCGCCCACGCGGCATAGCCGGGGTAATCGGCGGTCCAGTTCGTAGCCGGGCCGGCAATAGTGGCCGGACACGCATAGTTCACGAGCCGCGCGACACCGCTGCCGTCTGCGCGGTCGATCGCGAGCACGAAAAGAGCCGCGTTGCCGGGTCGTCCCGGGCCTGCAACAAACGTGGAGACATCGGGTAAAAGGGTGCCGGTCGAACCCATCGACGCTGGCTCGAGAGCGGCGATTGCGACCCTCGTCGCGCCTGCAATTTGTTGCGGCAAGAAAGCGGAATAGTTCGCGTACTCAGCTTCGTCGCGCCAGAGTGGAGGAGAGGTCCCGTTGCCGGTTACCGTGAGCCAGACGTAATCTTTTTCGATGCCTGCAGCAGCGGCTGTGACATCTTTGATCGAATCCGCCAGCCATTCAGATACACCCCATACATCGAGGCTCACGAGTGCCACTCGCGTGGTTGCAGATTCGAGAACAGCCACCTTTGCGAGCAGGTCATCGGTCACCCCGGTCGATTTGCGCAAGCCGTGTTCGGGGCCGTCGATCGCGAATCCGACGGGTGGGGTAATCACCACGCGACCGGCACCGGCCCTGAACAGGCCCGGGTCGGTCTTTCCTGCCGTTTCCAGCACCATTCGCAATCCTGTCTTCCGCGTTTATCGAGCCGCTGGCACTTCGACCTGCAATCCGGTCATGACAGAGTTCGACAACGATCTTAGCTGCTCCGAAGACCAGATTGAGTGCGGATTTCGGCTGCGGATGATACGCTCCGCTCCGTTCCAAGTTCTGCCCGTGGCGTAATTCCCCACGTGGCTCGGGGCTGGACTTCATCGATTAAAATTAAGTGAAGTCGAGAGTCGGTTACTCATGACAGGGTCTGATCAGTTCGAAATATTCGAAGAAGAGTTCCAGCGGATTCTGGGCATGACCCCGAGCCTGACCTTACTGGCCGATTCGCTGACGTTCGCCGAAGGTGTCTGCTGGGTACCCGATGTTGAATCGGCAGCCGGTCAGGGCAAGGTGATCGTCAGCGACATCCCGAATAACCGGGTGGTGAGTTGGAGTGAAGCGGACGGTTTTGGCATTTACCGTGAGCCTTCGGGTCGTGCCAATGGGAATACCGTCGATCGCGAAGGGCGCGTGCTCTCGTGTCTCACGAGCGGGCGGACCGTGGTCAGGCAGGAGCAAGACGGCAGCTTGACGACGATTGCGGACACCTTCGGCGGCGGTTTGCTGACCTCTCCGAACGATATTGTGGTGAAATCGGACGGTTCGATCTGGTTTACCGACCCCGATTACGGCTTTTTAGAGCTTGCGGTGGGTCACGGCGACAAGCCCGAGCAGAACCGTAACAGGGTGTACCGGGTCGATCCCGACTCCCTTGATATCACCATGGTCAGCGAAGATTTCGACAAGCCAAACGGCATCGCATTTTCGCCCGACGAGTCGGTGCTGTACGTCGGGGACACCGGTCGTACCCACGGCGAATTCCGCCCGCATCGTCTGATGGCATTCGATGTTGTGGGCGATGCTCTCGACACGCTCGAAAACCCACGGGTGTTCGTCGATGTAGAACCGTATGTTCCCGACGGTTTCAGGGCCGATGTCGATGGAAACATGTGGACTGCGTGCGGCGACGGTGTCCAGGTGTTCAGTCCGGGAGGAGACCTGCTCGGTAAGATTCACACACCGGAAGTAGCAGCAAACCTGTCGTTTGGGATGGCCGACGGACAGACACTATTTGTCGGAGCGACAAGCTCGATCTGGAGTATCGAGCTCAACATTGCCGGGGCGACTCGACCGGTGAGCTAACTGTAAATATTTGTTCGGACCAGTCGTAACGTACTGGCCCATATTCAGGACCAGGAATCACCAATTCATGACTGCAGAACCCAGGACTTTCCCGAATCACCGCTCGGCCACAGCGCCCGAGGATTTGCGCGAGGGCATCGAGGTTATCGATGATCGTTTTCTTGCGTTGATCGACGCCGATGCCAGCGTTGAAAAGCACTACACAGGCTGCGAATGGGCCGAGGGTCCGGTCTATTTTCTAGAGGGCGATTATGTGCTGTGGTCGGACATCCCCAACGACCGGATGTTGAAGTTCGATGCCGGTTCTGACGACACAACAGTTTTTCGCGAGCCCTGCAACAACACAAATGGACACTATCGAGACCGGCAGGGTCGGCTTGTTTCGTGCGAGCATTCGGCGAACCGGATATCCCGCACCGAGGCCGATGGCACGGTGGTGACCCTTGTCGATAACTGGCAGGGCGGGCGATTTAATTCGCCAAACGATCTTGTGGTGAAGTCTGATGGCAGCATCTGGTTCACCGATCCCCCGTACGGGATCCTTTCCGACCGTGAAGGCAAAAAGCGTGATTCCGATCTGGACGGCAATTTCACCTACAGGTTCGACCCCGAATTTACTGATGGAGATGCACTTTCTATCGTCGATAGCACCGGCGATCGGCCGAACGGACTGGCGTTTTCGCCCGACGAAAAGCTGTTCTATCTTGCCGATACGGGGGAACCGCGAAACATCAATGTCTTCGACGTGAGCGATGATGGCAAGACGCTTTCAAACAAACGCCTGTTTGCGGAAGTGCGGCCCGGGGCATCGGACGGCTTCCGGGTGGATGAACAGGGCAATATCTGGACCAGCGCCAGGGACGGTGTGCAGTGCTACTCGCCAGCCGGGGAGTTGCTGGGGAAAATCCTGATCCCCGAGCAGGCCACTGCGAACCTCGTGTTCGGCGGCAGGGACGGCAAGCGGATGTACATATGCGGCGACACATCTCTTTACTCCGTTCGCGTGAAGGTCGCAGGTGCGCACCGCTACTGGTAGCGAAGATCAGGCAACATTCCACCCCAAACCAGAGACGCGCCCGGTGGCGAAATTTTCCGTTTACGCCGAGAATGGGTGCCACCGAACCCCGGTTACTGATTTTGTAAGCAGGCTGGCAGGATATGCAAGTAGCGATCGGCGCAGACCACGGCGGATACACGCTGAAGTCGGACATGGTTAGAGTGCTGGAGAGCCTGGGCCATGACGTGATCGACAAGGGCGCTCACAGTTTCGATGCCGAAGATGACTTTCCGGATTTTGCGGCACCGGTCGCCGAGGCGGTTCAGACGGGTGACGCCGAGCGGGGGATCATTCTCTGTGGCAGCGGAGTCGGTGCCTGCATCGCGGCCAACAAGTTCCCAGGCGTCAGGGCCGGGCTGTGTCACGACACCTACTCAGCGGCCCAGGGAGTACGTCACGACGACATGAATGTGCTATGCCTGGGGGCAAGGGTTGTAGGCGTTGCGCTGGCTGAAGACCTCGTGACGTCATTCATGGGCGCAAGCCTGGAATCGGAGCCACGCTTCCAGCGCCGCCTCGACAAGGTAGCGGCAATCGAAAACGAGCAGATGTCCCATGGCGGCCATAATTAGAGTTTCCGAGCGTACAGAGAACCAATGAACAATATTCAGAAAGCGTTGGAAAACGGCCAGTCGATATGGCTCGACTCGATCAGCCGTGACATGTTGCGATCTGGCGAACTGCAGAGGTTTGTAGACCTGGGGGTTACCGGCGTCACGTCCAATCCGTCGATCTTCGACAAGGCCATTGCCGAGAGTGACATCTACGACGAGTCGTTGATCGAATATGCCAAGGACGGGGCCACTCGCGAGACGGTATTCGAGCGACTGGCGGTTGACGATATTCGAGATGCGGCTGACGTACTCCGCCCGGTGTACGACGATGCTGGTCGGCGGGACGGGTTCGTGAGCATCGAGGTATCGCCGACCCTTGCACACGATACGGGCTACACCGTAGCCGAGGCACGGCGTCTCTGGGCAGCAATTGACCGGCCCAACATAATGATCAAAGTGCCCGGTACACCGGCCGGGGTCCCCGCGATCAAGAGTCTTATAGCGGATGGCATCAACGTCAACGTGACGCTGCTGTTTGCACTGGAGGCGTACAAAGCCGCGGCAAACGCTTATATCGAGGGTCTTACCGAATTTGCGACTTCCGGCCGGGGCAATCCCGGTGGGGTGGCATCGGTGGCCTCGTTCTTCGTCAGCAGAGTAGACACATCCGTTGACAATGCTCTACCTGAGGGTCACCAGCTCAGGGGGAAAATCGGTATTGCCAACGCCAAGCTCGCGTACGCCGAGTTCAGCGAGATGTTCGATCGCAATCTTGGAGGGGGTGGGTCGTTCTTCCCGCTCCACACGATGGGGGCGCAGGTCCAGAGGCCGCTATGGGCATCGACCGGCGTGAAAAATTCGGACTATCCCGACACGCTGTATGTAGATGGCCTGATGGGTCCCGACACGGTGAACACAGTTCCTGAAGCCACGATGGACGCGATGCTCGACCACGGAACACCCGGTGCCGCCTTGACCGGTGGGCTTGATGAGGCGCGTGCGCAGATCGGAGCACTGGGAGATGCCGGAGTATCGCTCGATGCCATCACCAGCGATCTACTGGCCGCCGGGGTGAAGGCGTTCGCCGATTCGTACGAGAGTCTGCTGGGTCGCATTGACGTTAAGTTGCAGGCGCTCAGGGTTTAGCGTTCGGGTAAGACTTCGACACTTCGATAGGCGGGCGACAAATTGAGTTCTCATCGGGACCGCGATGCCGTGGCAGAAGCGCTGGGACGCCTGGTTACCGAATCGTTTGCCTCCCGGTTGTGGCAGCGTGATGCCACGCTGTGGCCTGAACCGTCGCCGGGTGGCGACCCGCCAGATCGCACGCTCGGGTGGCTCGATCTACCGGGCCGGTTGCCTTTGCTTGCCGAGAAATTATCCGGCCTTGCAGGCCAGTTATCCGGCGATGGATTCACTGACGCGGTCGTGCTGGGCATGGGAGGTAGCAGCATGACACCGCTGACTCTTCGGGGGATATTCGGCAAGCCGGGCCCGGGGTCACCGGGACTACGGCTTCACGCCCTGGACACTGTGAACCCGGCATCGATCGCCAGTGTGGCAGATTCGCTGGATCTGCCCCGGACACTGTTTTTTGTATCGAGCAAATCGGGTACTACAGTTGAACCGCTTTCACTCGAAGCCTATTTTCGGTCGCAGTTGAGCGTCGATGCGGCGGGTTCGGGGTTATCGTCGGCGGGACCGGGTACGGGTAGGCGTAATTTCGTGGCCCTTACCGATCCTGGAACGCCCATGTCGGAACGAGCGAGGGCAGGTGAGTTTGGCACCTGGATGGCGACCCCCGAGGACGTTGGTGGACGGTTTTCGGCCCTGAGCGCGTTCGGGATGATGCCGGCCACGGCCGCGGGGATGGACCCTGGCAGGTTCGCAGACGCGGCAGCACGCATGGTGCAGCAGTGCCTGACCGATTCCACGAGCAATCCCGGTCTCCAACTCGGGGCGTTTATGGCAGCGAATGCGCTGGCGGGTCGGGACAAGGTCACTCTCATCACATCGAACGAGTATGCGGTGTTCGGAATGTGGGTGGAGCAACTACTCGCAGAATCGACAGGTAAAGACGGCAGAGGGCTGATTCCGATTGCCGGCGAGCTTCGGCTTGAGGCTGAAAGTTACGGCAGTGACCGCCAGTTCATCGTTTTCGACAGCTACGACGAGGATTCTAATTTTCGACAGGTGTCAGCGGAACTCGAATCGGCCGGTCATCCGGTGTTGGTAATAAAGGCGTCAGGATCGGAAAAGCACGGGATAGCAGGCGAGTTTTTCAGGTGGCAGTTCGCAACGGCGGCGGCGGCCTCGCTCATGGGCGTCTACCCGTTCGATCAGCCCGATGTCGAGGCTGCGAAGGTGAAGTCACGGGAATTGCTTTCCGACACTGGCCAGAGTCCGGTCACGTATTCGCTTGCCGACGCCCTGGAGCGGCTTGAGAAGATCGAAACTCCAGCCTATGTTGCCCTGATCGCGTTCCTGCCCGAATCGCCCGAGTTGACAGCGGCTTTTTCGGGTCTCCGCCGGGTCATATCCGAAAAAACCGGAGTGGCGACGACGTTCGGTTACGGGCCGCGTTATCTACATTCGATCGGTCAGCTGTACAAAGGAGGTCCGCGAAACGCTACAGTACTGGGCTTCATATCGGGGAAATACGATGATCTGGCGGTGCCCGGCGCGAGTTACACTTTCGGAGAGTTGTCCGCAGCCCAGGCAGCTGGCGATTTTGCGGTAATGACCGAGTATGGTCAGAAGGTTTTGCCCATTCGCCCCGAGGACGGTCGGACTGAGGCGGTGGTAACTGGTACAGCAGGGGCTTTCGGCTAAGACGGAATCCTGAACCGGAGAGCATCAAATGAATGGCTCAGTAAAAGATTCGAATCCTCTTTTTATTGTGGCACTCGACCACCGGGTCGACTTCTGCGCGGAGTTGCTCAATACATCGGGTGACCCGTCTGCGGCGGAGCGCGAACAGGCAGCCGATCTGAAGCGCGTCGTTTTCGAAGGAATTACCACTGCTGTTGAAAACGGACTTGCAAAGTCGAATGTGGGAGTGTGGGCCGACGGCGACCTCGGTGAATCTGTGCTTCTGCGGGCGAGGTCGATGTCGATGACTACGGTCGCATCGCCCGGAAGCGGTGCACACACACTCGGCAAGCTGAATATCGATTACACGGGTGTGCAGTTGACATTCAACCCGGACAGCCCAAAAGAGACGCGTAACGAGCTACTTGGTCGGCTGAAAATCGTTTCGGACAGGGCACGTGACGAATCGATGCCGCTGCTGGTTGAGCTGGGCGCCATTCCGACTCCGACACAGATCGAAATGTATGGGAGTGTCAGCGAGGCGCGCTCGATGTCGCTGCTTACCGCGGTCCAGCAACTCCAGGACTCGGGAGTTGAGCCGGCAGCCTGGGTTTTCGAGCCAGTCTTCGATGAAACCTACACGGCGGCGATCGCAGCACAGGTGCACCTCGATGATCGGTACAGCACAAGGATGATGCTGGTCGTTTCAGGCAATCTGGCGCCCGGACACGTCGGACCGGGTCTTTCTGCTGACGAGCAGCAGGTAGTGAAGCTGGCAGCGCGGACTCATGGAGTGGACGGCCTGTTGATCGGTCCCGGTGCGTACTACCGGCACCTGGTACGACTCAACGAAGGGTTGATAGAGCGCACTGAGGCCATCGGTGCGATCGCATCGCATCTGAACGAATCAAACGAGTTGTTTGAGCAGTCGCACGCCGCCTCAAAAGCCCTTTAGCAACTGTACGAGCCGCTCCGCTTACGTCTGCTTATTCCACTTCAAAAGGACGCGTGAGCGCGTTTATTTTTTATCTTGACGGCACTCTTGTTGAAACGGAACGGCTCAAAGCCCTTCCTTATACCGAGGTGTTGGGCCGACTCACCGGGCCGAATACCCCCGACGGCCGCGCAGCTGAACTGTACGAGAGGATTGTCGGGTCGACCGTTGAGATTATGTGTCGACAGATGATTGACGAGTTCAACCTCGCGAGCGCGCTCGGGTCTTCTGATTTGGCGGATGGGGCGGATAGCGAGCACTGGAAAGAGTTGCACCGGTTACGGATGGATGAGTACCGCGAGAACCACGGTGCGCTCGGCCGCCTTCAGGCCAACGCGTACCAACACAATGTTGACCTGCTTGTGCCATCAGAAATCGATCGGGAGGGCCGTTTCCGTGGCTACATCATCGTTTACCGACGAGGCCCGTCGTGTGCTCGATGTGTTCGGTCTGCGCGTACTGTTGGACGATGTCGTGATTATCGAAGATTCGCCAATCGGCACACGGGCTGCCATGGCGTCGGGTGCCGCGTGGATATGCGTGAGTACCGCATTTTCCCGTCCGGCAATTGAGGCGGCCCCGTGGATCGATCAGCGGTGGACCGTGCACGATCCGGCTAAACTCGGCGAAACTGTTGCTTGTCGGATCGAACTAATAGAACAGGGCTGAATGGCGTTGCCACGCTACTCACCGTGTTGCGGAGTAGAAATATGAAACTCGGGATGGTTGGCCTCGGCCGCATGGGCGGCAATATGACTGAACGACTGTTGGACGATGGGCACGAGCTTGTTGTTTTCGACCCCGATTCTGCGGCAGTTGGCCTGCTCGCCGAAAAAGGCGCTTCACCGGCAGGTTCGCTGGCTGAACTTGTTGAACAGTTGGAGTCGCCGAGGACCATCTGGGTGATGGTCCCGTCGGGCGACATCACGGAGACGACGGTGAACGAACTCGTGGAGTTACTCGACGCAGGCGACACGCTTATCGACGGCGGAAACTCGAACTACAAAGAATCGCAACGACGTGCCGGGCACGCGGGCGAAAGCGGTATCGACTTCCTCGATTCTGGCACGAGTGGCGGCGTGTGGGGGTTGGCGAACGGATACTGCCTGACGGTTGGTGGGAACCGGGGGGCGTATGACCGGAACCGACCGATTTTTAAATCGCTCGCACCGGCCGAATCCGATGGCAATCTGTATGTTGGGCCCAGCGGTTCGGGTCACTATACGAAGATGATCCACAACGGTGTGGAGTACGGCATGATGCAGGCATTTGCCGAGGGTTTCGAGCTGCTTGCTGCCAAGACGGATTTCGATCTCGACCTCGGCGCAATAGCCGAGAACTGGAGGCGGGGCAGCGTAATTCGGTCCTGGCTGCTCGATCTGATCGCGGACGAGTTGGAACGCGAGCCAACGCTGGATTCTCTCAGCTCATATGTCGACGACTCCGGTGAAGGCAGATGGACGGTCGATGCCTCGATCGAGCTTGCGGTCCCGGCGCCCGTGATCACTGCCGCATTGCAGATGCGGTTCAGGTCGCGACAGGATGACCCGCTGGGCGGAAAGATGCTGGCCGCGATGCGCAGGGGATTTGGTGGGCACGCCGTAAAAAAGTCGGGCGACTAGGGTCGGACCAACAGGTTGCTGATAACCTTCGAGAGACAGCGACTTTGAGGGGTCTGCAATGACGAACCAGCCATTTCCACCACCGCCCGATTTCGGTGAAATCGACACCCGGATGATGACGGCGCGGGAACTCCGAGAGTTTCTCAACGAAATCTGGGCGTGGGTTCACCAGGCCGAGATGGCGCATGAAGCTGACGCGCCGTCGGAACATTTGATTCAGGAATTACGGCAGCTAATGGCAACAATTATCGCCGAGCGGGTGGAGCGGCACTCAGACGAGTCGGGACGGTCGGCAGAGTAGCGGGTCACTCGGCGACAAATGCCAGGGTGGCATAAAGGTTTTCAACGTCAACCCGGATCGCTCAGAGATTTCTCTTTCTTCTAAAGACTGGGCGTCAGCGGGCCTGTTGTTGTTGAATTCGCGCGCTCGTTTTTTCCTGTAGTAGGAAATCTTCAAATTCCAGACAATCTTGCGCATCACGAGATACCAGATACCCCACAGCAGAGCAAAAACACCAAATCCTGTCATTACGGAATAGGCAATTTGCCGCCACCAGCTCATGCCGTTTGGCTGTTTGGCCGCGGTTGTGAACCAGTCGAAACTGAAGAATGCGGTGATGTGATCTAGCTGGGTTGTTTTCGCAATAGTGCGCGCAATATCGTGATCCAGCGACGCCGCAATCAGGGCGATCGACAACGATATCCAGACGAGTCCGTTCAATAGCATTGAGTACTGCGATACTCCCCCGCGGGTCCTCAGGTCTTTAATCTCGTATTCAGATCGTCTCTTGTAGCGCTTGTAAGCGGGCTTCTTGGGGTTCCAGCGTCAGAAATCGTTGCTTTTTTCGCGTCCACCCAGCTCTTCGAGCAAGAGCAAGTAGACCTCTTCGATATTGTCCCAGTATCCAGTGTGATCCAGCGCGAGGCTGCCGAAATTATTGACTCGAAGATTCATCGGCTGCGGTATGGGCGGATCGGAATCGGGTGCCACAAGTTTCGCGCCAGTCGCGATATCGAAGGTGGTCCAGAGATTCAGCCACTTGATCTCTTCGGATTTTGGAATTGGGTCCAGGTACTTTCGGTTCGACGTCTCTACAACCCTCGTGCTCCATGCCAGGGTCATAATCGAGCCGATGCTGACCCAGGTCTTGATAGTCTCTATCGTCTGTTTTTCTAGTTCGAGCTGTTCACCAATCTCTCCGGCTTTGCTGTCCAGGTCATCCCTGTCCCCTTCGGTCGAAAACGACTCGACACTGGCCGCTTCCAGGACTGCGGCATCTGCTTTATGTTTTTGACGCTCAAGATCCTCGGAATTTTTTCTCAGTTCTGCAAGAGCTTCATAGACGATCAGATTCCCGGTCGAATGAGCAAGAATGACAAGTCGGGCATCGGGGTCGTCCTTCGCGATTTTTCTCAGTTCCCTGAGCAACCCATCTCGCAATCCAGACGACTGTGCTTCGTCCGTAATCACAATGAATATGTCGCCAAGCGATCCGACCACGAATTCTTGCAGTCCGTTTTTCGGGGAACCAATAACCGCGGGTATTACGGGGATGAACGAAATTAGCTCCAGGACTTTCATAACAAATGGCACTGCCACAGTGATGGGAACCACGAACAAAACCAGTGCAATACCCTGAGCAACAGCTGCCAGAAATTCAAAAACGGAAAACCTGGAGCTGTCGTAGTTGAGTTTGTCCAGTCGATCCTTGTCTTCGAGGGTTGATTGTTTTTTTCGCCGAATAGCAGCTTAATTAGACGGGGTGGCCGACGCACGGCAAAATTCCATACATGCTTGCGGGCACGTGTGGCAACCCATTTGCCTACTTCCCACGAACCTGCCGGAACGAACGAGTCGGTCCACCAGTACTCCTGGATTCTTATAGAGGCCGATTTTTAACTAATATCCGTGTATCGGTGCTCGGTACCAATGTAACTGCCTTCGACGCGCACATCTTCAAGAGTGCGCTTGCGCAGCTTCATCGCTTTGAGCAGCATCCCAACGTTGGCTTGCGCGGTGGGGCCCTGCTCTGCGTCGCCCATTCCGTGAACGACCAGTAATACCGATTTGCCTTTCATGGCGCACCACCCTGTCTAGATCTTCGACCGTGCATAAATATGCACCAAGCGCATATTTTCGCGTACTATAGCCCATCGCATCAGAATCATCTCCCGGGTGCGATATCTGTTGATATCACAAGATTTTGTGATCAAAAAACGACAGAATTCGAAAAAGATTTAAGCGACCGTGGCTCGGGCGAAGTTACCCGAGTAGACGCGAGTAGAGCTCTGCCTGGTGACCGCGGGCCTCGGCGTAGACATCGGAATTCGCGGGATCGGGATCGTAGGTTTCGGCGATTTGGGCCGGATGGGTGTCGAGATCGTCCCATACGCCAAGCGCGTTCAGTGCAAGGATTGCCGTTCCGCGACTGGTGTCCTGCTCTTCGGCCGAAACTACCACCGGAACACCGAGCACATCGGTCATCGTCTGGAGCCACCACGGCGAGTTCTGGATGGCCCCGCCACTGGCGATCATTTGATAGCCGGACTTGACGCCGGGCAGGAGGAGGTCGGCAACCAGGGCGAACCGATATGCAACCGACTCGAGCATGGCCTGCAGAATTTCGATGGGCCTGCTCGATACCCTGACGCCTTCCAGCACACCGGTGGCCGAGGTCGACCAGCCGGTGGCACGTTCGCCGGCTATAAAGGGCAGGACGCTTATCCCGTGCGCCGCTGGCTCAAGTTTCGATAGTTCCGCATTGAGGTGTTCGACTGATGGCAGACGAAGGTTGTCGAGTGCCCACTGCACGACGTTCCCGCCTTCCGAGAACGAGCCGCCCAGAAGTGTGCGGTCGATCCCCAGCCGGTAAGCCCACAACCCCGTTGGAACCTCGGGTGCCGGTCCTCTGCTCAATACTCGCATTGCTCCGGTCGTCCCGATTGTGAGTGCCACGCTGGTTTCGTCGACACAGCCGGTGCCGACGTTCACCGCCGCGCCATCGCCCACCGAAAGGAAAAACGGCAGGTCGGCCAGGGCCGGCCATCGGTTGGCGTATTCGGGCGATAGATCCGTTTCGGGTTCGCTCCACGGTGCTAACTCAGGCAGGTTTTCGACCGTGATGCCGAGCCTGCCGAGAAGACCCGCGTCCCAGCACATGTCATGGCGGTTCAGCATTCCGCTCCACGATGACACACAGTAGCTGGCCTTCACGTCGGTCCTGCCAAACCATCTCGAAAACAGGTAGGTCGATACATCGACGTACTTCGCTATGCGGTCGGCCAGATCCGGGTGTGTACGCCGGAGCCACCTGATCCGCCCCGGCACGTACGACGTGTGCTGCATAACGCCTGTGCGGTCGTAGACGATCGGGACATTGAGCTCGGTTCGCAGGCGGTCGACGTCGGAAGCCGTCCGTGTGTCTGCATAGGTGTAGACGGGCGTAACAGGATCGCCTTCGCGATCGACTCCGAGGACCGTGCTCGCCATACAGTCGAAACCGACGCCGGCAATACCGGGAACCAGTTCACCCGCTTTTTCCAGAACGCTGTCGATAGCCGTTTCTACGGCATTTCTGATCTGGTCAGGGTCTTCTTCCGAGGTACCGTCGGCAGCGACAGTCTGGTTGTGGGGAATCGTCTCTTCAATACCGGGCATACTGTGGGCAAGCGCATCGAACAGCCCCACCTTTATCGACGAGGTCCCGATGTCGACGGCAAGGACGAACGGGGCCTCGTATTTACTCAGATCATCGCCCATATGTCTCCATCAGGAAACCAGGTATTTTTCGACCAGCGACTGATCGATCTCGATTCCGAGACCCGGCCTGTCGGACACCTCGAAAAAACCATTTACAGGATCGTAATTCTCGGCAGTGATGGCGTTCTTAAAGGCATTTGCGTGATGGCTGTGTTCCATGATCATGAAGTTGGAACAGGAAGCTGAGTATTCGACGGTTGCCGCCACCGATAGAATGCCCCCACCGCCGACATGGGGTGCAACCGGAATGTTGTAGGTATCGGCGATGGTCCCGATGCGGTGGCCTTCAGTGATGCCCGTCCGGCCGATATCGTGCATCACGATGTCGTAGGCACGGCGTTCAAACGCCTCGCGCATTTCGTAGCGTGTCCGGCTCCACTCACCGATGGCAACCGCCATATCGAGTGCGTTTGCAAGCACGACGGCACCTGGAATATCGTCGGGTACAAGCGGCGATTCAAGCCATGTGAAATCGAGTTTTTCGAGATCCCGCCCCAGCTTGATGGCGCTGGCGACAGACTGCCTCATGTGGACATCGCACATAAGCATGATTCCTGGCCCTACGCGTTTGCGCACTGCCCGGGCAATTTCCGCAACACCGTCGGCGTCCAGCAGCAGGTGAAGCTTCAAGGCCGTGTAGCCGTAGCCGACATGTTCTTCAGCCGTATCGGCGACTTTTTCGGGGTCGGTACCGCCCATCCCGACGTAGAGCTTTATACGATCGCGATATCGACCTCCGGCAAGTTTATGGACAGGTTTGCCGGTCGCCTTCCCGACGATATCCCAGAGGGCGGTATCGGTACCTCCGATGGCATCGACATAGAAACCTGTCGGGTGCCCGCGCTCTCGCATGGCACCGTAGTTGCGAGTCCAGATCGCCTCGATGTCGAACGGGTCACGTCCCAGTATCAATGGTCGCACCAGGTCTTCGACGATCGTCTGCGTCGTCCGGGGCGAAACGGGTGATTGCGCTTCACCCCACCCGACGATCCCGGTATCGGTCTCAATCTTGATAACAGTTGTTTCGTGGTGCTTCGAGTAGATCGAAGTGAAGACTTCCGCATCGACAAAGTAGTCGCCGTAGTCGATTACAGATGGACGATCTTTGCCTTCGTCACTCTTTTCCCTGGGAATCCGGATTGGAAACGCAGTAATTTCTTTTATTTTCAATACGGGAAGACTTCTCTCCGGGCAGCTTTACTGGCGGGTTCAAATGCCGCGAAAGCTTACTCGTGCTGTTCCTTGGCGGGAATCATCAATTCAAAGAATTCGATGTGATTGCTGATCACGATATCCCTGAGCTTCGCCCCTGCTCCTGAAACATCGCCTGGCAGCATATTACCCTCCCGGTACGGTGAATCGATAACTTCGGCGGTCCTTTCTGAGTAGACGCGGTTGGTATCGCCGGGAAAGGTGCCGCCGTTGAAATAGACCTGGACCTCGGCCCGTTGACCGGCATCGGTGTACACGGCGGCCTGTTGTTGGATGAGCGTCGCCGCGCGTCGGGCCGTTCCGGGCTTCACTTCGAAAACACGTCTGATCGAGTACAAGGATGGCTCCTCGAATTACTGGGATATTTCCACTATTCACATCGATTGATGAGGATGGTAATTACCGGTCGTGGATAAATTACAACTAGAAACCGCGTTCCCTAAATGGTTGCACACCAAAATCATCGTAATCTCACGCCACCGATGCGAAGCCCGGAGATATCATTGGAAGGTTGTTAGCGGATAAAGTTTGAGTGAAATTACCCTACGTTCGACTGGAGCATTGAATGAAGATCGGCGCGCCCGGGGAGTCGGATCCCAATGAGCAGCGCGTGGCATTGGTGCCGGAGACGGTAGAACGTCTGGTAAAAGCGGGTCACGAAATATCTATCGGAGAGGGTGCGGGTACGACCGCCGGATTTCCTAACTCGGCGTATACCGGGGTAGGCGCAACAGTGGGAACAGCGGGCGATATAGCCGGTTCTGTCGACATTTTCGTTCATGTGCAGTCCCCGACACCCAGCGAACTGAGCGCCATGAAAAAAGGCACCATTGTCGTTGGCCTGTTGAACGCCCGGACCGATTCCGCTGGCGTTTCCGCGCTGGCGGCGGCCGGGGTTACCGCACTTTCCATGGAACTGGTTCCCCGAATCGCCCGTGCGCAGCGCATGGACGTCCTCTCGTCGCAGGCTTCCATCGCCGGTTACAAGGCGGCCCTGCTGGCAGCCAATTCGCTGGGCAAATATCTACCAATGATGATGACGGCCGCGGGAACGATTCCGCCGGCCAGGGTTCTGGTTCTCGGGGCTGGAGTTGCCGGTCTGCAGGCGATCGCAACGGCGCGGCGTCTGGGGGCGGTAGTCGAAGCCTTCGATGTCCGTGCCGCGGCTGGCGAACAGGTTGAAAGCCTGGGCGCCAGGTTTATCCAACCCCCGGCCGCTGAGGATGCCGAGGCTGCGGGTGGTTACGCCCGCGAGCAGACCGACGATGAGCAGACAGCCCAGCGCGAGTTCCTTAAAGAACATATTGCAGAAGCCGACGCGGTGATAACGACCGCGGCCATCCCGGGCCGCCCTGCCCCGCTGCTGATGACCGCCGACATGGTGGCAGTCATGCGGCCCGGCAGCGTGGTGATCGACCTGGCAGCGGAATCGGGCGGGAATGTGGCGGGCACCGTTGCGGGTGAAGTCGTAAACGTCAACGGGGTTTCGATCAACGGGCCGATCAACGTCCCGAGCTCGATGCCGTTTGATGCCAGCCAACTCTATTCAAGAAACGTCATGGCGCTCTTCGACCTGATTATCGACAAAAAAGAGGGCACGTTGAATCTCGATTTTGAAGATGAAGTGATCGATGCGATCTGTGTAGCTCACGAAGGTGAAGCCCGACACGGACTTGGAGCCTAGCGGTTTGGGAATAGTTGATTCGCAGTTAGGCCACGCAAGGGAGCTACTGGAAAATGTTTGATGCATCAGCACTGATTATTGCGCTGACAGTATTCGTGCTCGCAATTTTTATCGGGTACGAAGTTATTACCAAGGTGCCGCCCACGCTGCACACTCCGCTGATGTCTGGCTCGAACGCCATATCGGGCATTGTCATTGTCGGGGCACTGCTGGTCGCCGGTCAGGCCGATGGGATTACGGGCCAGATACTGGGAGCCATCGCGGTTGGTCTTGCAATGATCAACGTGGTTGGCGGGTTCATGGTTACCGACCGCATGTTGAAGATGTTCAGGCGAAGTGGTGAGGGCAGGTAATGATCACTGAAGCACTGTTCACTATAGATTTCACAAATGCGGCCTACATCGTCGCCGCAGTTCTGTTTATCGTCGGCCTAAAGCAACTTGGTTCGCCCGCGACCGCCCGTAACGGCAACCGACTCTCTGCGCTTGCCATGCTGGTTGCAGTTGTAGCAACTATAGTCGGCAACGATATAGCGTCGTGGGAATGGATCCTGGGCGGCGTGATCGTTGGTTCTGGCATCGGTGCGATATCGGCCCGACGGGTGCAGATGACATCGATGCCGCAGCTTGTGGCTGTATTCAACGGTTTTGGTGGTGCTGCGTCGGCCGTGGTTGCCGCAGCAGAACTGATTCGACTGATAGACGCGAACGAGGAAATTGCCGAGAACGTTTCGATCACGATCATGGCTTCAGTCATTGTCGGTGGTGTGACCTTGACCGGCAGCTTTATCGCATATGGAAAACTCCAGGGCCTTGTGCCAACCCGACCGCTGCTGCTGCCGATCCGCAACGTGATAAACGTTGGTCTGCTGATCACGATGATCGCCTCGACGGTCTGGCTCGTGGCCGACCCGTCGATCACCCCCTTCCTCATCGCCGCCGGGACCGCACTGGCGCTGGGAATCCTTGTTGTGATCCCGATCGGTGGCGCTGATATGCCGGTGGTCATTGCACTGTTGAACTCGTATTCAGGTATCGCCGGGGCGGCCACCGGGTTCGTTCTTGACAACAACATCCTGATAATCGCCGGGTCGCTTGTAGGCGCATCCGGCCTGATCCTGACGAGGATCATGACCAAGGCCATGAACCGGTCCCTGGCAAACGTGATGCTCGGTGGGTTCGGGGTCGAGGACGGTGCCGGTGCTTCCGGCGGCGATGACGACCGCCCGGTCCGATCCATCCAGCCCGATGATGCCGCGACAATATTGGGCTATTCTCAGTCGGTGATTTTTGTGCCCGGTTACGGCCTTGCGGTGGCGCAGGCGCAGCACCAGGTACGTGAGCTCGCCGACCTATTGAAGGACCGCGGTATCAGAGTTAGCTACGCCATCCACCCGGTGGCGGGGCGGATGCCGGGGCACATGAACGTGCTGCTTGCGGAAGCAAACGTGCCGTACGACGAGCTCAGGGACCTCGACCAGATCAACTCTGAGTTCCAGCGCACCGATGTCGCGGTGGTGATCGGAGCGAACGATGTCACCAACCCTTCAGCTCGCACGGATAAATCGAGCCCAATTTACGGGATGCCGATCCTGAACGTCGACCAGGCGCAGTCGGTGATCGTAATGAAGCGGTCAATGTCCTCGGGTTTCGCGGGCGTTCAGAACGAGCTTTTCTTCCTTGACCGGACGATGATGCTGTTTGGCGACGCGAAAGACTCGGTCGAAAAGATCACTTCCGAGGTGAAGGATCTGTAGGACGGGAACGCGGTGATGGATTCGCGTCTGGCGCGCTCGGTTTCCGCCAAATGGGGTTTAACGGAACCTGTCCCCTCTCCCTCGGTGGGAGAGGGGACAGGTTCCGTTAAAAAGCTCCGTGAAGGTTGTCGGGCGGCGTTCGCCAGTCCTTGTTCCACAGGCCTTCGACGTGGTACCGCGGCTGCCATCCCAGGACACGTTTGATTTTCTCGTTGTTGAACTTGCGGTGGGGTAGATCGGGAAACACGAAAAAAGTCTCGCAGCGGGTCGCCAGGCGTTCCTCTGGAACCTCAACTGCGGCGCGTACGGCGGTCCCACAGTCGGGCCAGGCGGTGCTGTAGGGCGTCATGTCGTGGTGATACTCGGGGCCACCGGGTTCCATGCCACTCAGGTCCCACGAATGCTTCATGTTGTAGTAGAGCAGCGTAATGACCTGGATGCCGTGTCGTTCGCTAAATACCCGGCAAACTTCCTGTCCAAGGGCCTTGGTGTGCGCATACAGGCGTGTGCCGGAGGCCGGGGGCATATCGGGATTCAGGTCGAAGTCCCAGTTCTCGTACTGCATTCCGGCCATCTGGAAATGGGGACCCGAGTTGATAACTCGCGTGATTCCGTGCGTACGTGCCGCGACCATCATGGCGTAGTTGCCCATCACGTTGACGTCGAATGCGAGCTTTCTGTGGGGGCGCAGGACGGACAGGTTGACGATCACATCCATACCTTCGGCTGCCTTCACCACCCCATCGACGTCATCGACTGAGAGTTGCAGGTATTTGCCCGTGTAATCGGAGTGTGGTTCGTTGATATCGGTGAGCAGCACATTGTGTCGGTTTATCAGTGCTCTGACAGCCCACGGTCCGAGCATCCCGTTGCCACCGAGGATCAGAATATTCATTGCGTCAGCCTTCCTGCCAGACCCGGGAGCAACCTGGCTGCCGTGTCCGTAATAAATCGCTGGTTGGATACGGGCGACTGGATATGGATGTCCTGCCATTGATCGAACTGATCGCTGCCTAGAGCCTCGGCCACAGCGGCACCAATCAGATCGTGCGAAATGGCTGCTGTGTCATCTGGTCCGGCGGACGAATCGGCAACGAACGGCCAGCCCAGTCTCAGGTTTGCAACCTGGATCAGGCGGTCCCTGGCGAACTCCTTGCACACTGCTTCGGCGAGGTGTGCGCCCAGCAATTCGGCATCCTCGGCTGATGGGTCGCTGCGCCACCGTTCAGTAACCACGAGGTTTTCCTCACGGTCTTCGAAAAGTCGAAGCGTACTGATGTTTATGTAGCGGCCCACCCCGGCGTCCGAGGCGGCCTGCAGCAGGTTGTACATGCGGCGGGTGTGGTAATCCACAAGGTTAGGTGCCCCGCCAGTCTGGCCCTGGTAGCCGATATTCACAATGGCGTCGATCCCTGCAACCAGGTCATCGGTGGGTTTGTCGTGGTCCAGATGGCAAGAAATCATCTCCGCGCTGCCCCCCCCGGTTGGGACCGGTGATTCGCCGGGAAGGTCGGTCAGCCGCAACTGGTGCGTTCCTGAGAGAGAACTGGCGATGATCTGCGCAGTTGCAGACGCCGCTGATGTTATTAGCACGTTCAATGTTCGACTCCACGCTGATGAAATACGGTCGAACTAACCCGACCATGGCACTCGGCTCGTAGATACTACCGCCGTGGAGCCGTTCAGGTACAAAATATATGCAGGCCATTTTCGATATCGGCTGGCTGTGGCTGTCGGTGCCCTGTTGTTGCTGGTCGCACTTTCGATGAGTTGCAGCAGTGCACCGGAGTTGCGCGGTGGTGCGGGCGACTCCAAAGCTGAGGTTACCGCCACACCGCCACTAGCGACCTCGCCTGACTCGGTGTTGCGTCCCGAATGCGAACTGGTTGATGTAGTCGAAGTAATCGACGCCAATACGGTACGGGCTTCGATTGGCGATATCCAGATGTACGGTGCCTACGTGGTGGACCAGCCCGCCGACTGCGCAGCCCTGGCGAAGGAAAGACTTACTGCAATGACCGGTGGTGCGATCCGCATCGAACCGGGCCCTACGAATACTGTGCGGAATAATTCGGCTCACTACTATCTCTTCACCGCTGACGGTCGGTCGATCGAAGAACAGCTCGTCAGGGAGGGGCTGGCGCTGATCTGGATCCAGGACGGGGAGCACATGGATGGTTCGTCCTCGGGGACGCCAGGGCCAGAGACGCTGAGGCCGGGTGCCTGTGGCAGGGGTATAAAGCGTTTCTGAGCGGGGAGCCCGGCGATTTTCGCGTTCCGGGCCTGACTTACCCCGAGAGGAGGTGAGTCTCGGGCAGCACTTCCCGAGCACGAGTTCAATTCATCCCGAGAACCGGTATCATCCGCCACAGAGCATATTTTTCTGTTGTTTGCTGACGAACTGGAGGCGAGCTTGACCCACCAAATGACCTCGCGAAGGCGCAGTTTACCGATCTTGGTTTCTGGACTTGTTCTGTTACTGATAACCGCAGGCGCGTGTGGTGGTACTTCGGAAGATGACCTGTTCCCGCAGATAAGTGATCCGGGCCAGACGGTCACTGTCGAAATGTTGCAGTCGACCCCGTTTAAGCAATCGAAGGAATACGCGCTTGAGGGTCTGCCGGGAGCGACGTATGTCGGTTACGGGTTTCTGCGTGTGGGTGGGGGTGATCCCTACGGGTACGAGGTCAGGTTCTACGAATCACATCAGCAGGCGGTTGAGCTGGGCACTGCACTGGCCATCGAAGGTTCAGGGAAAAATGCGATATTGGACGCGGACGAAGCCAATTACAAAGAAGGCGTTACAAACCGCCGCGTGATTATTGGCAGCGGTGTCGGCGGTGGCGCCCGCAGCGGGATAGGACCGAGGTTCGGAAGCTACGTAATCTTTGGTAACATCGTGATGCTCTGCGAGGGGTCGGACGAGGCGCAATCGATTGAGCGATGCGGGCTTCTGGCGAACGAACTTATCCCGAATGAATAGCGTCAAGAACCGTCCGACAAACCTGCTGTTTCTATTCGTGATTTTCTTTACTGCGGCGACAATTTCCGGGTGTGGTTCCAGTTCAGACGGTGCATCGGGAGCAATTTCGTTTGAAAAAATCTCCGATAACGGTGTGATTCTGAGCATCGACGACGTCAAAGCGGCCGGCTGGAAACGGGGCAAGGAGTACGACGTTGAAGGCCTTACGGGGGCTGAAGCGGCCTATCTTGGATTCTGGTCTCCACCCGGGCTTACGTCGTTGAACTATGAAATACGGATCTATCCCTCTCACCAGGCGGCGGTCGAGCAGGGTACGCCATTCGCGGAGGAAGGTACCGGCGAAAACGCCGTTCTGGACGCCGAAGATGCGATGTGGCCCGAAGGTGTTCATGATCGCAGGGTCGTAGTGGGTGGTGGTTCGCGCGGCAGCCAGAACCCTCTTTATTTCGATTACGTAATACTTAACAACCTTGTAATACTGTGCGAGGGCCGCACATCGGAACATGCTATAGAGCGATGCACGCCTTTCGTCACCCTCTTGCTTGTTGAAGGTGCATAATGCTGACGGGCATCCCGGCTGACCGGTTTGTGTGTGCGTATATTCGATCGGACCGAATGACTACCGAGTTGCGGGGATGTATATTTGGCGGATCGACCGTTTCGCGAAATTTTATGACGCCAAAATGGTGGGCGCGAATGCCGACAGGGAGCCAGGTTATGAAAAAGGCAAACAGTGGCAAGGCACGGCTGCTGATCTTGCTATTAGCAGTGACTGCACTATCGGTTGCTACGGTTGCATGTGGCAGTGACAGCAGCGGTGGTGGCTCGTCATCGGACGGGCCAATTGCCAAAATTGACGCCACAGAACGCATTTACACGATTCAAGACTTTATTGATGCGGGGTTCAAGAAGGCCAAGACTTATGACGTGGAGGGCCTGCCCGAGGCCTTAGAAGTGCTCTACGGCTTCTACGGCGTGGATCCTTACAACCGACAAGAGTACGAAGTGCGCTTCTACCCAAGTCACGCCGAAGCGATCGCTACGGGAATTGACTACGCAGACGAAGTGACGGGCCCCGACGCTGTGCTGCTGAAGGACGTTCAGCGTTATAAAGAGGGTTTGCGTGAGCGACGGCTGTGTACAGGGAACGGTGGCCACCACGTTGGCAAGTGCGATCTGCCCAAGTACTTCGACTATGTCGTTGTCGGCAATATGATCCTGCTCTGCCAGGGCAAGGACTCGTCAATATCGTTGCAGAACTGCGCCGACATGATGGCCGTGGTGCAATAGGCGTTGGATCAAGTCAACCGGGTCGATAACAAGATTGTTACAACTCTGGCGTTGACGGTAGTTTTTGCCGTGCTGGCAGTGGCCTGCGGCACCGATGCTGGCAGCGGGGGGGCAGTCCCGAGGGTGGTCGCGAGCGATCGTGTTTACACCATCGATGATCTGACGGGTGCGGGCGCAAAGACGGTCAAAGATTACGACGTCGAAGATCTGCCCGGCGCAACAGCCGTTTGGAAGTCTGTATTCAACAAACTTGACTACGAGGCGCGTTTCTACCCCACGCATGATGATGCCGTGGCCCAGGGGACCTCGTATGCCGACTCGGTGACCGGCGACGATGCAGTCGTTACGGGCGACGACATTTTGTGGGACGAGGGTAAGCGCGATAGAAGAAAATGCAGTCGGGCGGCAGAAACCCCGCATTCGAGTTGCACATATTCGGCCCGGTACCTGGAATACGTTATTCGCGGGAACATGATCCTGTTCTGCGAGGGCAACGAATCGTCAGACGCTTTTGCAAATTGTGGGAACCTGCTGGCGTTGATTGACCCGGTGTAGGAAATACGCGGGACGGGATTCTGATTGCGGTGCGGAAATCGTTCGTGCCTTTGAGTAACAAATCGGCAACGTTGTTGCCGGTTTTTTATTATCTTCACCGACACGCCACTGTCCGCAGGCCGCTTGCTATTCCTCCAGCGCGTCGATGAGGGATTCACAGGTGGCCAACTCGCGTTCGCACAGCATGACCATGTTCCCTACGATCGCATAGGCCGGGTACAGGTTAACGACGGGTATCAGGTAGTCGCGCTGCCCTGCCTTTTTACCGATCACCACCTCGGCCGGTTCCACACCCAGCTCGATTGCGGCGGTGTGGGACTCGTAAAAGCGAACTTCGACATCTTTTTGCCGGAAGAAGCCGTACCAGATGTCGGTAGTGCCAGGAAGAGTATCTATTTCGAACTGCTTGCTCTTCTTGAAACCGACAGCGACCAGGTCGTCAACCGTGTAGCTCGCGTCAGGGCGGGTTATCAACCGGATGCCCTCTTCGTCGGGCGTGCCAGGAGCGGGCTCACCTGAACCCACAGTATCGGTCGATGAACCGCAGCCAGAAGCGGCAACGACGAAAAGCAAAGCAAATGACAGCCATAAGATCATTGCAACTCTGGCTGTGTTGATTCGACTGTCGAATGCCTGACTACGCAATTGAACCGTCCTTCCATGATTTCGTGATCCCTGCGGGAGTCCGTGCGTTGCCGGTCGAAAGCATACCGCATGTGTTCACCGCATGAAATTTGCCAGAACGTGAAGTGCCCCGCCGAAACCGGCGGGGCACTTCTTCGCATCTTTATTCGCAAGCAGTGGTGACTGCTATGTGAGGCTTCCTAACTGGCTTTAAGAGCGTGAAGGACCAGTCCCCACGTGAGGTGCCACGAGGCCTCGTTCACGTAACCGGAGACCTCTCCACCCAGCGGCCAGTTCGTCCATCGCTTCTCACTCATGATGATGCGGTGGTAGAACTCGAGGATTGGAACGTCCGGGAGCTCGTCGAGCCAGATTTCCATGGCGTCGTGCCACAGTTCCTGCATCTTGTCCACGCTATCGGGGTGAGTTCGACCGACTTCGTCAGTGAGTTCGTCCCACTTGGCGTCTTCCCAGTTGTAGAAGTTCACCTGGTGACCACCAGGAATGTTCACTGAAGACGACTGGTAAAGCTTCATGGTGAAGTACGGGTCACGGACCGATCCGCCGTGTCCGAACATCAGGCACTCGAAGTTACCTTCAGCCATTCGTGAAGAGGCATCGGGTGGCTGCGAGTACGTAGCGTTGATGCCCTGTCGTACCAACTGCTCTGCAACGAGGGGGCCGAGGTCGACCCACGGGCTGAACCCGATGATTCCACAGTTGATGCCAACACCCTGGGCGTCGACCCAGTTGCCATCACCGTCCTTCGAGTAGCCAGCGCTTTCCATCCGGGCGTCGCCCTTCGAAACACTGAACTCGGTGGTGTCATGGACAGCCAGGATGTCCGACACAGAGTCGAAGTACTTCTGGAGCGGTGGGTACTGCGGCAGCGTAAGCGGGTTGAATGCCGCGTTGCCGTCGTAGGCCACATCTCTCAACTCTTCACGGTCGAGGAAGTAGCTGAATGCCCAACGTACGTCCTTGTTGTCGTACGGACCGAACTTACCGGAGTCATTGAAAGCAATGGATACCGGCCACCAGTCGACGTATCCATACGGGGCGTCGCTCTTGGTGTGTGTCACTAGATCTGAGTTCTTGGCCAGCGTGTCAACAATAACGGCAGGTGTCGTCATGGCTGAGTAGTCGACCGTGTCAGAAATCATTGCCTGCGCCCTGGCCGTCTGGTCGGGAGTTGGCAGGTAGATGACACGTTTTGGTCCGGGCAGCTTGCCGAACTGACCGAGGTCAGACACGCCTTCGCCCCACCACGAGTCGAGGCGGTCGATGATTTTCTGCTCTGGAGTTCCTGAAACGACTTTCCACGGGCCCGTCGAAAGCGGCCAGCCCTTTGCGGGGTCGTAGTCCTTGAACGTAGTCCAGTCCTGGGTGCTGTAGTGGTGCTCGGGCACCATGTACACGCCAATGTCGAACTTGTACGTAAGGAGGAACATGAACCGTGGGTCCGGGCGATCCAGAATCACCTTGACGGTGAGGTTATCGACTTTTTCCGCTCGGTTCATTGCTTTGTCAATGTCGGTACCCCAGCGGACTTCTTCCTTGAGGTCCTTGAGGGTGTTCAACGTGTAAACAACGTCGTCGGCATTGAACTCTTCACCGTCGGACCAGTTAATTCCTGACCGAAGGTTGATCGTTAGTTCAGTATAGTCACCGTTCCAGTCCCAGCTCTCGGCGAGCCACGGAATCGTCTTGTCGTCAAACGCACTGAAGAATGCGAGTGGCTCGAAGATGATGTTCGGACCAGACTGGTGGTTGGCACCAATTGCGTAGGGGTTCCACAGTTCGTGGTCTACGAATCGGCCCTCAGCACCACCCAGGTAGCCGATGAACGTGTCGTCGCGGTCAATGTCCGCGATCCCACCAGTGCTAGCAGGCGGTGCCGGTGCCGTTGTGGCAGTCGCGGCCGGTGCACTTGTCGGTGCGGGTGCGGCCGCTTCCTCTTCGTCACTCGAACAAGCAATCGCAGCAACAAGTGCAATTGACATCATTGCGATGAAGACAATTCTCCATCTCTCATTAAATATCATGCTGACCTCCGAATAAATGTCAGACGCGCTTACAGAAACGCCATCTCTTGGCAGTTTTTTATCTGTGAGCAAGTTTTATATCCGAATCCACCTTGCCCGTCAACATCGCCAGGCGTCTTCGGCTGCCGCATTTAGCAACTTCAAATCCGTTGTTAATACCCCTTGAGACGCAATATGATTCACGTTCGCAGATGATTAAGTAAGACGTGATGGTTCAACGGCTGTTTCAGTACAAACGCTATTTATCCGGTACCGGACATAGCCAGCAGCACAAACAGTTGCTATCTTTGGTCGCTATAAAATTCCGAACGGTCGGCCACGCGTTTCACCGACCAGTAATTTCTTCAGAATTTCCACCACCACCACCCGAATTGAGTTTTTGCCCTTGACAGAACAAACGCAGGGTATTGAAAACACGCCGAATCCGGTCCTGAGTAATGTTTTCCGGATTATCTCGGCAGTACTTAGTAATTTCGTAGTGAGGCGCTTCTTCTTCTTCCTGTTCGTCGTCTGGCTGGCAAGCACAGTGATTTTCATCATCCCTCGTCTTTCCGGTCAGGATCCGGTCAAGGAGAAACTGCTGCTGGAGGCACAGCGAGGTGGTGCGATTCAGCAGGGCCTTGACGAGATGGCGAAGCACTATCAGAAGCGGTTCGGGCTCGACAAGCCGATCTGGGTCCAGTACGGGAACTTCCTTTCCGATCTGGTCCGGTTTGACCTGGGGACATCAATTGCTTTCTTTCCTCGGACAGTCAATGACATCGTATTCGAATCGCTGATCTGGACTCTCGGGCTAATGGGTACGGTGACGGTGATGGCGTTCACTTTGGGGACGCTCGCGGGCGCGGTTCTGGGCTGGCCCAGACGGCCCGGATGGGTTCAGTACGTTTTCATGCCGTTACTGACCCTTGCCGCGATACCCCAGTATTTGCTCGGCATGATCTTAATATTTATCTTCGCGTTCAAACTGGGTTGGCTCCCGCTGTTTGGCGGCTACGAACCGGCCACTCTGCCGAATCTGAGTTTCGATTTTGTTGTTGATGTGCTGAGACACGCGATTCTGCCGGCTTTCGCCATTCTGTTTTCAGTCGTTGGCTTCTGGGCCATTGGCATGCGGGGAATGATGATCAATGCCCAGGGCGAGGACTATATGGTCCAGGCCGATGCGAAGGGGCTCAAAGGCGCACGCATTTTTATGCGGTACGCGGTGCGAAACGCCTTGCTGCCGCAGGTAACCGGCCTGGCGCTGGTGTTGGGAACGATCATTACAGGACAGGTTCTGGTGGAGCGGGTCTTTTCGTATCCCGGCATCGGCGACATTTTGTTCCAGGCCATCCGTCTCTCCGACTTTTTCGTAATTCGAGGCATCGTGGTCATCATCATCGTCGGAATCGCAGGTGCTACGTTTTTGCTCGATGTCCTCTACCCGCTAATCGATCCCAGGATCAGGGTAAGGAATTAGGCGATGACGCAAACGGCTACTACCCCCGACGTTAGCGAATCAGGCGAGCTTAGTGGCGGCTGGGGTCAATTTAACGTTGAACGCCTGAGGCCCATCAAACGATACGCGCTGCGTAACCCTTCGCTTATCGTCGGTTTGGGTTTGATGTTCAGCCTGTTGTTGTTCGTTGGCATCGGGCACCTCGTGTGGGATACCGAACAGTACCGTGTTCTTTCCACTCCCACGCGACTTCCTCCGTCTTTGAACTATGAAATCGAGACGGGAAAGCTGGCGGGCCAGGTTAAGTCTTACCCGTTTGGAACCGATACACAGGGACGCGACCTTCTTGCGGTGGCCATCAAGGGCACGCCGCTCACGCTGCGAATTGGGTTGATCGCCGGATTCGTATCGATCGGTTTGGGAACGGTAGCGGCATTCGTGGCCGCTTACTACCGTGGTTGGGTCGATACTGGCGTACGAACGGTCGTGGACGTCGGGCTGGCGATGCCGGGCCTGTTGATCCTGATCCTGGTCCGGATCAACATCGGACGCGAGCTTAGTGTCGACGAGATGGGATTCGCCCTCGGCCTGGTCGGGTGGGTCTTCCCTGCACGAACTATTCGCGCGCAGGTCCTGGTGATGAGAGAGCAGGCATACGTTCAGCTCTCGCGTCTTTCAGGAACAAGCGGAATGGGCATCATATTCAAAGAGATGCTGCCGAATTTGATTCCCTATATCACGGCAAGTCTTGTGGGGGCGGTTGCGGGAGCAATTCTGGCTTCGATTGGTCTTGAAGCTATCGGTCTCGGCAAATTCGGCGACCCGACGCTGGGTATGACGATCTACTGGAATATTCAGTTCTCGTCGATCATTCTCGGCATGTGGTGGTGGTGGTTACCGCCGCTGGTTGCGATCGTGATTGTTTTCCTTGGATTGTTCTTGATTTCATCGGGTCTGGATGAATGGTCCAACCCACGATTGAGGAAACGTGTTTGAGCACTGAACAGGCAATAACAACCTATCGAGAGGGCGCCCGTATAACCGACGTCGACTCACTTGTGGTCGAAGGACTGTCGGTCTACTACGAAACGGAAGACGGGACCGTAAAAGCGGTAGACGACGTTTCGTTCACCCTGAAGCAGGGAGAGCGTTTCGCACTTGTTGGGGAGTCGGGCTCGGGCAAGACGACCCTGGCTATGGCCCTGATGCGATTGACCCGCCCACCCGGTCACATTGCCAGGGGCAGTGTGACTCTCAACAATCGGGACCTTACAACACTCACCGAGGACGAGATGCGGCAGGCACGCCTTTCCGAACTGGCCCTGGTCCCGCAGGGTGCCATGAACTCGCTGAACCCGGTCATGCGGATTGAGCGGCAGCTCACTGATGGCATTGTCGACCACCTTGCCGATGACGAGAGCATTACCAAGAAAGAGTTGAGTCAGACCGCCCGCGATCTCCTGACACGGGTTGGGCTGAGGCCAGAAGTTGCCCGCCTGTATCCACACGAGCTTTCGGGTGGGATGAAGCAACGCGTGGCTATGGCCATCGGAATATCGTTGCGGCCCAGTCTGATAATTGCGGATGAACCCACATCGGCACTCGACGTTGTAGTGCAGCGCCAGATCATGCAGACGCTCGGTCGGTTGCAGGAAGGTCTGGACGCATCAATCATGCTTGTCGGCCACGACATGGGCCTGGTGGCCCAGTTCGCCGATACGATCGGGGTGATGTATGCGGGCAAGTTGGTGGAAGTTGGACCGGTTGAAGATGTGTTCGGCGATCCTAAACACCCTTACACGAAGCTCCTGATTCAGAGCCTGCCTTCGCTTCAGGAAAAAAAGGATTTCGTCGGAATCCCCGGTCTTCCGCCACTACTTATCCACCTTCCCCAGGGTTGCGCATTTGAAGACCGGTGCCCGTCACGTTTCGGCAAATGCACCGGCGCGGTTCCCGAAAAGCTTTCCGTTGGAGCCCGCAGAGATGTCGCATGTTTCCTGTATGAAGGCGAGGGCGCATCTTGAGCGCGTTTATTGAGCTCGAACACGTTACGAAGACCTTTGGCAGCTCAGGCCTTTTTGGTGGCGGTTCGGTGACCATTGCCGTCGATGACGTCTCTTTGACTATCGATGAAGATGAGCCAGCGATCACTACTGTGGCCGGTGAGAGTGGGAGTGGCAAGACGACGCTCACACGCCTGCTTCTGGGTAGTCATGTGCCTACCGATGGCCGGATGCTTTACCGCGGCAAGGACTTTACAAAGTTGACGCGCCGTGAACGGCGGGCGTTCCAGCGCGAGGTCCAACCCATTTTCCAGGACCCGTTTGAATCGTATAACCCGTTCTACAAGGTCGATCACGTACTCGACGCCCCGATCAAAAACTTCAAACTGGCTGGCTCTGTCGCCGAAAAGAAGAGGATGATTGAGGATGCGCTTGAGATGGTCGGTCTCGTGCCGGAAGAGACGCTCGGCCGCTTCCCTCACCAGTTGAGCGGTGGTCAGCGCCAGCGGATTATGGTGGCCCGTGCGCTGCTGCTAAAGCCGCGGGTTATCCTCGCTGACGAGCCGGTATCGATGGTGGATGCGTCGCTTCGAGCGACCATTCTTGACTCGATTCGCCGCCTGAACCGCGACCTGGGCATTTCGGTCGTGTATATCACTCACGATCTCACGACTGCGTACCAGATCAGCGACAACATCCTAGTGATGTACCGTGGAACGATTGTCGAGGCGGGCACAGTCGATGCGGTGATTCAAAGCCCGCAGCACCCGTACACGCAACTGCTTATCGAGTCGATTCCCCAGCCCGACCCGAAGAACCGATGGGGTTCGGAGCCGCCGCAGCAGAACTGGGAGATAACCGACACCGAGATCACCGGTTGCAAGTTTGCCGACCGGTGCCCGGCGGTGATGGACCGTTGTCACACCGTACGTCCTGCACAGTACCTGATTGGCGAGCATCAGCTGGCCACATGCCTGTTGTACGAAGACAAGGGCGAGATGACCAACCCGGACATCACTTCGACCTTCCAAACGGAGAAGCAGGCAATCACGGCGGCGGCCAGCAACTGAGTTTACGGACCGAATTCGAAAATTCCGAAGGTGATCGTGTAAACGGCAAGACCTTCGGAATTTATCGTTAACTTCAGTTCGTGTTTGCCAAATTCAGGCAGTGCAGCGATCTGGTAGAGACGTGTTTCCTTGACTCGGACCACACTATTTCCGGCTGAGTCCCATTCGATGTCGGCACCCGCTTCGTCTTGCGAGAGTGGACGGCCATCGATCTCGACGACCACCAGATGCCCGTCCTCCCCGGCGCCGGCCGGAGTCGGTTCGGAGTTGCCAAGCACGGCGTTAACGGAGGTCGCAAAAAAGTCGAACGCAAAATACGTGCTGTCTGCCTCGGATCGATTCGCGGTAACCACCGCGTTGACCAAGTTCATCCAGACTCCGTCAAGATAGAACTGGCCTCGCCTGCGCGTGCCATCGTCGGAGTATTCGACTTCAACGTCGGGTGCCTCGTAGTAAACATCCTGTCCAGCATAGAGACCGTCCGCGAGGTAGTTGTTCTTGTAACCCCCGTATAGCTCTCTGGTGACTGCGTGTGCGGCGTCTGAACGTCGTGGTTCGGTAACGCTTGAGCGAGCTACTCTCGAAAGATCATTACCGGCTGCTTCCAGTTCCGTGCGGATGACCGATTCGGTCTGGTCATAGCCTCCCTCCCCAAAGTGTCTGAAGACCACTTCCCCACTGGCACCTATCAGGTATTTCGATGGCCAGAAGTGGTTTCCATACCTGTCCCAGGTCTCCTTATTGCCATCGAGCGCTACCGGATAGGTGAGATCGTACCGCTCGACTGCCCTTTGTACGTTAAGCGGCAGTTTCTCGAATTCGAATTCAGGGGAGTGCACGCCTATCACTGTGAGGCCGTGCTCGGCGTAGGTCTCGTACCAGGCGCTCAGGTAAGGGAACGTGCGTACGCAGTTGATGCAGGTGTATGTCCAGAAATCTAGCAGGACTACCTGGCCTGAACCGATTAAGTCGTCAACTGAAAGAGGGCTTGAATTTATCCATCCGTCAAGACCGATGAGTTCGAGATCGTCAATCGCGAACGGTTCTGGCTGCCCTATAGGTGCGAACTCGCTGGCGGGTGGCGTTGGCGTGACGGTCGGGGGCAGCACGTCAGCCTTTGACGGCGTTGACGGCACCTCTGCCGGTGGTGAGTCACCGCAGCCTGTTACCAGCGTCATGGCGATGGCAGCTGCAGCAAGCAACAGGCTAATCAACTTGATTGATAATCGGATCTTCAAACCAGGTTCCAGTTCGAAGAAATAACGGTGCATTGGTGCTTCAGGTTTCCGGCCGTTCGTGACGGCGGGATAAGGAGATGGTCGCCATTACGGGGATACGGCCGAATCCTTATTTCCAACCCATCGCCATCCGGCTGAACCGGTGGATCTTCAGGGTCTTTACCCCGCAGGCCATGCAAAATCTGTCACGAATTCGGGCTTTCCCTGTATGTCGAGTTTCACCCGGTACAGATCGCCGCCACGGTAGCTATCGGGGCTAAAGCCAGCAGGTTCCCAGCCGGTCAACTCGCTGCTGCCGGTGCCAAAAGCCGCGGTTGTCACGTAAAGCTCGTTGAGGTCTTTCCCGCCGAACATCGCCGATGAGGTCTGTGCGGCAGGTATTTCGACTCGTCGTTCTTCCTTTCCGTCGGGGTCGAGTCGAACGACCATTCCCCCGTACCAGATTGCCGACCAGACGAACCCCTCGGCGTCGACCGTCATGCCGTCCGGGATTCCCCAGTCCGAGGGGATGGTAGCGAACACTCGTTTGTTCGATATCTCGCCCGTGTTCGGGTTGTGGTCCCACTTGTAGATCTCGTGTTTTGGCGAGTCGGTCGAGTAAAAAGTAGTGAGATCCGGCGAAAAACCCATCCCGTTGCAGAGTTCCAGCCCTTCGTCGACGATATCGACCGAGCCATCGGTGTTGAACCTGAACACGGCACAGGAGTCGAGGTGCCCGCTGCCGCCAAACAGACTGCCACCTGGACCGGGCATTACGTCGTTGAGTTTAATCGGGTTGCCTTCGATTTCCCCCTGGTGCAACCACACGAAATCGTCGTCGGAATTCCAGAGCTGGACACCTTCCCAGGTGCCGACGGTCAGACCGCCGGACTTGTTCCGGCCAACTCCGGCGATGTTGTAGCTGTTGTGGAGCAGTTTGTTTTCTCCGGTGGCAGGATCGAAGTTCCAGAACCTTCCCCCCTGGATATCGATCCAGTAAAGCGTCTGGGAATCGACATCCCACATCGGGCCTTCCCCAACAAGTGCGTTTTCAGCCGCGAGTTTCTCAACCTCGTATCCCATGAACCTCTCCTGTGTTCGAATTGAACGGTAACGTGGTCGTGCCAATTCAAAAATACGTGTGCACTACCCGAAGGCTCGCCAGTCTAACCCACAACCACGCCGCCATCGGGTTCCACAGTGCACATGTCGAGCAAGCGCGGGCATGCGTTTTACTGGTATATTTTCGCCGCGGAAGCAATTTCAAATCCAGGACTCGCAGGAGTCAGCCATGACATCTGATGTTTACTTCATGGACGCCCGAAGCGATTCGGCCGATACCAGCCTGATTGCCAAAACGACTACGGTGTTCGATGCCGCAGGGCTCGATAAGCTGATCAAACCCGGGGATGTGGTCGCGATCAAGCTTCACTGCGGTGAGTGGAACTCGAGCGCTTATTTGCGCCCCGTTTACGCACGCGCCATCGCAGATCGGGTCAAGGAGCTTGGCGGACGGCCGTTTGTGTGCGATACCACAACGCTGACGTACAGCCCTTTTTCGACTCGTGCTACCGAGCTGGACCTGCTGCAGACTGCCGAGCGGAACGGCTACTCATCTGCGGTGCTGGGATGCCCGTTCATCGTTGCCGATGGCTATGTTGGAACCAGTGACTACCGCGTTGACATACCCGAGGGTTATTTACTCAAGGAAGCGTACGTTGCCCAGGCAATCGCGGCTGCGGATGTATTGATCGCTCTCACGCACTTTAAGGGCCACGGAATGGGCGTGATCGGCGGCGCTTTGAAGAACCTTGGCATCGGGGCACAGTCGAAGCGGGGCAAGTTCAACGTACACATGGGCGGTCACCCGAAGTACGGTGTCGGAGCGGCCGTGAAGTTCAATCCCGACGCATTTACAGGCAAAGAGAATGACACAGAATGGGAATTGATCGAAGAGGCGTGCCCGATTGGCCTTTTCAAGGTCACTGACGACAATAAGATCGAGTGGGACCGTGACAGGTGCATGACCTGTCTTGGCTGCCTCGGAGTAATGAACCCGAGGGGTATTTTCGAGCCGAATCAGATGTTGTTCGATGCCACCGATATCGCAATTGGCGATGCTGCCCTGGGCGTTGTAAAAACAGTTCCGAAGGTCGGCTTTGTGACGCTGGCGATCGACGTTTCGCCAAAGTGTGACTGCGCGGGATTCTCGGACATGCCGATAGTGCCAAACCTTGGTGTTTTCGCGAGCGCAGACCCTGTCGCGATCGACCAGGCGTGTGTGGACGCGGTTACGGAATCGCCTGGCATTCCCGGCTCGCTCAGCGAGGAGATGGGAGTAGAAGGGGCCGGTGAGCGAAAGTTCGATCTTGCGGGCGCCGCTATCGAAGGATTGTCAGAACAGACGACGATCAACACCGCGGTAGTCAATGGATTGGGCACACGCGACTACGAACTCCACCATGTCGAACCGGCAGGCCCGGACAAGTTCAGGTTCCCGTACGACAAGCGCCCGACCCGACAGCGGTTTGCCCGAATGTTCGAAAAGTTCCAGCCGTTCCCGTTCGATCGCCACGACGGTCGCGGTTACGACAGGCTGGAGGAAGTGGATATCGAAGCAGTGAAACCCCACGATGGTCCGACGGTGGGTACGCATTCACACGCGGCCTATCACGGTGACGGGACGAGCCATGGACCGAACGGTCATGGGGCTCCGGGGAACCAGTGGCATCCCGGCGAAGAAGGCACGAGGACGCACTCGACGACCCACGAGCACTAGGCGATCAACCGCCAGTCAACAAGTAACTTCAGGAGAAGCAAAGAAATATGCCACGAGGACAGGACCTGCTCGATGAGGCGATAGCGCTTATTTCAGGTGCAGGCCAGAACGAACTGGCCGATAGGCTTACGGCGCAGCGCGAAAAGTTCTTCTTCAAGTCGCTCGCAGGAGTACCCCTTGCAAACAAAGTGAAGAAGGCAGGGACGGCCCTGAGCGGCGATGGCACGGATGGGACCGTCGAGGCGGTTGAGGCGTTGGTGAGCGAGATCGAGGACAAGGCAGACGCCCCGGGGACTGTACTCACCTGATGCCGAGTGTGCTTGTAACTGGCGGAGCAGGAAGCATGGGCCGGTTGGTCTGCTCACGGCTTGTCGACGGTGGATTCAATATCCGGGCGTTCGACCTCGCTTCAGCGAATTTCGCCGGGTTGCCGGACGACGTCGAGGCGGTGCCGGGCGACCTGACGGACCCGGCTGACGTGGCGGCCGCGGTTGCGGGGGTCGACGCTGTTGTTCACCTCGCTGCCATACTGCCGCCGGTTGCCGACCAGCAGATCGAGCTCGCCCGGCGCGTTAATGTCGATGGCACCCGCATCGTTGTTGAGGCGATGCGCGAACACGCTCTCGCGGCCCGGCTGGTGTTTAGCTCGTCGGTGAGCGTTTACGGCGCGCCAGTGGGAGATGCTGAAACCACTACCCGCCAGCCGTACGATCCCGATGACAACTATGCCCGGACCAAAGCCGAATCTGAGCAGATCGTGGTGAACTCTGGCCTGGATTCGTGTGTACTGCGGATCTCTGGAGTTTCGGTCCCGGTATTCCAGGAGCCGCCGGCCGAATGGCCTTTCCTGCCCGATCAGCGCATCGAGTTTGTTCACCGCGACGACGCTGTGAATGCCATCGTTTCGGGCGTTACGGCCGAGCTGGACGAAGCGACGCGGGTCGTCAACGTTTGCGGCGGTCCGACCTGGCGGATGACCGGTGTGGAATACGTGGCTGACTACTTCAACATGATCGAAGTCGACCCTGCCGGTGCGGTCTACCAGTCGGGCCCAGGTCATTTCTCCTGGTATGCGGATGAGGGTGGCAATGGGGCGCTCGACTACCAGCAAAACTCGTATCCACAGTTCCTGGCGCAACTACAGGGCGATATCGACCGCCTGATGGCCGGGTAGCTCGGCAGGCGGCTGTAACCGCGGGACCGCATGGGGGTGGGAGTCGACGATCGGTGCCCGGGGCCAATGTGGTTCGGCGGGACGGACTCGGTGCGCAGCGGAGCCTTGATCCTAACTTGTCCAGCATTGTCGGCACACGCACCGGACATCAGAGCTCAAATCTGAATGTGCCGTCACAAAAAAAATCTAATCGCGTGAAGTGCGCGTGGCGTCAATCAATTGGCAGGAATGATGGATGACGTCAGCGGGCCACCAAAGAGTGTGTCCTGCATTTTCATCATTGCAAAGTTCTGCACAATGCAATCGGGGTAGATTTTCCTTAACTCGGAGAACTAGTATTGCGCGAACAGGGCCCTTGAGAACGCCAGGCCCGGATAGCCGGCGGTCGCTTCTTGCTTCTCGATAATGCCGGTCGGTAAGGCTGATGCGAGCGCGCCCTCCTTGAACGACAGATTAATCCCATCCGTAAAGAATGTGATTTTGATGCCTCCGGACCATCCTCGAAATTCAGAGTTTACGAGCCTTTGTTCAAGCAGTGGCCCAAGGTGCATCACGAGCTTGGCAACATCGGGTATTCGTACATACCAGGCATAGCCGTTGAGCGGAGCGCCAAGCGGTTGGTCGAATATTCTGTAAACAGGATGTTCGCTACCAAATGAAAACTCGATTTTTTCACAGCGCTCTCTCCCCTCGGGGTGAAAACGTTTTACGAGTTCCTGCAGGTCGCCAACCATCGAAGTCGCGGCGTCAAACCAGCTAACAGAAGGCGCAATTTCGAGTGAGATAACTCGAATACCGTCCTTTTTGGTGAACAGTTCGTACAGGTAAAACGCTTTGGGATCTCCGTCCAGTTCCATAATGCGGCCGAGGTAAAAAACTGTGCGGCCTTCAGATCGACCAAACATTTCATCCTCGAAAGTTTGGGCATCGACATTGACGGTCACGCAGGCTCGCTCGCGACAGTTGATATAGGTATCCGCAATGAACGGTGTGTCGGCGGGACTGGCGTCACGCGAAGTGAGTGCAGGTGGGTCTTTTTTAGTCTTACTGGCATTTCCCAGGGCCGACGGCGAGGTAGTGCTACCTCCCCAGGCGTCGATGGCGTACTCGTACCCGAACTGCCTGCAGTAATGCCCGATCGCCATGATCGTGTTGAACAGGTGACTTCGGTCCTCAGACCACTTATTCATCAGCTCAAATTGCTTTCGGCCCAGGCCGCGCCGCCGATAGTCAGCGTGGGTTCCCACGATCTCAGGCATGCCCGTCGGAGTATCGATTCCACCGATATTCCAGGTCTGAGACATGAGGCAATTACTGGATACAACTTTGCCAGCGGAGGTATCTTCGATCACGGTGAAGTCTGATGGCTTCACCGCCCTGTTTACACCACTGAAAAGACCGTCGGTCCACTGGGCAATGTTGTCAGCCGGATCGAGTCCTGGCGGCCCAGTGTGGACCAGCCGGTTTAGTTCGATGACGCTTTTGGCGTCATCGAGTGTGGCCTCGCGAAGGACGAGATTGTCGTCGATTTAAGTGTGTTCTGGTGTCAACTACCGGGCTCGTAGAATTTGTTCAGGGGTACGGGCACCAGTATTACACCTCACTCGAGATGACCTGGCGTGTTTGGCTAACAGGTTATTGTTAGCAAGTGGTAAAACCAGCACATGAAATGGCTGGCGAGAATCACCTGGATGACGGAGCGGCGATCGTTACCCTGATCGACGCCTCATCGCCAGTGGTTGCGAATGAGTAGGTTCTGCCCTGCTCAACGAACACGACATCACCAGGTCCGGCCGTGACAGCATCCTCGCCGTCGATCGACCACCTGACGCTCCCCTGCAAAACGACCCACCAGCGGTTTTCTTTCGGGTGCGACGTGGGACCGCTGGAAGTCGCCGGTATATCGTGGGTGTAAGTTGCGTAGTTCCGCTCATCGGACACTGCAACTTCGGTCCAGTTCGAATTGGTCCCGTTGCGTTCAACCAGTGCCTTGAGGCTCGTGTGAACCAGGTTCGGGTTCGTTTGCCCCTCATCGACAGGAATCAATCGGCACGGCGCGATGCCCTTGATATTGTGGTTCCCGTTCGGGTGTGTGACGCCGAATCGAATCGCCTGCACGCCTACTTTCGGCTGGATATCGTGTGCGAACCCGGCCGGGGCCATGACGATGTCGCCCCACTCGGAGAGGACCGGCTCGTACTGGCCGATCTGCCACTGTGTTCGACCATCGAGGGCTATCCACCATTCGTTGAAGTCGGGGTGGATGTGTGGATCGGGCGGGGTTCCGGGAGGCGCCGATATCCATACTGCCAGATTGCGCCCGTCGTCGATCAACCGTTCGGCCCAGCGCTCGCCATCGCCGTGCCTTCCCATAATTTCACTGTATTGGGCAAGACGCAGGTTCACTGGTGCTTCCATTACCATCGTTGAAACTCCTTCCTATCTGTTTGCCGCCTGTGTCGCCAGCGCAGCCTGCATCATGGCCCTGGCATATCCAACGGTATAGGCGAACCCGGTGTAGGTTGTCGCTGATATTCCGTCGAACGGAAACTCGGTATCCGAATCGTTCTGGGGCGGGTGTTCGGGATAAATGAGGCGCGGGTATTTCTGCCTCACAAGCTCGCTCATCACTGCGAACATATCGACATGGCCTTCGTCGATCCACACCTCGGTGTAGTCGAGATTGGGCACCCGTGATACGACGTTTCGGAAGTGGACGTGGTTTATCTGATCGCGTTCGCCAAAGTATCGACAAATTTCGACCGGGTCGTGGCCCAGTTCGCGTGTGACACCACAGTCGAACGTAATACCGTTGTACGGGCTCGGCACGATATCGACGAGTTTCTTCCAGCCCTCAACCGTGCTCATAATCTGGCCTGAGCCACGGCTGATCGGTGCCGGAGGATCGTTGGGGTGCAGGGCGAGTCTTACGTTGGCCTCTTCTGCCGCAGGAATGATAGCCTCAAGGTAGTAGGTAACGTTGTCCCACATCTCATCCAGCGAGTGGGCTGTCTGGCCGGCGAGCGGCGGAAGGTCTTTGATGCGGTCGTCGTTGAAGTCCATCAGGCCGGATCCGCCGCGGCCGGGGACGACCTTGTAGCCCTCGACTATGCGGTGGGCGTAAAAGTTGTACTCCATCACCGGCAAACCCTGTCTGCCGGCGACCTGGATTGCGCTGATGACGGTTTCGATATCTTCGTCGCGACCGGGTTCACCGAAGCGAATTCGATCGGACAGTTCGAACATGATGTTCCGCAGTTCCAGCCCCGCCTCAGCGGCACGGTCGATGTTTCGTTTCAGGGCGGCGTCGGTCCAGGTTTCGATCCCGCCTGTGCCAAGCCCTGACATGCTTACTCCGGTAACGCCGAGTTGCTTTACCCGGCGGAGAGAGCGATCTTCGAGGTTCTCTAAAAACAGCGTTAATGTCGGTGTCTGGTCGGTTTCCGGCCAGTGCCCCTGGCCTCTGACCGATTCGTGAATCCCTACGGCGTCGTAGGCCATTCGAACTGTTCTCCCTCGGTTGTTCGGGTCGTGGGGCCGGGCTCGCTTCGAGCGCAGAGTTCTGCCGCTCACGACAATTTTCGAAAGCGTATCGGAAAAACAGGGGACGGAACCTGCCTTACGCCCGTTTTCCCGTCAACCTGAACTACTCGATTCGACCAATCAGGTATTCCCATAGATACGAGTTCTCCTACCCGTACACCAGTATCAAAAAGCACGGTGATCATTGCCTGGTCTCGCACACCATTTTGGGTCGATTGATCGCATGCTGAGATAAGTTTCAGTATTTCAGAATTTGTGTAAGTAGGCTGTGGATCAGTCCTGAATCTCACCAGTTACATGCATGCACTTGGGTCTTGCTCGATCTCTTTTTCATCGATAAGGAATCGAAAGTACCTGCGAAGACCTAGCTGAGCGGCAGCTACAGTTTTAGGTTTCACTGGGCCTGAGAGCCAGTCGATGTAGCTTCGGATGTGGTCGGTTTTGATATTACCGGGACCAATCCAGTCGGTCCGCTCTCCCAATCGACGTACCTCACGCACGTAACAGAAGATGGTATGTGCCCTCAAACCCTCTACTTTCGGATATAGAGCAAAAGAGTCCAAATAACTGACATGACCGACTGCTCTATTTGGATATTTCATGTTCAATTTCCTTGGTTCATCATTTTGGTGAAATAGGGAAGTTGAACATGAAATCAACGACCAAAGAGCTGTATGGTGGGCCCGGCAGGACTTGAACCTGCGACCAATCGGTTATGAGCCGATTGCTCTAACCAGCTGAGCTACGGGCCCCATGTGTGCGGCACAGGCGAGTGCTGTGCGTGCGTGAACTCCGCGTGAGCAGTGAATGGCGCGTTGAAGCAGCTTTGATTCTCTCACGACCGACGCTGCAATGGCACCCTCAATCGTTGCGGACACAATAATGCGGCGATTGGCGGCAGGATAAAGATGAACGGTGGACGGGTTCGAGAGGTTCTGTGCATGTTGTATGCGACGACCTCAGTTGGTAACCTCCACTTCGACAAGACAAGACGACGAAATAAAGCCCGCCGAAAGATCCGACCCCATGGCGTACGCCACCCACACCTCACACGACGCCCCGCTCCTGAAACACACACGCTGGCTGCTGTTGCTAATGTTCACAACGGCCTTCGCACTCGCCCTTGCCTGCGGAAGCTCGGACTCGTCCGATGACGCGGCAGCCCCGGCATCCGGCGGCGAGGTCGTGGACGATGCGCTCTCCGAGGTCTCCATCACAATGCTGGCCGACCAGACCTTCACCTTCGAAGATTACGTCGCGGCTGGCTGGAAGAAAAATAAGCAGTTCCCGACCGACACCGTGCCCGATGCCACCGACATCTGGTACGGCTTTTTTAGCGCCAAAGACATCGAGATCAGGTTTTACGACTCGCACGAGATCGCCTCGACATCAGGGGCGGCAAACGCGGCTGAGGCTATCGACCAGAGTTTCCGTGAAGGCGGCTCAATCGGGGCCAGCAACCGGGGTGCCGGTTCGTCGGCCGTCATCAAGTTCAAGGCGTTTGCCGTTGTTGGCGACACGGTGATGCTGTGTGAGTTGTCCATCGATTCTTGCATCGCACTTGCAGACGCGCTCGCCAAATAGCGGATCACTGCCCTACTTTATCGGGCGGGAGCAGTTCGGGCGAAAGCAAGGGTACGACGGGCCCAGAGGGTGTTTCTGCAGCCGAATCGTCAGGGTCAGGCCAAAGTCGATCAGGCTGCGCGGAAGTTGTTGAATAGCAATTCAAAAATTCCCAGCGGACCGAACATCACGATGGCCGCGGCGGCAATACCCACAACCAGGGTCGTCACAGTGGTCCAACCAACGCTGAATGCCGGCCGGTTGGGCCCGATGTATCGGAATACCCCGGTTGCAAGCAGGGCCGCGCCAATTCCAGCCCACAGTGCCTGTTTGATGCCGGTCAGCGTGTAAGTCATCACGAAGAACGGTGTCCCGAACACCCATAGCGACACCGCTTCGGAAACTGAAACATCGATGACCGATAGCCCCAGCAAGTCAAGCATAAACAGGTTTACCGGCAGCAGCAGTCCAACCAGCACCGGCATGATGATGCTGTAAAGGAACGCGGTCAGCGCCAGCGGCCAGAAACGCCCTTCCCTGCCGGTTATCGCGGTCGCAATCGTCACCGCAAAAAGCATTCCGAACCCGCCGCCAATAAAAGGTGCCCCCGAAAGCTTCATGATGTTCACGAAGTTGGGACGGTGCAGCACGTAACGCCAGTCGGCATCGTCGATAGCCACCACGATATTGGTGTAGTGAACGATGAGCGCCATTGCGATGCCCAGCGGCACCATGGCAATCGCCATGCCACGTCTGCGGCGCCGGTCGTCTTCAAAACGGTCGAACTCGACTTGAGCGCGTTCGGCATAGCCCTGCCTGAATGACGAAAAAGTGGAGGAGTTTCCTTGCATAGGTTCAACGGTAGCACCTGCCCGCTACCGGGGGATAATGAGATTGTGTGAGACCCGTGGCGCGTTGCGGACTTCACTCGGGTGCCGAATCCCGATCCACGCCAGCTAACGACCATCCCATTCCGCTGCTACACTCCGCCGCAAGTCCACAGATGCGTTTCGCCACCAGATGAAGAAAGACAAATCCCGATGAAAATCACGGACGTGCGGATGGAGATGTTCAGGTGGCCGCGGGCCGTGCCGATCACCAACGGCCTCTACACCTACACGCACAATCTGCTGAACATCGTTGTGATCGATACCGACGATCCAGACATCCAGGGCATAGGTCTTGCCGGTGGCTTGGAATCTACACCCGAGGTCGGGGCCGCCTTCGTCGAGCACTTCAAGAAGGGCCTGATCGGGCAGGACCCGCTCGACAACGAGGCGCTGTGGCACGCAATGTGGCGGCCCAAGCTGGTTGGCAGGCGCGGTATTTCCACCCGCATCATCGCCGGCATCGACATCGCCCTCTGGGACATCAAGGGCAAGGTCGCCAACATGCCGGTCTACAAGCTGCTCGGGGGCTTCACGAACCGGGCCGACACCTACATTGCGGGCGGCTACTACGAGGAAGGCAAGGGCCTGAAAGAGCTTGCGCAGGAGATGGAAGACAACGTGAAACTGGGTGCCCGCGCCGTGAAGATCAAGGTCGGTGCGGTGCCGATCAACGAGGACATCGAGCGCGTGCGGGTGTGCCGCGACGCGATCGGACCCGACATCCGGCTGATGGTCGACGCCAACAACGCCTATCGCCACTATCAGGCGATCGACTTTGCCCGAAAAGCCGAAAAGTACGACCTGTTCTGGTTCGAAGAGCCGGTCGAACCCGACGATTACATCGGGCAGGCCGAGATCACCCGCGCAACCTCAGTACCGATAGCCGCGGGCGAGAACGAGTACACCCGCTACGGCTTCCGCGACATGATCAACGCCCGTGCGGTCGACATTTTGCAGCCGGACGCCCTGATACTCGGCGGCATCACGGAGTTCATGAAAGTGGCCGCGCTTGCACAGGCAAACGACCTCGATGTTGCCCCTCATGGCGCGCAGGAGGTCCACATTCACCTCGTGGCAGCGATCCCGAACGGGCTGATCCTCGAGTATTACCGCGATTCAGTGAATCCAATGTACGGCAAGGTGTGGGAGCACGAGCTGACCATCGAGGATGGATACGTTTACGCTCCTGATCTGCCAGGCCTGGGCCTTATACCGAAGTGGGACACGCTGGAGCCGTACCGAGTGGGATAGGGGCATATAATCTCGCCGGGTTGGCCGATTGAACCGGGCCGCACGGCTCCCACCGAACTTGAATACTGGAGACGCACGAACGCATGCCGAACTTTGATTACGAAGCACCAACCTCGCTGGCCGAGGCGCTGGAACTGATGGCCCGGCCCGGCGAGGTACGACCGCTAGCCGGGGGGACCGACATCATCGACCAGCTTAAGAGCAACCGGCGAAACGCCGACCTCGTGGTCGACATGAAGCGGATTCCCGAACTTCTCGAACTGAGCATGAACGGCTCCGGCCTGCGAATTGGCTCGGCCGTCTCCTGCACCGATGTCTACAACTTCATCGAGGAGCACGGGGGCTACCCTGCCCTTTCCGAGTCGGCAGCGCTCGTGGGCTCAATCCACATCCAGAACCGTGCGAGCATCGGCGGCAACGTGTGCAATGCGGCGCCCTCGGCCGACACGATTCCCCCACTGCTCGTTCACGAAGCTGTCGCCCACACCGTAAGCGCATCGGGCGGCGAGCGCGAGATTCCGCTGATCGATTTCTTTGCGGGTCCTGGCCAGACGGTCCTCCAGAAGGGCGAAATCCTGAAGGAACTCGTACTTCCCGCACCTCCGGCGAATACGGCCTCGGCGTATCTGCGCTTCATACCGCGAAACGAGATGGACATTGCTGTTGCGGGCGTGGGTTCGCTGATCGAAGTCGATCCCTCGTCAAAAGTGGTCACAAAAGCCCGGATATCGCTGGCTTCGGTAGCTCCGACCCCGGTGCGGGCCTACGAAGCCGAGAACTCGCTTGAGGGCTCGGTCATCGACGCCGACGCAATTGACCGGGCGGCCGATCTGACGGTGGGTGCGGCGGTGCCGATAACCGACGTGAGGGGATCGGCCGAATATCGCAAGGAACTGGTCAAAGTGCTGACAAAGCGAACCCTGAATATCTGCCTCGAGCGACTCGGGTAGCGGGCACCTGTAACTCAAAGGCATCCACCACAAATCATCGGCAATCATCGGGTAACTCCCGAAGACAAACAAAACTAAGTTTTCAAATAAATATGAGCAAGAAACAGATCACGACAACCGTAAACGGCGTTCAGCAAGAAATCCTCGTCGACTCGACCTGGACCCTGCTCGAAACCCTGCGCGACCAGCTGCGGCTTACCGGCACCAAGGAAGGCTGCTCCAACGGCAACTGCGGCGCATGCACGGTCCTGATCGACGGCAAGTCGTCGTGCTCCTGCCTTGTGCTCGCACCCGAAGTCGACGGCCTAGAAGTGACAACCGTGGAAGGTCTTGCCGATCACGGACACCTTTCGCCAGTACAGGATGCCTTTGTCGACAACGCGGGTCTGCAGTGCGGTTTTTGCACCCCGGGCTTCATGATCGCCACAACTGCCCTGCTCAACGAGAACCCGCACCCGACCGAAGGTGAGATACGCCTGAAGCTAGCCGGAAACCTGTGCCGCTGCACCGGCTACGACAAGATCGTGCGGTCGGTTCAGGACGCTGCCGAACGCCTTAGCAGGGTGTAACAGCCCGCAGTTCGGGTTGTTCGGCTGGCACTGATAGGCGCTGATGACATCGCCGCCATGGCCCGCAAAAGTGACCGTTTCGGCCAGTAGGCCTCCATGAATTGGCATGGAGACTCCCCTTCAATCAGCTCAACTACCGCGTTTTCAGCCTTTCGAATCGATCAGGGACGATATCAAACCCAACTGTCGACGCGGCTGAAACCACCAGAATTTGAGAGTCGGTGTGCTAATCTGGAGGTGTGCTGGCAGTGGCATGTTGCGCAGATTCGCAACTGCAATTGCCGTTTCTGCATCTAACTTTCATGTGAATTCCACCCCATGAATTCCGCAGGTCGCCAGGTTGTAAATGGAACAAGTTTTTCGAGCCGCATCTGAAGAAGCCGCCGCCGGCAACGGCATGGTCGTGGCAACGGTCGTCCGGACATCCGGGTCAACGCCGCAGAAGCCCGGGGCCAAGCTGCTCGTACGCGCCGACGGTTCCGGTGTTGGCACGCTCGGGGGCGGCTGCGTCGAGGGCGACATCTGGTTCGCGGCATCACAGCTCCTCAAGAGCGGTGGCCCTGCGGAAATGCGTGACTACGAACTGAATGAAGACCTCGCGGCACAGGATGGGCTTGTCTGCGGTGGGACGATGTATTTCCTGCTCGACCCGATTCGGGACGAAGCAAACCCGAACGGGACGAAAACAGACCCTGATTTCAATGACGAAGTGCTCGCTGCCTACGATGGCGGCGCTCCGGTCGCCGTGGCGAGCCTGATGAAGGCCCCCGAGGGGTCCGGCCTCACGGTCGGCTCGCAACTGCTGGTCCGTGAAAACGGGTCAACTGCTGGCTCACTGGGAGACGAAAAACTCGACGCCCGCGCATCCGTCGAGGCACGCAGGCTGATGGCCATGGGCAAGAACGACTACATTGTCACCGAATCTGGCGCAGAGTTCTTCATCGAGGCCTACACAACACCCCCCACGCTCGTACTGGCAGGCGGCGGCCATGTCTCCAGGGCAATTTCCAATATCGCCAAAACCCTGGGTTTCCGAATATTCGTAATCGACGACCGCGAAGAGTTCTCGAACGCCGACCGTTTTCCCGAAGCCGAGCAAACTGTCGTATCCGACTACGCATCGGGATTTAAGAAACTCCCGATCGGCACCAACTCATTCATCGTTATCGCCACCCGCGGTCACCGCTACGACACCGCAGCCACTGCAGCCGCAATGCGGACTCCCGCAAGCTATGTTGGCCTGCTCGGCTCAAGGCGCAAAACGATACTGATTTACGAAGAACTCTTTGCCCAGGGCTTCACGATGGAGCAGGTCAAGAGCGTGCGGTCACCGATCGGCCTCAGCATTTCTGCCAGGACCCCGGAAGAAATTGCCCTGTCGATCATGGCCGAGATTGTAGCGTTCCGGCTCGGCGGCGATGGTGGCACGCTGAAACTCGACGACCGCCTGATTCAGAAAGCGGCCGAGAAGGCTGCCAGAAAAGACGGGCCAACCCTGGCTACCGCAGAATCCGTAGGCGCCGACTAAGTGCCCGCGATATATAAAGCAGTCGGGGTACTCCTCGCTGCCGGTGAGTCGAGCCGCATGGGCAGTCCCAAGCCACTCCTGCCATGGCGCGGAACGACTATGGTCGAGTACCAGATGAACTCGCTGCTACAGGGCGGGTGCGACCAGGTGGTCGTGGTGACCGGTAAGTACGACGCCGAGATGGCCCCGCTGCTGAAAGACCGCTCCGGCATCATCAGGGCGTATAACCCGAAATTCGCCGAAGGCAAGGCCACATCAGTCCAGGCGGGGGTTTGGGAAGTGCCCGATGGCGTCCACTCGATCGTACTGCTTGCAGTCGATCAGCCACGGCCTGCATGGGTGATCGAGCGCGTGCTGAAAGTCCACACAAATTTCGGGGCCAAAATTACGTCGCCCGGCTACGACGGCCACGGCGGTCACCCGCTGGTGTTCGATTCGTCGCTCCGGGCCCAGCTCGCCGCGGTTACCGAAGAAGGTCAGGGCGTCAGGGCGATATTCAAGGGGGCCGACCTGAACCACCACAGGGTCGAGTTTGAATCGCCAGTTGTACGCCTCGATATCAACACCCCCGAAGCCTACGAAAAAGCGCTCGCTAACTACGCCGAGCTTGCGCGCCCCGGCGGCTGACGACGCGGGTCGGTCATGCTGGACGACCTATACCATGTGACGCCTTACACACGGTCAGTTTTCCCAAATCTCGCGATAAAGAAAGAGTGTGGCTGACCCCACAGCAGGAGAGGTTTTCATGACGGCTCGCAAGCCTTCCCGAGTGGGATTTGTGGGAGTCGGCAAAATCGGTCGGCCGATGGCGCAACAACTGTTGCGGGCCGGCCACGATTTGCTGGTATTCGATACGAATGAAACGGCGAGATCAGCATTCGAGGGGACCGCGGCCAGTGTTGCGACTTTTCTGGCTGAACTCGTTTCCGAATGCGACATCATCTGCCTGTGTCTGCCAGGGCCGACCGAAGTTGAGAAAATTATTTTTCGCGAAGACGGTATCGGAGCGCTCATCCAACCGGGCACACTACTGGTTGATCACACGACGAATTCGCCCGCGATCGTCCGGCAGGTAGGTGAGCATTTGCGGCTGCGGGGAGCGGCCATGGTTGACGCTCCGATCAGCGGCGGAGTGGAAGGCGCTGCCGATGGCACCCTGACAACTCTGATCGGCGGCGACCCAGAACATGTCGAGCGCGCCCGTCCGCTGCTGGAAGCCTTCTCGACGGCCATCGTGCATGTTGGTCCGCTCGGTGCCGGTACCGTGGCGAAGCTGATGAACAACTTGGCCGCTTTTTCGATGGACCAGGTGATTGGCGAGTGCCTCACCATCGGTGTAAAAGCGGGAATCGGGCCCGATCGGCTGCTAGATGCCTTGCAGCAGGCCGCGATCGGCAAAGGTGGGAACCTGCATGTCCGGCTGCCGGATACGTTCATGAAGGGCGACTTTGAGCCCCGGTTTACGCTCAAGGGGGCGCACAAAGATATCCAGTTGGCCCTCGAACTGGCGGAAGAGGTTGGAGTGCCGGTCAAGATAGCCCGGACCGTACTTGACGAGATGGAAAGCGCCCTTTCGAGAGGCCTCGGCGATCGCGATGCCTCAATAGTGATGACACTGCAGGAGGAGCGGGCGGATGTCCACATATCGTCCAGGTCAAATACCTCCTGATGCTCGTTGCACTCGACTCGCCGACGACTTACCCTTTCGCGCGTACTAACGCGGGAAAGTCGGTGGCAGCTAAAATAGCGTGCGAGTTGTGCCTGCCGATCCGAATGTCACCGGAGTTGAAAAATTATGACTACCGTTGCGAGAAAACATGAAGATGAAGCTGTAATGGCGCACTTGCTGCGCAGAGCAGGATTTGGCGCGACGCGCGATCAGATTGACCAGTACGTCGCCAGGGGTTACGAAGAGACGGTCGAGGATCTTCTGAACCCGTCGCATGGTGAGCCTGAAGACCAGGACCTGATGGACCGTTACTTTATTGCCTCGGTCGAGGCCCGGTCGGTCGGCCATGCCGATCCGCAGTGGTCGTGGCGATTGGCCACCAGCGAGAAACCGCTTGAAGAAAAGATTGCCCTGTTCTGGCACAGCCTGCTTGCGGTAGGGGGGATAAAGCTGGATCACGGGCTCGAAATGCTTACCGAGATCGAACTGTTCCGGCGTGTCGGCCTCGGCAGTTTCCGGACCATCCTTTTCGAAATCTCTCGAAACCCCGGCATGATGTACTGGCTGGACAACCAGAACAGCCACAAGGATGCGCCCAACGAGAACTACGGCAGGGAACTCCTAGAGTTGTTCTCCATGGGTATAGACGACATGGGCGAGGGCGATTACACCGAGGACGATGTGAAGACCGCGGCACGGGCGTTTACCGGTTGGGCGTCGAAGCCGACGCCACCACCGTTTTTCCTGGGTCCGTTCCCGATGGAATTCAGGTTCGACGCCTCGGATCACGACAACGGCGAAAAATCATTTCTGGGCGAGACTGGCAACTTCGACGGCGAGAACATCATCGACATCATCGTCAAGAAGCGCGCTACCGCCCGCTTCATCGCCATGCGCCTGTATCTGTATTTCGTCTCTGACGAGCCTGACGACGAGGAAATCGAACGACTTACTGATGTCTTCCAGGAGACGGATGGCGACATAAGGTCCATCCTCCGTTCACTCTTCAACTCGGATCACTTTAAGTCGGCCGCTGTGAGGTTCCACAAGGTCAAGAGCCCTGCCGAACTGGTATTTGGTGCGGCCCGGCTGACCGACCGATTCGACATTCCAGACATGGATTCGTCGTTGCTGGCGAACCAGTCGTTGTTCATGGGGCAGCACCTGCTCAACCCGCCCGGTGTGGAGGGCTGGCATGAGGGCGAGGAGTGGGTCGATTCCGGTTCGCTGATAGAGCGCATCAACTTTGCCGCCTCGGAGCTGGGCCGTGTTGAGGCCCCCGGCATCAGGCGGATGATCGAGCTGGTCGAGCTTGCAGGCGACGACCTGCAGCCCGAGGAGTTCGTCGAGGCGTGCCTTGACGCAATGGGGTCCATTGATCTCGACAACGGCTCAAAGGCCGTCCTTGTCGAGCATGCGGGGCAGAGCGGCTCGATGGGCAGTGCGGACCGCATTGTCGAAATGTTCCAGCTGATTGTTTCCACCCCGGATTACCAGTACTGCTAACAATGCAGCTAACGGCGACCTGAGGAGGCGTCGACATGGCAAACAACTCAAACGGCCACAGCAAGAAGAACCTGGTAGTCATCCAGCTCTCGGGTGGCAACGACTACCTGAACACCCTGGTCCCGTACCAGGACGGGCACTACTATGACTTCCGCCCCAACATGGGACTCAGGGGCGATGACTTGATCCCGATCGATGACAAGCTGGCGTTCAATTCGCACATGGGTACGTTTAAGAGCCTGTTCGACCAGGACAAAATGGCCGTCCTAATGGGAATCGGGTACCCGGAGCCCAACCGATCGCACTTCAGGTCGATGGACATCTGGCACACAGCACAGCCGACCACCACCTCATCTGAAGGCTGGCTTGGCAAAGCCAACTCGATTATCGACCCAGAAGGCAAAAACCCGATAACGACCGTGAACTTCGGTCGGGGCCTGCCCCGCGCGCTCGCCCTGCAGGGTGTTTCCGTTGCGTCGGTCGGAGCCCTTGAGTCGTACGGGCTCTATACCGGTCTTGCCGGTGCCAGCAACAAGGACGCGATGCTGGATACGATAAGCCGTATCTACCAGCCGATGGCGGATGGCGGGTTCCCGTCCCGGCGCATCCTTGAAACAGGCCGGGGGGCGCTGGACGGAGCCGATCTGCTGCGCGAGGCACCACGGACGTACAGCTCGGACGTCGAGTACCCCGAGGACAACCCGATCGCCCAGAGCCTGAAGGGAATCGCACAGGTGATGTCGGCCGAACTTGGCACCCGCATCTACTACGCCGCCCACGGCAGCTTCGATACCCACACCAACGAACTGGTCAACCACGCCCTGCTCTGGGACCAGCTTTCCACGGCGCTGGCGTGTTTCCTGGACGACCTGAAGCAGCAGGGCAAGGGAGAAGAGACCGTTATCTGGATGTTCTCCGAGTTTGGACGCCGTATTGCCGACAATGGGGCCGGGACCGATCACGGTTCGGGCGGCGCTGCCTTCGTGATCGGCGATTCCGTCAAGGGTGGGCTGTACGGCGAGTACCCGAAGCTGGGCCTGGCGGATCAGTTGGAGGGCGACGTGCATTTCAACACCGACTTCCGACAGGTCTACGCGACCCTTCTCGAAGACGTGCTCGGCGTCGAGTCTGAGCCAGTACTCAAGCAGAAGTTCAGCACTCTTGATCTGGTCAGGAGCTGACTTCGTAAGGCGGCATCAACCGGGGTAATCTTCACATGGGACTCGAGAACTTCTCTTACAGCCACACGATCGGAATCGCGTCTTTTCTTGGCCGCGGTTTTATGAACCCGGTCGATGTGCGCTTGGACAGCGAGGGCCTTCTATTCGTGCTCAGCCGCTCCAACGCGGCGAACAAGGATGTCCGGGTCAGCGTGCAGACGCTGGATTCTGAGTATATGTACGAGTTCGGACGCTGGGGCACGGACCCCGGGCAGACCACCCAGCCCACCGCGATCGTGCTCGACGGCGACGACCGCGTTTACGTTCCCGACGAGTTCATGCACAACGTCTCGATTTTCGATCGGGAAGGCAAATTTCTTAAGCGCTGGGGCGAGTTCGGAGCCGGCGTTGGGCAGTTCAACCGACCATCTGGAATCGCGATCGATTCTGATGGCAATCCCCATATCGTCGACCACCTGAATGCACGTGTCCAGAAGCTGAGTCCGGACGGGAAATTCATCTCGTCTTTCGGCACATTCGGCACGGAGCCCGGCCAGTTCAACTTCCCGTGGGGCATTTCAATCGACAGCGAAGACGGGATCTGGATCGCAGACTGGCGGAACGACCGCGTTCAGCGATTCACGCCGGATGGCGAGTTTGTGAGTATGCTGGGCTCCAGCGGCAGTAGCGACGGACAGTTCGATCGCCCGTCCGGGGTTCATGTCGCGTCAGACGGAACGGTGTTTATCGCAGACTGGCGTAACGACCGCGTTCAGGTATTCGGCCAGGACGGGTCTCATACCGAAACGCTTATTGGCGATGCGACCCTGTCCAAGTGGTGCCAGGAGTTCCTGGATGTCAACCCCGAGCAGGCGAGCTGGCGCGAGAACGCCGGCCTGTTCGAGCAGGAGAAGCGCTTCTGGCGACCGGCGGCCATAGAAACTTCCAGTGACGGGCTCGTACTCATCGCCGATAGTTGCCGTCATCGGATCCAGATTTACAACCGCGCATCGGTACTTGCAGAGGTCTAGTTCGGACCAGGCAGCACACCGTTGGCGCGGTCTTCTCTTGCACGTAGGGCGTTCGATAGGGTTGCAAACTCAATTCGTTCGAACTGCATTTAGCGGCCAAAATTGCGGTACGCTCGAACGGATGACTCACAACGACCTTGCTCCGTCTGGAAATCCGCTCGACGACGCACGCCACTACCTACAATCGACGGGTGTTGCGGGCTGGCTGACCCGCGACTACCGATACACGAATCCCGTTTTCGAGGCCGCGCTCGGCAGGCGGGTTCAGCAGCTGACCCGACCCGTCTGGCTGTGGATACCGGCCGATGCTGAACCCCGCCTGCTGGCCCACGAGGTCGACACAGGCCGCTTCCCGGCTGGTTCACCCGCGGTGAGTGCTTACGGAAGCCGCGAACAAATGGTGGCAGGACTCAAAGACCTGCTCGACGGAGCGGCCAGCGTCGCAATGGAATATTCGCCCATGTACGAGTTGCCGCGGGTCGGGCGCGTCGATGCCGGCACGATCGAACTCGTGAGGTCGTTGGGGCCGGAAGTTGTATCGTCCGGCGATGTGATTCAATACGCGACCGAACGCTGGACTCCCGATCAGCTACAGTCACACTTCTTCGCCGTCGAAGCACTCGACCGGATCGTTCAGCAAACCTTCGAGTATGTTGGCGAAAACATCCGGTGGGCACTTACCGAGCACGATATCGCCGAGCATATCCGGGGAAAGTTCGATCGCGCCGGACTCGAGTTCGACGATGGCCCTGTCGTGGCGTTCAACGAACATTCATCCGACCCGCACTACGATCCGCAACCCGGCGAGGCGGCGGTCATCCGGCGCGAGGGCTGGCTGCTACTGGACCTGTGGGCACGAAAGAAACCATCGCCCGATGCTCCGGGTGAACTGAACATTTCTGCCGACATCACATGGACAGCAAAGCTCGGGGAACCGCCGACCCCGCAGCAACAGGAAGTTTTCGATGTCGTGACGAGTGCCCGTGACGCCGCTTTCGAGTTGCTCGAAACCCGCGTACTGGAGGGCGATAACCCGCAGGGCTGGGAACTCGACCGTGCAGCGCGCAGCGTGATCGAAAATGCCGGGTATGGCGACTACTTCGTGCACCGGCTGGGTCATTCGCTCGGACACGAGGCCCACTCGAACGGCGTGAACCTCGATGACTGGGAGACCCACGACACCCGAACGGTAATCAACGGCCTCGGGGTGACGATCGAACCGGGAATCTACCTCCCCGGGTTCGGTGTGCGATCAGAATTAGACGTCTACCTCGGCGAAGACGGCCCGGAAATCACCGGCGAGCGCCAGTCGAAGATCGTACAGATCGAGACCCGTTAGTTCACTATGACGACCCGCGTGTGACGGGCGTCCCAACAATTGGTTAGTCTCTTCTTCTGCCATACTGACCTGACCCTCACAAACGGATCCAGTTGAAAGATCAGATACTGGATGAATTGAAGGGAGTCAGAACGCGCCGGGCAAAGTCCGAACGGCAAAGATCTTCACAAAAGTTCCGGGATCGTGAAAACTGCCTGCCAGCGATGCGTGCGAATCCGTGCCCCGGACACGGTGAGAGCCCGCTACAATACCGCCCCAAGCCAATTGTCAGAAGACCGGTCAAAACGTCTGCCGCGACGCTTGGCGATTCACACCAACAGCCGTGCCAATAGAGAGACCCGATGCCCCATAAAGTCGCCGATTCGATCTTCCAATTCAATTCGCCGGGTCCAAGGCCAAACGGACTCCAGGCAGCTGACGATGGTCTGTGGATCATCGACCAGGCCAACAACTATGTCCACAAGGTCGACTGGGATTCAGGTGAGGTACTCCACGAGGTGCCGACGGAGACCGATAAATCAAGTGGGATTACGCTGGGTGGCGGCTACCTGTGGATAGCGTCGACATACAGTTGCGAGATATTCCAAGTTGAGATTGAAACTGGAATAACCGTTGAAAAGTATCCGGGCGTAGGTGCTGGTATCAACGCTACGAGGGAAAAACTTGACGGAACCGCGGGCCGCCATTCCCAGCCGACCGGCGATCACGGGCTCGAATGGAAGGACGGGAAACTTTATGTTGTCTCGCCGCCTTCGCAATATCTGCACGTTATCGATACTGACAACTGGCAGGAAATCCACCGAATGAAGGTCCCTGGCTTCCGGGTCCACGGCCTGGCGTGGGCCGAAGAGGAAGGGCACGTGTGGATCGCCGATACCGCCTTTGGCGTAGTTAGTCGGCACCGCATTGACGACGGACGTTGTTATGACGCATTCAGGGTGCTCGACCCTGTCCAGGTGCACGGCATGACGATAAGAGACGACCGGTTGTGGTACGCCGACGACCGCGGTCCCATAGGGTTCCTCGATGTTTCCATGGATCCGAACTTTTAGACAGAAAACCTGGCAACAATTAACGACCTGATTGCCAGAAGTCAGTTCGTCGGGTCGTTGGTCGTAAGGTCCTACGCCGTCAGAATCTCTATGCTCGCCAATTGAACGATGTTTCGATATTAATCTCGCACAACCTGATCTCGGCGATGGCATTTTTGGGAACTTTTCTAAAGTCGCGCGCAAAGAACTAAATGGAGCGGTCACAATAAAAACAGGCAATAAAAAGTCCTGGCTCTATTGCCAGGGCTTTTTGATTTCACAGCTCAATTTGAGTCATGTAAAGGCCTTGATTACGCCAGTGATACTCCATCCCTCAACGGAGCGGCGTAATGCATGGCACTCGTTTAGAGAATCACAGCCTCTGCGTGCCTCTCGCGTCCCATCAGAGTTCCACCACCAGGGATGGCCTCAGTTATGCCCATCTCACGCATGCACCACCAGAACGTAGCCTGGTTGGAGGTGACTACGGGCTTGCCGGTCTTCTGCTCCAACTCCTCGATTACCTCGGATGCGCCATTGAAAGCTGTGCAACTGATGAATATCGCCTCCGACTCGGGAGTGTCGACGGAGAGTGCCAGTTCAAGTGCGACTTCGGGCGGTGCGTCATGGATGCTGTTGACGCGGTTTGGGTCTACTGCTGCGAACTTAAGGATGTCGAACCCTGCGTGAGAGTAGAACTCTTTTAGTCGCTCGTTAATCGCATCGGTATACGGAGAGCAGGCTGATATTTTCGTCACGTTCAAAGATTTGAGGGCGTCGACAACAGCGGCCGCGGTGACTACCGTGCTCACCCCACCAGTTGCATCCTTGATCTCACTCGTGATCTTGTTATCGTATCCCGGGCCGTGCAGGAAGCTTCCGCTCGTGCATCCAAAAGCGATGACATCTATGGGAACCTGGTTCAGGAGCCGGGAGCTTTCGCTAACGTGCTCAGCTATAGCCTCCAGGTACTCCACGTTGGTGCAATTGTCTGGAGCAGTCAACCGGTTTGTGTGAAGCCTGACTGAGTCTGGCATCCAACGAGCGAAGTCGTCTTCCATCGTGGTGTTGGCCGGAGGGGTTAGTAGCCCCAGTCGTTTCATTCCATCCCTTGCCATATTTTCCTCCTGCAACAAATCGGTTCGCTGCGCTCAATTCTACCAGTTCTATTTTTCATCTCGGCCAGAGGCTATTCTGGCCGAGTATTCGCTACCTAATCGGCTTACAAGAGGGCACGCAAATTTTCGAGAAGCTCTCGCTGGTCGTCTAAAGAACGGCCATCCACGACGTACTGAATTCTTCCTGTCCCAGTGACCACTCCGTTATCGACAATATCAATTATGAACTGCGTCACCTCGTCGCCCGTGGGCAGCAGATCACGCCCGACTATCTTGGACAGCGCGGCGATGATGGCATAACAACCCCAATCCGAACTGCGTCCAAGTACTGGCTTTGTACAGCTCGTCACGCACGGCTCGTCCATGCCATGAGCAATCTCCGTGATAAAGGGTGCAAAGTTACCCATGCCCATCTCGTTACCGCCGTCGCCGATACCGACCGATTTAACCCGGTCATTCATCAGGAAGTCGGTTTTGGCGCTGAACTCGGAAATGTCCCATCCCTGGCCGTTAACATATTTTCCGTTCCGGTTGGCTCCGCATCGTTCCGTGGCGATCACAATCGACGGATTTTTCTCGCTCAAAAGCTGATTAGCGAAATCTCTGCTCTCATCTTCGCTAATGATCGGGAACTCAACGTATTCGCCCACATCATCAATACGGTTGAATACAAGGTTTGACCATTTGTCGGCTATGAACGTGACTTCATAGTCGAGCTGTTCGAGCGCTCGACCAAGAAAATAAGCGCCAGGGGGGCCGTCTGTCTCCACAGACCCTGTCAGGGGCAATGGATTTGAGTACGGCACAGGGATGAAAAACCCGGTAATTATGAAGGCTCGACCCGGATTATCGAGTATGAATTGCGCCGCATCCTCGATGTAATTTGAAGCCAGGAACGGCCGGAGTTCCACCAGCCTTGGTGACGGTTGACCACCACCAACTCCCCCGAGCAGATCAAGTGCAACGTCCTCGAAAGCGCCCATTGTTTTCTCCCATTCTGTGTTGATAACAACACTCTAAATTTCGACTACTGTTAGTCCGATTCCCCGGACTTTTCTATCGCCAATCGCACCCGTTCGGGCTTCATGGGCAGTTCATCCAATCGGGCTCCCGTTGCTCGAAAAATAGCGTTTCCGATTGTTGCCGCCGGCGGGACGATCGGCACCTGACCGACTCCCCGAATTCCATACGGATGGTCGGGCGACGGAAACTCCAGCACGACTGTATCGATGTTCGGGACGTCGAGAATTGTGGGAATTCGATAATCAAGTAGCGAGGCGTTTTCGACCTTGCCACCATCGTCGTATTGGAGTTCCTCCGACAACGCCCACCCAATTCCCTGTACCGCTCCACCCTGCATCTGGCCCTCTACTCCAGCCGGATTCACAGCACGCCCGACATCTTGAAATACTGTGTATCGCAGAATTTGGACTTTCCCTGTCTGTGGGTCGACTTCAACATCGGCAACGTGCGCTGAACCGTTCGGCGCAATGGCTGCACCGTGCATGACTTCGCTTGCGCTGGAATATCCCGCCAGTGCCCCTCCCCCTTCGCCGCTATGAGGGGCGACGGAGCTCAAAGCGATTTCGTTCCAAGTGGCCGACATCTCTGGCGCACCGTCGATCCAAAACTTTTTGAGCTCGTATTTCACATCCTCGATAGATGCCGAATATTTTTCTGCCACACGCCGCCTCATGTTGGTAAGCAAGTCGCTACAGGCTGCCACTACAGCTTTGCTGGCTACGTAGGTAACTCTGTCGCCGGCTGTGGCGTCGGAATAGGCGACCGTATCGGTATCACCAACCACCACGTTGATCTCTTCGAACGCAAGACCACACTCCTCTGCAGCAATCTGTGCCAGCGTGGCGCGAGTCGAAGATAGATCAACAATTCCAAGCACAAGGTTGAGTGAACCATCGTAATTGACGTTGACGTGGCAACTGATTGTGCCCCCCGGCATCGTCCACATGCCTAAGGCAAGTCCGCGTCCGCGGTTTGGTCCTTCTAGAGGAGTCGTCCAACAAGGATGCTTTCTTACCTCGTCGAGGACACGGTCGAGATTGATGGTCGGGAGGGTGTTTCCATCGGGCATCAAATCTCCGTCGCGTGACACGTTTTTGAATCGAAACTCAAGGGGGTCCATGCCAAGACTATCCGCCAGCTCATCGATGACCGATTCCATGGCGAATGCAACTGGCGTTGCTCCCGGTGCCCGATACGCGCTATTCGGCGGTCGGTTGGAGATGACGTCATAGGCATCGACTCTCATGTTTTCCACTCGGTAGTGAGAAAACACCCGTCGGACTGCAGATTGGATGGGTGCTCCCGGGAACGCACCGGAGTTGAACGCTATCCACGCTTTTATTCCAACTATGTTTCCCTGTTGATCAGCTCCGACTTTAACCGAACATTTTATGGATGTACTCGGCCAACCTGCCCGTAATATTTCCTCGCGGCTCAGTGAGAGTCGTACGGGTAACCGGACCTTGCGAGACAGGGCGACACAGAGAGCCGTTACTCTTACCGATTCTTTACCACCAAATGCCCCGCCCACTTCAGTGGGAATTACGTTGATAGTTTGTATTGGTATGTCCAGAACACTGGCCAGCTCACGTCGCTGCAAATGGGTGCCCTGAGTGTTCGCCCACACCGTAATGCTTCCGTCCTGGCGTACCCAGGCCGCCTCGGAATCGGGTTCGATATAGCCCTGGTGGACAGTTCCTGTATTAAATGTTCGCTCAACAACAACATGCGCGATTTTTAGAGCCTCGTCTGCATCGCCGCGGATGAACTCCTGGTGCTCAGCGATATTGCTCGCTTTTTCTGCGGTGTTTTCCACGTCCTTTGTACGTAAATCCTGATGGAGCAGGGGTGCGTCTGGCTGCATCGTGGCCGTGGTGTCGAGTACATGCGGGAGCTGTTCGTATTCGACATCGATCAGCTCGAGCGCTTCTTCGGCGATCATGGCCGAAGTTGCAGCAACGGCTGCTACCGGATGTCCTTGGAACAGCACCTTCGTGCGTGCCAGGACTTTTTCGCGTGATTGATTTTCAAGGGACGAGGGAGGATTACCGGACTCATTCGGCGGGGAAGGGAAATCCTCTCCAGTTATCACTGCTTTGACCCCGGGAAAGGCCTCCGCTCGTGAAGTGTCAATCTTCGTAATGTTGGCGTGGGCAACGGGGCTGCGTAAAACCTTGGCGTAAAGAGTTCCAGGAATTTTGACGTCGGCACCGAACAGTGCAACCCCGGTTACTTTGTCGATCCCGTCTATTTTCGGGAATCGCCGCCCGACCACGCGCATCAAGTTTTTTTGAATCATTTATACATTCCGCTTTGGACGCAAAAATTTGCAATTACGCATCTGACGCCCGAGGCCCAAAGGTCAGTCACAACGAAATCTGGAGAGGATAGGGAGACGTTGACCTAGACCGACCTTCCAACTCTATGGCCTGCCAGAATAGCGTCGTGAATTGGGCCATAGCCGAGGGCGTCACCTACAACATGCAATTCGAGCTCCGACTTTGTGAGCGCATCTAGCAACTTCTTATCGCTCTCAAAGTGGTTTATCAGAATCAGACTGTCCGTTTTCTCTTCGGCAGGTTCGACGGCTTCACCATGGGTGATGTGATTAGCAAGAAACACCTTGCCTTCCTCAATCCGCTGAACGTACGTTTCGGCGTGCACCGTCACGTTCGGTTGGTCAAGTAATTCCACAAGGAGAACGTCCCTGAAGTTACCACTGGTGTGACGGTCGGTACCCAGGGCCTTATACGGGGTGACGATGGAGACTGAGCGGCCCATTTTGGCGAGGAGAGTTCCCAACCCAATTGCCAGCTCGTTCGAGACATTGTCAAATATGGTGACGTGTTGGCCAACTTCCACCTTTTGGTCCAAGACATCCTCGTATCGAAGCACCATTTCCGATTCCCAGCCGGGGATCGATCCATTGGTACCGTCTACAAACCCATCGGGGGCAGAACTTGTTCCGCTTGCAAGGATCACGGCATCTGGTTGCTGTTCTTCAATTATCTCTTGTATGTTTTGCGAAGTAACCCGTTCGCCAGTGTGCACGATAACGTTTGGTTGCCGCAATGTATGTTCGTACCAGGCGATGAGGTTGCCCCATTCGTATTGCAACGGCAATTTGGCCTGCAAACGTAGCCGACCGCCGATGCGTTCTTCGCCCTCAAACAAGGCGACGTAATGACCCCGTTTGGCGGCAACTACTGCTGCTTCCAGCCCCGCAACTCCTCCACCGATCACCATTACACCTTTCGGTGTTTCGGCCTTTTCGATGGTTCCTATGCCCCATTTCTTCTCTCTGCCGTGGGCGACGTTCTGGAAACAGCCGACCCGGAATGGGAATCGAGTAGTACAGTAGTTGTACCTGACACATGGCCTGATATCGTCGGGACGACCTTCACGCGCCTTGTTCGCGAACTCGGGGTCCGCAAAAAGCTGCCTGACCATCAGCACGAGGTCGCACTGGTTTTTCTCGAGGGCGTCCTCTGCCTGGTACGGACTTGTAATCGATCCAATCCCAAAAACAGGAACGTTGGTGATTGCCTTGATCTCGGCGGTATCGGGCATCTGGTATCCCGGGGCCATGTAACCCATAGGGGCACTCATAGACGGCGATTCTCCACCGCCAGCGCTAACACTGACATAGTCGATCTCAACATTCGCGTTGATGTGCTGAATGATCTCTTTCATGTCTTCCAGACTGTTGTCGGCCGGATTCTCATAGCGGGCATTGACCCGGTATCCGATTGCGATCGAGTTGCCTACTGCGCGGCGTACGCGTCGGAGTGTCTCGATTGCGAAGCGGACTCGATTTTCCATCGACCCGCCGTACTCGTCGGTTCGCCTGTTGTAGATTTTGCTAAAGAACTGTGCGTGCAGCATCAGGTGGTGCAGGCTGATTTCAACGCCGTCCACTCCGCCTTTAACAGCGCGGACGGCTGCATTGGAAAAATCTTCACTGACCTGATGAATATCAGCGGTTGTCATTTCTGCGAGATGGACCCCTTGCGTTGCATTGGTGATGCTTGACGGTGCTGGAATGGTCAGCGGAACTTCGGATTCGTACATCGAGCTCTGTTGTGGCGCGGTGGTGCGCCCCCAGGACGTATAAAACAGCTGGATGAACAGCTTTGCGCCGTTATCGCGAACCTCATCACCTATCTTCTGCAGCCATGGGATGTTCCTATCGTCGAACATATTTGGATCGACGCACGGGAAATAGGGGGTTCTATCCGAGACACGTGAGTTGCCGATGATGACAAGGCCCTGTCCGCCTTTTGCGCGCTCGGCATAGTAGGCAACCGAGTCATCACCAAATACACCCGTAGTCAGATCGCCGTCAGTCACCGGACAGTTCGGGGCGAAACCAAGCCGGTTGGTAACGGTCACAGGACCGATCTGCAATGGCTCGAACAGGTGCTTCCACATCAGTAACTATTCTCCTGTGATTCGTGACATGGATGGCACGAATTGAACTTGTGATTTAGAGGACTCTCGAGAGAAATTCTTTGGTTCGATCATGTTGCGGATTGTCGAACATTTTGTCGGGTGTTCCCTCTTCGACAATTTTTCCTTCGTCGAACATCAATAACCGATCCGCAACTTCCCGCGCAAATCCCATTTCGTGCGTGACGACGATCATGGTCATGCCTGACTTCGCAAGATCTATCATCACGTCCAGCACTTCAGCGATCATTTCTGGGTCCAGCGCAGAAGTAGGCTCATCGAACATCATTATCTTTGGCCGCATCGCAAGTGCTCTGGCAATTGCGACACGCTGCTGCTGACCACCTGATAGCTGGCCGGGGAACTTGTACGCCTGTTCGGGGATTTTGACTAGTTCCAACATACTCATGGCGAGTTCGTCAGCTTCGGTCTTGCTCATTTTTCTGACTAACCTGGGAGCCATGGCTACGTTGTCGATGACAGATTTGTGTGGGAACAGATTGAACTGCTGAAACACCATTCCGATTTCGCTACGTATTGTTTCGATGTTCCGAACGTCGTTATCAAGCACCGTGCCGTCGACAACAATTTCGCCGCGGTGGTGTTCCTCTAAACGGTTCAAAGTTCGAATAAATGTCGATTTACCCGAGCCCGACGGCCCGAAGATCACTACAACCTCGCCTTTTTTGATGGTCACCGAGATTCCCTGTAATACGTGCAAGGAGCCGAACCATTTCTCGACATCGGTTGTCTGAATCATCACATCATTTTCTACACTCTGAGCTGACATCCTGAAGTCTCCTGAATTGCTTTGGTGGTGGTGTCGTGGCATCTGACTCCGAAGGGTATGTACGCCTAATCAGCACCCGCTCGCATGCGCTTCTCCACGCCTGCACTAACGCTCGACATTCCATACGTAAATATCCAGTACACGGCCGCCACGAATAGGAACACCTCGAGATCGGCAGTGCGCCATGCATCCTGCCCGAGGATGATTGCGTACGCTGCTCCCAGGAGGTCCAAAAGGCCAACAAGTGCGATAACGGCAGTATCTTTGAAAAGAATAATGAACTGCCCCACAATCGCGGGGATAGTCGCTCGTATCGCCTGCGGAAGGATGATGAACAGGGTCACGTGCCTGCCACGCATACCCAGCGCTTCAGCCGCTTCGATCTGGCCCTTTGAAACTGACTGTAGTCCGCCTCTAATATTTTCTGCCATGTACGCCGAGTTGTTCATGACGATTGCTATGAAAGCGAGCATAAGGCGATCGGGAGTGGTGATATCCGGGAGGAACATCGGGCTCACGATGAGCATCAGGAACAACAGGGCAAGAAGCGGTGTCGCCCGTAGAATCTCGATGTATACCAACGCCGCGGCCTTAAAGAACCACAGATTGGACTGGCGAGCCAGAGCCAAAACGATGCCGAGAGGAAGAACAATCGCGATTCCAACCTGGGCGATCAGAATTGTTACGAGCAGCCCTCCCCACCTTGACGTTGAGACGTACGGCATCGCCGAATCTTCTCCGAAGCCGCGCAGTAAGAACAACGTCAGCATGAGGAACAGGAACCACCCTATGAGGACGTGACGAGGGCCAATGAAGCTCCTGCGGCCGACTGTGTATCCGAGAAGGACTAGAACCGGGCTGACCGCGAACCACAACACGAATCCGGGAGTCATCGAGTCACCGAAAAACGACGAGATAACCGTGAGAACAGACGCCACGATGAGTATCACCGAGAATGTACGCATCATCGAGCCCCAAACGCCCCATGCCGCCCCCACTATGAACGGCATCGGTAGCACACCGGCTCCCACGCGCCAGAGTTCCTCACTCGGGTACTGTCCGACCAACAAAATTTGTATGTTGGTTGTTACTGCCGCCCATTGAGCTGTGAGCAAGAACGGAATTGCTACTTTCAGCAGCAGGATAACCATTACCGCGCCGACAACTGTTAATACAGAGTTGTACCAGGGGCTGAACAGGTTCACCTTGACCCATGTCGCAAAGCTCTGATCCTCTACAGGACGCAGTTCGCTCGATGTTGTCGGCTCTGTCAAGTTCTCAACGGCCTTCGAACTGCACCTTACGGTTATACCAGTTGCCTAACAGGGAAAATATTGCGCCCATAATCATGTAGAAAGCGATCACCATTACGAATATTTGAATGGCCATTCCGGTTTTTTCTATCGCTGTTCTGGCGACGACGAAGACTTCTGCATAGCCCACTACCATCGCCAGGGCTGAACCCTTTGTCAGATTGACCCACTGGCCAATCATCGGGAGTACGGCGATTCTGGCAGCCTGCGGTAGGACAACGTTCATAGTTACCTGCCAGTAGTTCAATCCAAGTGCCTTAGCGGCTTCAACCTGGCCCTTTGGAACTGACTGAACGGATCCGCGAACGATCTCCGCGACATAGGACGCTATGTACACGGTAAGCGCAGTCAGAATGGCGAAGAGCTCGGTGGTCAACTTCATCCCGCCCACGAAGTTAGTGCCTTTTAGTTCTGGCTGATCAAATACGAAAGGGGCGTCTGGCTGCGCTATCCATCCAACTGCTGCAACCAGTATCAATAGAACAATCGGTGTGAACCCTCTGTTCAATCGGATCCCAAACAGCCTCAGCTCGCCACGATTTTTCAAGTACAACCGGTGCAATAAGTATGCTGCGACCACACCCACCAGGACGATAACCAGCCACGGCGTTAACGACGAGCTTTCATCAACGCTCGTTAGAAAAATTCCACGATTGCTCATTGAACCGATACCCGGCAAGTGCCACGCTTCTGATGTTTTAGGAAGCCCTGCCAGGAGACCAAAGACCAGGAAGAACGCGAAAGTAATAAGCGGGATATTACGCATGATTTCTACGTAAACTTTTGCCAGCCCGCTGATTACGAAATTGCTGGAAAGTCGGGCTAAGCCGATAAGAATCCCGAGAACGGTTGTCGTAATCATAGCGATTCCGACGAGACGCAAAGTATTCGCCACACCCGCCATGAACGCGTACAGGATCGAATTACTGGAATCGTACGGAATCAGGCTATACGGGACGTCGAAACCGGCATTTGTGCTCAGCAATCGAAAGCTGAGGTTCAGGCCGCGTTTTTCAGCGTTGTCCATCAGGTTGGTTGCTAGCAGCCAGATTATTGATATAACAACCAGAGCCGCCAGTGCTTGCATGGCGAGCCGAATAAAAACGACGTTCCGCCATATCGGCACACCATGATAATTCAGTAATTTAAGCGAAGGTCGCGTGGACATCTGGTGGCTTAATTTCTCTCAAGGAACTTCGGATTCGGCTCATCTAGAAAGTCGAAGTGCAACACAGATCGCATTCATAATCAAGCTGTGAGGCAACGTGACACCAATGGCTCACCTGATGAGCCGGGGCACTATGTCAGCAACCCTGCACTAACCAAAGTGCAAGGTTGCTGACTTATTTACGCAATCAGGCTGCTACGTTCGCAGCCACGTACCAGTGCTACTCGAGTCCGGGAGCGAACAAAAGCCCGCCTTCGTTCCAGAGAGCGTCGTTGCCCCTTGGTCGGTAGAACCCACCAACGCGCGTTTCATCATTTATTGAATAGAAACGCTCGACGAGTTCGTCGAAGTTTCCGATTTTCTTGATGACGTTGTAAGCGAAGTCGATGTCCAGGCCGAGTACTTCCTGGCCGTATTCACCCTCAACACCGAGCATGCGTAGGATCCTCGCGTTCTCTGAATTAGCAACCATGTCATCCACGTTGTCCATCGTCACATCCAGCTCTTCGGCGTTGATCATCGCCCATTCGACGAACCGAATGAGGTCGTACCACTGGTCGTCGCCGTGACCGACAAGCATGCCCCAGGGGTCCTTGCCCATCAGACTGTTCCACACGACGTGGGCATCAGGATCGGTCAGGTCGATCTGGTTTCGACCGAGGTCTGTTTTTCCGCCGATGGTGAAGTCACATCTGCCTTCGTCGTAGGCCGGCCCCGTGTCTGCCAGCTGGACCGTCTCGAAATCGATCCCGTACTGACCCTTAAGGTCTTCAGCAGCGGGAACGTAGTTTGTACCGGCTGTTACACAGACTGATGTGCCATCGAGACTCATCCAGTCGTCTGCAATGATTCCACTGTCGAGCCTGCTCATGATTCCCATGCCGGCATAGTGGTGGATCGTCGTGAAGTTACCCCAGGTTGCCTCTCGGCGGGCGTTCTGCGTGTTCGCAAGAACCATCACATCGATCTTGCCTGCCTGCATAACAGTTGGGCGGTCGGCCCAGCCGATCGCCTGCATCTCAAAGCGGTTTTCGTGGTCACCGAAGATGGCTGTGGCATATGCCTTACACATCTCGATGCCATAGCCAGTCCATTCTCCGGTCTCGTTGATGAAACTGAATCCGGGACTGTCGTTCGTCGCGGCACAGATCAGCTTCCCTCGATCTTTTACGAGTTTCAAACGACTACCCCAACCACTCGGTTGCGTGGCATCGTCACCCGCGGCGACCGAAGAAGATGATCCAGCATTCGCCAGATCTTCTTTTGCTTTTTCCAGTTCGGCTTTCACACTGTCCAATTCGGCCTGTGATGGTCCGCTGCTGCTGCCGCTGCTCGCGGCGGCTTTCGCCTGGGTAAGTTGGGTATTCAGGTCGTCGATCTCGGCCTGTAATTCATCGTTGTTATTGCTACATCCAACAATTGCGATCAAAACAAATAGCGCAGACAGCAGCAAAAATAAACGCTTGGTCATTATTAATATATGCCCTTTCAATATCGTGTCGTTAAGCATGATGGCGTTAGGGCGTCACGCTCGCCCGCGAACCGCCAGTCGACGGACAGGTCTCCAGCCCGCTCAGTTTGACCGGGGGAACCAAACAATACACACTGTATGTATGGATGTCAGCGGCATATTATATTAAGTCCGTAAAGATGTAAACGATGAGGGAGCGAGCGGCATTACGACGAATCAAAAACCTGCACGCCAGCGAAATAGCAGCCGAGACCGCATATTAGTGATCGCGACGAAGCATTTCGCAAAACACGGCTACTCGGGAACGTCACTTGAACAGGTGGTAAAGGACGCCGGAGTAACGCGCGGCGCCCTGTATCACCACTTCGCGGACAAGCATGAACTATTTCGGTTGGTATGCCACAAGATGCAAAGTGAAAGCGCAAAAAAGATTATCGCTGCGATCAATAGCGCATCTAGTCCCTGGGACGCGTTTATTGGGGCAGTGCACGCTACCATCGATGCGGCAGCGAAGCCTGATGTTCGGAGGATTCTTTTCACTGAACGGGAAGCCGTTCTTTCGCTGGAAGAATGGGATCATATCAGTGCCGAAACGAACTTCTGGTCGATGGAATCAGCATTGGAGAACGCAATGGATCAGGGGTACATGGAACGGCGCCCCACCCAGCCTTTGTACGCCTTGGTCGCAATGTCGATAAGCCGGATCACTACTATCACGGCATACTCAAACAATCTCTCCCTCGAGGATGTCCACACCGAGTTCGATGACTGGCTTTGCAGATATCGGATCAAAAGAGACTAGCTTCGGTCAGATCTGGTCAACAGTTCGCCGCCCCCTAAATAAATTATTCGGCTCACGCACGGCACCCGAGGAGATTGATTGATGCAGTTCATATATGCATACAGGCGTTCAGTGTTCTATCCGCAACGAGGCGAGGGCCTTGTTGTACCCTCGGGGGATCTGCGGCGAAAGTACGTTGCCAAAGTAAAATCGTTGGGATTCGAAGGCATTGAACTCGGTTTGGACGCGCTCGGCACAGCCGCCGATTCGGATGAGGCCACTGCCGATTTGCTACGCGACCTGGAAGAAGAGGGCTTGCCATGCGTCGCTCTAAGGGGCGGCGGCAACCTGGTCGATCCAAGATTTGGCCCTGAGAATGAGGCGCAGTTACCGGCTGCACTTGAAATGGCCACCAAACTTAAAGTCGGAATCGTCAACCTAGCTCTGGCTGGCCCACCTACAGATCCAGCGGCCCCCGGTGCAACATACGGTGAAACGGTTTCTCAGGGATCCAGTCGGCAGGCCAAGCTTGAGGACTATGACAGGACTGCGAGAATAATCGCGTCGCTCGCCGATCGGGCGGCGGCGGTGGGCGTCCAGATTTCGATCGAACTACACCAGCGATCGATTGTCGATAACAGCTGGACGCTGCTCCGCTTGATCGACATGATCGACCGGCCCAATGTCGGAGTTAACGCTGACGCTGCGAACACTTACTGGGCGTACGAGGATGCCGAGGAATCGTTCGAAGACGCGATCACGGCGCTGGCACCGCGTTCGAACTACTGGCACTGCAAGAACCTGACACGATTGCATATTCCTGAACTCCATCGTGCAATCTACACCAGAGTTCCGATTCCATACGGTGACCTCGACTATCGCTTCGCAGTTTCGGCAATGATCGATGCCGGATATGACGGCAT
>CAJWWK010000007.1 GCA_913048295.1 uncultured Dehalococcoidia bacterium
CGACATGCCGGCACTTTAGCACCGAAATGCATGTTCCTGAGCGAACTTCGCCATAGCCACTAGCACCGGCTCAGTATTCCGATACCCACATCCTTTTGTAACAAAGGGGTAGAGGCCTGTATCGGTGGCCTAACTGATCACGTACTCGTACTCACCCTATATATGGCTACTTGGATATTAAGCACGTATGGTCTGCATCAGAACTAAGCGAGAACTAAACAAAACTTAACAGTAACTAAACCCCGCTATCGAGTCTCAACTCAAGAAATATTCGCATGAATCTTGCCCACGCTAAGCTCAACGGATTCCGATGAAGACTGGATCCAGTATCTCAATCGTCTCTTGTTTGGATAAATCTCAACATTGGTCACCGGAATTTATGCGGGTCAACACCATCACTCAACAACTAACCCACTAAGACATACCCACACCCCATCCAATAACCCGGCAGCACCAACATCGCAGCCTGAACGCGCGCTGTGTGGACGTGAACGGTATTTGAGAAAGTAGCTGTTGATATCTCTGACTGTAAGATGCTAGTCAGATAGCCGCAGACCAAATCATAAGCAAGGATAAAGACGATGTACGTAATTCGCAGAGTGTACGAAGTTAAGCCGGGAATGGCTCGGAAGTACGCAACGATAGCCATGAAAATGTGCGAGGAATACGAAACGGCTGGACAACGATCACCTGCCAGAATCTACTTCAATGGCGGAACTATTCCAGGTGAACGCAATCGCGTATACATGGAATGGACTGCTGAAATTGTTGAGTCGCCATATCGTGAAGGAAACATTATTCCTCAATCCGTGCGTGATGCGGGTGCGCCAGGTGGGGACATGGTTATAGACACTTGGATAGAGTTTTACGAACTGATGACCCCGGGCAAAGCAGACAACGGCTGATAACTCGCTTTTGCGAGTCCGGTTGCTGTCAAATCTGCTGTCAAAGGTGACAATTCGGACGTACAAGCGGCCAGCGCTGCACTCTTGAACTACCCAAGTTGTACGCAAATATGTTGGTGGGGAAGGCGGGATTCGAACCCGCACGTCTGTTAAGACACATGCTCCTAAGGCATGCGCGTCTGCCATTTCGCCACTCCCCCGACCGGTGGTTTCGTTCTGTGCAAACGACACTTCATTGTAGGCAGCGGCAGGACTTTCTAGCTACCCGCGCTGTACCCAGTCGAGGGAATGTTTGTCCCACCTGTCGTGTAGATCGGCGACTGTGGCATCGGATACACCAAGCGGCCGGGCGACCATCTCCAGGTTCGATTGCATGTGTGCGGGTCGCTGGGTGCCGACGATAGTCACGTCAACCTCAGGATGAGCAAAGGTAAAGCCCAGGGCCAGACGGATGCGATCGTCCGGTTCATCTGCCAACGGACCGTCGGCCTGCATCACGCCGGCGCGTCTGAAGTACTCGGCCGTGTAATCGGAAAGGTGGGAATAAGGCTCCGGGTTGGCCGGGGCGCCCCAGACGGCGTTGCCGATGGGGCGCTTGATTATCAGTCCCATGTCCCGTTCTTCGACATCGGCGAACAGGTGCGTTCGTGCCGATTGATCGACCATGTTGAAGCTGGTCTGCAGTGTATCGAACAGACCGCTTGTAACCGCCCATTTGGCGTTTTCGTTGTCGCCACTGTAGCCGATGAATCGCGTTTTACCTGCCGCCCGGGCGTCCTGGAGCGCCCGTATAACGTCGCCGCGCTCAAGCACTTCCACGACGCATGAATGCAGCTGGACCAGGTCGACGTGGTCGGTCTTCATAAGTTCGAGCGAGCGGTCTATCGACGAGATAATCAGGTCGTAAGTCCAGTCTTCTCCTTCGTCCCGGGGCAGGAAATGACCGGCTTTAGTGGCGAGGACGTACTCGTCGCGGCGTTCGGACGCCACCATTCCCATTAGTTCCTCGCTGATGCCGTAACAGGCCGCGGTATCGAGAAAGTTCACGCCATTATCGAGTGCCTGGTTGATAACCGACCGGGCCTGTTCGACATCTGTGAGTTCGAGATTGAAGCCGACTTCTGATAGGCCAATGCCGAGTCGACCAACTTCATATCCTGTCTTACCGAGCCGACTGGTTTCCATGGCCATGATTTTCTCCATTCGTACGAGATATCGCGGTGTTACGGGCGACCACGATAAACTTCCGGGGTTCAACGCGCCATTCACTGACTTTAGAATGTCGCGGGTTGGCGCGATCGGTATGGTCGTGTCGTTTATCCAATCCAGCAAATCGCAGGCAAGGGAAAAGTTGACCGGTCCAAATATCGTACTGATGGTGGCTGATGACATGGGTTACGGAGATTTCGGCCTGTACTCGGAAGGCCGCGTTCACACACCGGCGCTCGACGAGCTGGCCACGGAGTCGCTGCGATTTACCCAGCACTACGCGGGGTCGGCGGTCTGCTCGCCTTCACGGGCCGCGCTGCTGACTGGGCGCTACCCGATTCGTACCGGGGCCATAACTCCCCAGGAAGTTCTCGGGAACGACCGGATAGCACTCGGCGAGGCTACGATTGCCGATTCGTTCAAGGCTGCGGGCTATGCAACCGGGATGGTTGGTAAGTGGCACAACGGGGCGCTCGACCCGAGATTTCACCCCAATGCCAGGGGATTCGACGAGTTCGCTGGATTCCGGGGCGGTTGGGCCGACTACTACAGGTGGAACCTGGACCGCAACGGATCTCTGGAGCGGTCGGACGGCCGCTACCTGACCGACGTGCTTGCCGACAAGGCTGTCGAGTTTATTGGCCGCCACAAGTCTGAGCCGTTCTTCCTAATGGTCACATGGAACGCGCCGCACAGTCCTTTGCAGGCGCCGGACGATGTCACCCGGAAGTATGTCGAAGCCGGATTCGAGCACGGGATAGCGTTGATCTACGCCATGATCGAAGTGATGGACCGGGGGATCGCGAAAATCCGTGAGGCTCTTCATACGGTCGGAGTTGAGGACGACACCCTGTTGATGTTCACCAGCGACAACGGTCCGGCGTTCAATCACCGGCCCGACCAGGTACCAGAGGGAGTTTCACTCGATGGCAGCCGGTTTAATTGCGGTTTCGCCGGTGCGAAGGGGTCGGTGTACGAGGGTGGCATTCGGGTTCCGATGATCGCCAGGTGGGCAAACGGACTTCCACAAGATGGCGAGGTCCTCGATCAGGTTTGCTTCACAGACTGGCTGCCGACGTTGTTGTCGCTTGCCGGAGCTTCCCACGTTGGCGATAAACCGATTGACGGGCACGATGTTTCAGCTGTCTTGCGAGGCAATTCACCGACGGAGCAGCCGCGGCGCTTCTGGCAGTGGAACGGGGATTCGCCGGTTGGGACGACCAACGCGGCGATGCGTCACGGCGACTGGAAGCTGGTGCGGCCAGCCCTCGATATACCTTACGCGACTGAGGCCGATAAACGGCTTGCGAACCGGTACGTTGAACAGGACATCGAGTACAAATATCACCCCGAGAATTTTTCAGAGATATTCGACTGGCCAGAACCTGAGAAGGTTGTGCCTGAACCGCCGCCACCCGAGTTGTACGACCTGTCGATAGATCCCGGCGAAACCCACGACGTCGCGGCCGACAACTCGGTGGTGGCTAGCAGGATGCTGGCCGAACTGGAGACATGGTTTGAAGAGGTGGAGACTGAGCGTCGGTTGATCGTTGACTAGTACTTATCGCATCGAACAAAGCAACGTATTGCGGCATGCTCAGGGCGAGATGTGAATCGGACGTTTCGATGTTTACCTGAGCGCAGATTTGTCGCCTGCGTGGATACGAAATGTGACTTCCGATCACCCGAGAAAGTTTACGGATATCGGAATGTATTATTGTCTTTACGAACGTCCTGAACGCCGGGTAATTTCGCCGGGAAACCAGTGGTGATTGCCTGGGCACGGCGTGCAGGGCAATCGAATCAACCGATGCTGGCGGGTCATAAGCCCAACGGGGAACATTCACCCCCATTCGAACATCGATAAACGGATATGCCAGTACCGCCAGTTCTGTTGGTCGTCCCGAACCAAGCAGACGATACGCGGCTTCGGTTTGAACTATCAGGTAACAAAACTTGAACCCGACTGGAGGACGAGATATTTTTTTGAAAACGTCGGCCGAGCGGTTGAATGGGATATTTCCGAATATGACGTCATAATCTCCGAATTTAACAGTCGACGTCATGCCCCTGCGAATGACTCTGATACCTTCAAAGTCTTTGAATCGCGCGTTCAGTTGAGTGATCAGTTGTGGGTCGATTTCTATCGCCGTCAACGACCTGACATTAGGCGCGATCATCCAGGTGAAGAATCCTTCACCGGCGCCAAGCTCCAGGACACTGTGATTTTGTCGCAGATCCATCGACCGAATTATTCGGTCGGCAACGGATCCAGACGTGAAAAAGTGTTGACCGAGCCGCGCATGTATGGGCGTTCTCTGACGATACCGCCTGTGGCCCCGTTTTTTCGGGCCAGGCATCGAACCATCAACATTGTTTGGCTGCTTTTACTGGTTGTGTGGGTCAATGAGACCGTCGATAGGTTGGAGTCGAGACTCAAACCCCGCGAGTTTGCAGTTCGAAAATCCAGCGACACATCAGGTATCGCTGAAAACGCGGCGGTCCGAAATACCGATTAATAGTTACCGGTCACAGTTCCTGAATCGAGTTCAGGACGACATCGTGGCACCGTCGCGGCCGATGACAGCCATCTTTTCCCTAAAAATCGAGGTACGGCTCGGAATCTACCTGGGTGAACTCGGTCGGTGGGTGTTTTGCCAGAACTTCAAGGTCGATCTCTGCACCCCAGCCCGGGCCGTCCGGCACGCGGGCATACCCATCGGTGATTTCGATGGGATATGTCAGCACTTCTTGATAACGGTCGATGAACGAAACAAATATCTCCTGCATGAAGCAGTTCGGGATGCTCATGTCGAGGTGCAAACTGGCGAGCGTGGAGATCGGGCCGTTCGAGTTGTGGGGAGCAACCGAGGCGTAGTGGGTTTCGGCTATCGCCGCGATTTTGCGAATCTCAGAAAAGCCTCCGCAGTGGCAGATGTCAGGCTGGATCATGTGAATCGTGTTGGTCGCAAGGAGTGGGCGGAACTCCCAGCGGTTGTAGAGCTGTTCCCCGGTCGAGACTGGCACCTGCACCGAGCGTGCGAACTCCGCCATCGCCTCGACGTTGTCGTAGAGAATTGGCTCTTCTAGCCAGGCGATATTGAAGGGCTCTAGTTCCCGGGCAACACGTCCGGCGCTCATGGGGTCGAGCCGGGCACGGATGTCGAGGCCGATCTCCATTTCGGGGCCAACGGCATCCCGCACCGCCCTGACAAGCTCTATTCCCGATCGAATGCGTTCCGGCGTGATCACCTGCGGGCCACCCCACGGATAAAATTTTAGAGCGGTCCAACCTTCGTCTTTTAGACGCAGCGCAGCTTCGGCGTGCAACTTCGGCGACGCTTGCCGTGCGACCGTCTCGGCCGGAACCCCCGGAACAGGTTCAGTCAGGCCCTCGAACCAACCGTTCGCATACACCCTCACCTTTTCGCGATGCATGCCACCTGCCAGCTGCCATACAGGAATTTCGAGCGCTTTCGCCTTCAGGTCCCACAGCGCAAGGTCGATCGCTGAAATCGCCGACATCGATACCGGTCCGCCAGTCCATGTCACCCGCCGGTACAGCGACGTCCAGATCCAGTCGATTCTGAGCGGGTCTTTTCCTTCAAGGAACTTCGCGAAATCGAGTATTTCTGCCTCAAGGGCGGCATCCTTGTACTGCAGCGAGCCTTCACCCCAGCCGGAAATACCGGTGTCGGTGTCGATTCGCACGAACAGCCAGTTTGTGCCCGCGGTCTTGTGCACCGGTGTGGCCATTCGGAACACTTTGACATCAGTGATCTTCAACTACTTCTCTCAATGCCCGAACTCAGCCGCCGACCGGCAGGAACTGGAGACATACAGGTGCTGGCACGTTAATAACCGATCCTGTTGCGGTGAGAGTGCCATCGGACTCCCGTTTGAACGTCACGATAGTGTCTGAATTCTGGTTCTCCGCAAGCAGAAAGGCGCCGTCAGGAGTGATCGCAAAATTGCGTGGCTCATTTCCCATGGTCGATGCGATGCCAATACGGGTTATTTCGCCGGTCGATCGATCGATAGAGAATATAGCCAGCGAGTCATGGCCGCGGTTCGAGCAGTAAACGAATTTTCCGTCTGGAGACACATGGATGTCGGCGGTATGGCTCACGCCTTCCCAGTCGTCAGGCAGAGTCGATTCGGTCTGCTTCGGCGTGAGACCACCTTCGCCGTCAAGATCATAGACGGTCACAGTATTGCCCAGTTCGTTGTTCACGTATACGTAGTTGCCCGAGGGGTGGAATGTGAAGTGCCGAGGTCCTTCGCCCGCAACTTCGTCGACCTCTGAGGCGAGAGAAAGCTTGCCGTTTGTGAGATCGATGTCGTAGGTAAGGACCTTGTCCATCCCCAGGTCGCATACGTATGCACGACTGTTCGACGGGTCGATGTTGACCGAGTGAGCGTGTGCCTCTTGCTGGCGATTGGGGTTTACTGATGAACCCTCGTGCTGGATGAACTCGGTCCGTTCGGAAACCGAGCCGTCGTCATTTATGAGGTGCGCAGAAACGCTTCCGCCGCCGTAGTTCGTGACGATCGCCAACGAGTCGGTCGAGTCGATCATCAGGTGGCATGGCCCCGGACCACCGGTAGAAACCTGGTTGATCTGAGTCAGTTCACCGCTGTCTGCATTCACACCGAATGCCGTAATACCTCCGGAACCGTCAAACGCGCTGGTTTCGCTTACCGCGTAGAGGTGCTCCCCGGAAGGATCGAGAGCCACGAACGACGGGTTTTCGAGCCCGGTCGCAACCGAAACCTGCGTGAGCTCGCCGGTGTCGCCATTCATACGAAGCGTGTACACGCCCTCGCTTCCGAGCCGAGTGTAGGTTCCAATAAATGCGAATAGATCGTTTGCCATCGGATTCTCCTGATAGTGATCTGCCTGAAGAGTGTCGTAAATTAGTCGCTGACGATCAGATCGGGGTCGATCTCGACTCCGAGTCCCGGACCCTGCGGCACAGGCATGAATCCTTCTGAATCGATGTCGGGTGCGTTGGACATGATCGAAAACTTGTTCTTGTAAGCGCCGATGGGTGGGTCGTGAAGCAGTTCCATGAACGGAGCGTGGCGCCACGAAGCCACCAGGTGCATGTGGGCTATGACGCCGATGTTGCCGCCACCGTGGTGCGGGACGATCTCCTTACCATACGCCTCGGCCAGTACCCCGACTTTTCTCAGATTCGTGATGCCGCCCAGTACCATGCTTTCCGGTTGCAGCAAGCCGTAAACGCCCCGCTCACACATCTGCACGAATTCGTGGAGACCGATGTTGTTCTCGCCACCCGCGATCGGTATTTCAACCTTGCCGCTCAGTTCAGCAAGACCATCAAAGTCGTAGCGGTTCAGGGGTTCTTCGAGCCAGTAGACATCGAGGTCCTGTAGTTCGACGGCCGTCTCGTACGCCCGCTGAAAGTTCCAGCGGATACCCGGTTGCCAGTCGCCACCTGACTGGGCCTGGTTCCCATCGGCCATGATGGTCATATCGCTCCCGACCGCTTCCTTTACGGCCTCCACTGTGCGGATGTCCTCGGCGATCGTCTCGTGGTGCAGACGGAGCTTGATCGCCTGCCAGCCGTCGTTGCTCAGCGAGCCAGCCAGTTCGGCGCGCTCTTCCGGGGTAGAGAGGCGGACCATGCTGGCATACGGGACCAGCTTTTCTTTGCCACCGCCCCAGAGTTTATAGAGAGGTAGGTTGGCCGCTTTGCCAACAATGTCCCACAACGCTATATCGACACCCGCTATGCCCTGGTAGTGCAGATTGGGAATGTAGTAGTTGAGAGACGCGGCGTGCTGTTCGATATCGAAAACGCTCTTGCCAACCAGGTACTGCTTAACTCCTTCGACAAACATCGGGTTCATGCCGGGTCCGATACCTGTTATTCCAGCATCGGATTGGATTTCAACAAACGAACCACCGCCAACGTCGAACGACATGTTTCGGCCGGGACTCCATGCAGGCTCAAGTTCGCCCACATGCTCCACCGTACGAAGTTCCACTACTTTCACGTCAGTTACCGATATATTGCCGGTCATTTGATTTCCTATTCGATGGTCTGAAGCGGCAAAATCATACATTCCCTGAGAGAGTTTTACAGACATCAGAACGCGCGTACACTGCCACTCTCGGGTTGAAACAGGTACAGGTTCGGAAGGTATTTATGGCGGGTGACCATGGTTCTGGCAACGATGTGGTCGACATCCTGGTGATCGGCGCCGGTGCGTCTGGCGGCGCGGTGTCGGCCTGGCTATCTGAGTCCGGGTTCAAGGTGATGTGCCTTGAGCAGGGCTACTGGCAGGACCCCTCAAAATACGCTTCGGCATCGCCCGACTATGAGTTCGAAATGATGACGAACTGGTCGATCGACCCAAACGTAAGGCAACGGGATGAGGACTACCCCGTCAACGTTTCAGACTCGCCGGTGACCCCTGTCATGTTTAACGGGGTAGGCGGCAGCACGATTCTCTGGACCGCTCACACCCCGCGGTTTCATCCATCGGATTTCCGCGTGAAAACGCTCGATGGCGTTGCGGATGATTGGCCACTTACATATGAAGACCTCGAAGAGTATTACGATCTGAACGACGACGTGATGGGTTGCTCGGGAATCGCGGGCGACCCGGCAAACCCGCCGCGGAGTCAACGCCAGATGCCTCCACTGCCACTCGGACCAGACGGAGCACGCTTGGCGGGTGCTTTCGACAAACTTGGCTGGCACTGGTGGCCGTCCGATAGCTATATCAATTCTCAGCGCTATGGCGAGGGGCGGGACGCCTGCAATTTTTGCGGACATAACCACATGGGGTGCTTCCAGCGTGCCAAATCGAGTACCGATCTGACGTACTGGCCGCGAGCGCTGCGCAACGGTGCAGAACTCAAGACCGGCGCGCGTGTGTGCGAAGTGACCACCGATTCGAGTGGCCGCGCCACCGGGGCCGATTACATCGATTCGAAGGGGGAGCGAAGGCACCAGGCGGCGCGTGCCGTGATTATGGCGTCCAACGGAATCGGAACGCCGCGGCTTCTATTGCTGTCTGAGTCAGACTCGCATCCGAACGGCCTCGCCAACTCGAGTGGACTCCTGGGCAAGAACCTGATGTTTCACCCGTTCGCGATGATTACCGGTGTCTTTCCGGAAAAGATGAATACGTGGCGTGGCCCGCTCGGCAACATTGCCATGAGCCAGGAGTTTTACGAGACCGACGCAAACCGGGGATTTGTGCGCGGGTATACCTATCAGTTCCAGCGCAGTCTCGGCCCTGCCTGGGTGGCGCGAGGAGGCTTCAGGGATCCGGTCCCGTGGGGTAAGGGGCATCACACCGAACTCCAGAACCGCCTGGGCAGCATGATGAGCCTCGCGGTGATCGGCGAAGACCTTCCCGAGCTGCACAACACGGTGGACCTCGATCCGGAGATGACTGACTCAGACGGCATTCCGGCACCCAGGATCCACTACACGATAAGCAGGAATTCTCGTGATCAGCTCGACCACGCTATAGGCAACGCGAAAAAAGTGTTTGAAATCGCCGGTGCGATCGATATATTCGTCGACCCTATGATGGAGCTTTCCGGCTGGCACCTTATGGGAACTGCTCGCATGGGCGACGACCCGGCCGGTTCGGTGGTCAACAAATGGGGACAGTCACACGATGTCGACAACCTGTTCATCGTCGACGGCAGTGTGTTCGTGACCGGCGCTGCTGTAAACCCAACTCCAACGATTCAGGCGCTCGCGTTGCGCACGGCTGAATACATCGTCGCAAACCGATCCGACTTGAAAGCGTGAAAGGCAACATTTATGGCTGATGTATCTCGGGGCACAGACGTCGATGAAGCAGTGCTTTTGGCGCTGCTGGACCGCCTGCTTCCCGCCGTTGACGACCTGCTTCCGGCGGGCCAGATGGGCATGGCAAACGAAGTGATCCAACTGGCCGGTAAGCAAAACAGGTTCCGGGGATTATTTTCTAAAGCAATGGATTCTTTCGTTTCGACGAATCCTTCGTTTGTTGGCCTTAGTGGTGATGAGCAAGACACAGCGATCAGATCGTTTGAAACAGATAACCCCTCGCAGTTTGGCGTGTTGCTCGACATCAGTTACATCGTTTATTACAAAAATCCTGACGTTCATGCACGAATCGGGTGGGAAAGTCGCCCGCCTCAACCCGAAGGCAACGTGATGACCCCGTGGGATGAGTCGGTGCTGGAAAAGATCCGGCAACGAGCACCGTTCTGGCGCAAGGCGTGAAGTCGCGTTCGTTCGGACCTAAAGTTGCAAATTCGCCATTCGGCGTAGCTATCTACAACTCTGATCACAAAATTAGGCAGGTCAAATACCGTTCGGATGAGATATTCTTCCACGCATCCGTGGACTGCCTCTGGTTGGCGTCACGGTGTTGAAATTAGCCCGCAGCCCCTGTTTAAGGATTTATTCGTGGAACCTGTAATTCGCAACGAAAATGGGAGTACTAACCCCCTGCTTGGCCCTGAAGACGGAGTTTCTACCTACGTCATGCTGTACGTGAAACACGGACCTGGGGAATCCAGCCCAGACCACATCCACGAATGGGAGCACCAGGCATTCATTACGAAGGGCGCCGGCATTCTTGTGTGCGGCGGCAAGGAGTACACGGTGAAGGCTGGGGACGCGGTGTTGGTACCCGGCGGCATACGGCACCAGTTCATCAATACCGGCGAAGTGCCCCTTCACCGGGTCACCGTGAACCCGATCGAATCGGTACAGGCATAACGGCCCATGGCCCGCACTAACCACTCAGGGTCTAACGCTTCAAATCCGTAAGCGCGATCTCACCGTTTTCGACTGTGTACACGTGGGTTGCGATCTCATCTACGATGGCCGGGTCGTGGCTCGCGCAGATAATCGTCCCGTCATAGTCGCCCAGTGCGTCCAGCAGTTGGTCACGGGTGGCCGTATCGAGGTGGTTGGTCGGTTCGTCCAACAGCAGCACGTTGTTCGGTTGCACCAGGAATTTTGCCAGCGCAACGCGGCTCTTTTCGCCGCCTGAGAGCATGCGCACCGATTTGAAGACATCGTCGGCAGAAAACAGGAATCGTCCGAGGATTCCCCTGAGGGCGCCGTCGGGTTGATCCTGTGCCGACCTCCGGACCTCTTCGAGGACCGTGAGCGATGGGTCTAGCGATTCGTCCTGGTGCTGGGCGTAGTAGCCGCGCCGGGCCCGTTCAGCCCATGTCACCGAGCCCTCGGAGGATTCGACTTCACCCGCCAGAATTCGCAAGAATGTGCTCTTACCGCCACCGTTGTGGCCAACGAGGACGATCTTCTGACCCCTTTCGACTTCGAGAGACACATCAAGGAGGACTGGGGAGTCTTCCCAATCATGCGAAATTGACTCGGCGTAGAGAACTCGGTGTTCGACTCTTCCCGATGACTTGATCTGAAATTTGGCGGCCCTTGAGTTCGTCATCCGCTCCACTCGGTCGATTCGGTCGAGCGCCTTTATTCGGCTCTGGACCTGACGCGCTTTGGTTGCCTTCGACCTGAATCGTTCAATGAATTGTTCCTGCCGTGCGATCTCCCGTTCCTGTCTTTCGGCCTCGTTGTCGAGCTGTGCCTGGTGGTTTGCTTTGCCTTCGAGATAGGCCGAGTAGTTGCCCGGGTACGACCTCACTCGACCCTGCTCGACGTTCAATATTCGCGTCGCCACCCTGTCGAGAAAATCGCCATCGTGGGTAACCATAAGCACTGCGCCGGGGTATTCCGCGAGTTCCTGGGCGAGCCACTGCTTTGAAGCCTTGTCAAGATGATTGGTCGGCTCATCTAGCAACAGGTGTTCGTCCCGGCGAAGCAAAATCTTCGCCAGCGAAATCCGCATCCGCCAACCGCCGGAAAAATCGCCGCACGGCTTGCCGAGGTCCGCTGTCGTAAAGCCGAGTCCGTCGGTCACCCTGGCAATTGAAGCGTCGATCCCGTTTCCGCCGAGCAATTTGAACCGGTCGTGACCGTCGTTGAGTTCGGTGGCCAGGGTTTCGGGATCGCCATTTTCGAGTATTAGTGCCTCCTCAATTTTGGAAATGCGTTCTCGGATCGACGAAAGTTCCGGGAGCGCCGTCCACATCTCTTCAGCCAGGCTTCTTGAAAGTAGTACGTCTGCCTCCTGGTGAAGATAACCGAGTTCACCTTCCGAGAGGTTCACCTTCCCGGCGCTGATGGGTTCGTCACCCGCAATCATCTTCAGCAGCGTTGTTTTGCCGGCACCATTGGGGCCGACTATGCCTACCTTCTCGCCCGTTGAAACAGCGAAGGATACGGCCGTGAGCAGGTTGCGACCACCGAACGTTTTGGTGAGGTTTTCTACGACGATCATATTTGGCGGAATTTATCGGTAACGGAGCGGGCAGTGTTGATTGGAATCGCCAACAACAAGTGTGTCAAATCCTGGCCGGTACAGGCCAGTTGTCGATGCACATTATTAGCGGGCACGAAGACGGCAAGGCGAGTGCCGTAGCGTCTCGTGATTCGCCTGTTTCGGTGAGCCTGACTTAGTTGGCGAGGTCGAATGAAGTGGCGGTTTCGTCGATCTCAGGAAGTGCGCTGTCGGGAGCGTCGGCGCCACCGATAGCTGAATCGACTTCGTCCCCGGCAGCTGCATCGAGCAGGTCCAGTGCGTTGTCTTCGATCTCTCGCTGCTTGTCCTCGATAAGCTGGCGGGTGTCCGTCCGCGGGCGTATGTCCATAAGTTCAAGCGCATTTGCGATCGTCGGGGTGTCGATTTTTCTAAGCTGGTCAAGTAATTCGGCGGAAAGCGGGTCGGCGGCGTTACCCGTGGTCGGGCTCCTTTGAACAATGCTCGGTCGATTGGCTTGCTGCTCTTTGTTACAGCACTGAATTTTCCGGGGCATTGTATCTGTGGGAACCGGGTGGTTATCCGCCAAGCGCAGCATGTTTCGTAAAAAAACGATAAAGAAAAAGGCCAGTCATTTCGGTGAAAATAGCTGACCTTGACATTGCTGATTTAAGTCGTGGTTAGAAGGCGGCGACATTCCAATCGACGCGCCTTCTTTTCTGTGCCTGCTTGATCGACAGTTTACGGTTCCGGTCCATGCGGTGCGCATTCTGCAGGATCAAGGTAGCTTTGCGATGATTTCCTCGCGCTTGGTCAGCTTGGCGTTGGCCTTCGGCGGCGCTAACCTCGCCCAGTGCCTGAAAGTAGTGGACTCGCGCACGTTCAACGGAGATAGGTTTGTAATTCAGCATGTAGTGACTTTCGGCGGCCCTGCCAGCAATTGGGATTGAGTACCTGGCACATGCAGTTGCGAGCCGAAGGGTGCAAATTGGGACATCACCCTCGTGATACGACCATTCCGTCCAACATCACACATGCATTATTCATAGGTTCTTCCCAACCCCTGTTTTGTTATCTGCCGATCATGGGTCTAGAATCCCCACGCCTCCGGCCTGACATGGATTCGTATTCCGCAGTGTGCCGGGCATTACTGTTCGACCTAGACTCGGAGATTTTTATATGAACGGAACTGAGTTCATCGCCCATATTCTTAAGCAGGAAGGCGTCACTGAAATGACGTGCTTTCCGAGCAATGCACTGATCGAAGCGGCCGCTAAAGAAGGCATTCGGCCGGTGATGTTCAGGCACGAACGCGGTGCGATCATGGCTGCCGATGGGTACAGCCGACAGAGCGCAGGACAGCGTTTCGGCGTGGTTGCGATGCAGCACGCTGCCGGTGCTGAAAACTCGATGGGTGGGCTTGCGCAGGCGTTTGGTGACAATGTTCCAATACTGGTTTTGCCCGGCGGATACCCGCTCGACCGGCGTCACGTACGCCCCAACTTCCTTGCAACCGAGAACTGGAAAGGCGTGGTCAAATCGGCTGAAACCATTGACACTCCCTCACAGATTAAAGACGTGATGCGCCGAGCGTTCCAGGCGCTGCGAAACGGTAACGGTGGTCCGGTAGTGGTCGAAATGACAACGGACATCTGTGCCATGGAAGTGCCAGACGACGCACTCGACTATTCATCTCCAGCCGTGACTGTGTCGGCACCCTCGAAGACGGATGTGCAGGACGCTGTTAAGGCGCTGCTCGCCGCGGATCGACCGATGATCTGGGCGGGTGCAGGTATTTTGAAAGCAAGGGCCACCGCTGAGTTGGCCGAATTTGCTGAACTCACCGACATCCCGGTATTTACAACGATGGAAGGCAAGTCGGCTTACGACGAGCGGCTCCCGCTGTCGCTCGGTGCTGGAAGCGGTGCCACAACGGGCCCGGCTTACGAATGGATAAATGCAAGCGATGTTGTGGTCGGGCTCGGCACGAGTTTCACGATCAACAGCTACACTCGCACGCTTCCCGCGGGCAAGAAGACCGTGATCCACAACACGATCAACACCGAAGACGTTAATAAGGACACGGTTTCACATATTGGTCTTGTTGGCGACGCCCGGTTGACGCTCGAAATGCTGATCGAGGAAGTGAAAGCCCAGATTGGTGAAGGCGGTCGCGATTTGGGGGTTACAGCGCGGATCACGGCGGCACGCGAGGCGTGGATGGCCGAATGGTTGCCAATCCTCAACTCCGATGAAGCGCCGCTGAACCCTTACCGGGTTATCAACGAAATCAACAAGAACATCGACCACGAGAACAGTGTTGTGACGCACGATGCCGGTGGCCCGCGCGATTGCATGGTGCCGTTCTTCGTTGCGACGGCACCCCACAGCTACATCGGCTGGGGAAAAACAACCCATTTGGGGTTTGGCATTCCGCTGATGATCGGTGCGAAACTCGCCGACCCGAATAAGTTCTGCGTGAACTACATGGGCGATGGCGCTTGGGGTATGTCGGGTACTGACGTGGCATCTGCTGCTAAATCGGGCTTGCCGATCACGACCGTGCTACTGAACAACGGTGGAATGGCGACCTATCCAGGTGGTTTTCCAACGGCCCGCGAGCAGTACGGCGTGTCTCACATGGTCGGTAACTACGCCCAGATAACCGAGGGCATGGGTGGTGTGGGTATCGAGGTGTCGAAACCCGAGGAATTGGGTCCCGCGATATTGAAGGCCCGCCAGTTGAACGCTGAGGGCAGGACTGTACTGATCGACGTGAAGTCGAATTTCGAATCAAGAAGGTCTTTCCAGGGGGTTTGACCACAGGCCGTTTTCCCCCGTTTAACCCTCTCTCCCGGCTGGGGTGGCCAGAAGTCGCAAACGCCCTCCTTCCCCGGCAAGGAGGGCATTTGCGCGTGTCGCGTGCGACGTTACCGCCGACATGAGTGGAGTTGGCGCGCGAGAGGTGGAGTTGGGTCAGTTCGTGATCGGGCTTAGCAGCGCGTCAGTTGTCCCGCTGGTAAGTTTGCGTGAACAGTTCCGCAATGTGGGTTAGCGTAAGGAGTTGACGGTTGGTGTCGATCAGGTCTGATGAAAACGTCCCGGCAGAAATGAGAGACGGCACCGTTCTGAAGGCCGACATTTATCGTCCCGACGACGGTGGTCGGCACCCGGTGCTGATACTCCGGACGCCGTACTGGAAACTGCATCCCCGCTACATCAAGACTGCCCGTAATCTCGCAGAGCGTGGCTACACAGTCATTTGCCAGGACATGCGGGGTCGCTACGATTCGGAAGGCGAGTTCCTCTGGCAGTTCACCGACAATTCCCTCACCGGTGACGCAGAGGACGGATATGACACGGTCGAGTGGGCGGCGGGTTTGTCGTACTCCGACGGCCAGGTGGGCACCTGGGGGCACTCATACGACGGATGGACTTCGTGGCGTTTGGCCGAGCTGCAGCCCCCGTCGCTAAAGGCAATTCACGCCAGCGGTATGGGCACGAGTTCGCTCGACATGAACTTCGGCGTATTCGAAACGGGCCGGCGGCTGGAGTGGAGCTACATGATGGCCGCCGACATGAGGCGGCGCGCAGGGGTAAAAAATGGGCCTCACCTGCCGGTCGAGGCAGTCGACCAGTGGCGGGCGGTCGAGCGCGGCAAATGGATCTGGTACCTGCCTTTCGAAGATATGCCGGACGAGCCGTTTTCCAGCCTTACACCCCACCTGAAGAAGTACTACCGGGAGCAAAATGTCGAGATGTGGCATTTCGACAAAGTTCACCCGAAAGTGAACGTGCCTGCCGCGATGTTCACCGGATGGTGGGACCGTGTGATCGGGACTGTAAAGCAGTTCACCGGCCTCGAAACCAACGGCCTTGAGTACCTGCGCGGCCAGCACAGGCTCGTAATTGGGCCATGGTCACACATGATGACAACGCTGAATCGTGACCTTGGCCCTATCGATTACGGCCCGCAAGCCGAGGAGACGTGGGAAAATCTGATCCTCCGCTGGTACGACTACCAGTTCAAAAACATCGACGATGGCATTGGATCGGAACTCGGAGTAAAGCTGTTCATTCTCGGTGCAAACGAATGGACCTACGAAGACGAATGGCCTTTGCGACGCGCCGAAACCGTTCCTTACTATCTGCACAGCGCGGGCAGTGCGAACACACCGACAGGAGACGGTTCGCTGTCCCACGATGACCCCGCTTCCGAGCGGCCTGACCAGTATTCATATGATCCCCGCGATCCTGTGATGAGCGTGATGGACCTCGATGCACAGGCGATGCCAAGAGACCAGAAACCGCTGGACGGCCGCCAGGACGTTCTGGTTTACCAGACTGAGGTATTCGATTCTCCCGCCCGGTTTGTCGGGCCTGTTGAGTTGGAATTATGGGCGGCATCGGATGCCCTGGATACCGATTGGACGGCCAAGTTGGTACTCGTGACGGAAGATGGCCTGGCGGTGAACCTTACATACGGAATAATGCGGGCGAGGTACCGCAGCGGGTATGACCGGGAGGAGATGCTCGAGCCCGGCGTGCCCTGCATGTACTCAATCAAACTGAACCCGGTCGGGATCGAAATCCAGCCTGGACAGCGGTTGCGACTCGATGTGTCGAGTTCAGACTTTCCGAATTTCGACCGGAACCACAATACGGGCAAAGATTTCTGGAGCGACAGCGAGCTCAGGGTCGCCCGGCAGACTGTGTTCCACGAATCGTCGATGCCGTCTCGGTTGCTGATGCCGCTGGTGACGAAAAGTTAGGTGCTTGTGGCCGGAATACGGGTGATGTCATCGGCGTTGTCGGCGATATCGTCGAACGATGCGTAGTTGGTCTTCCACAGCTGGGCGTACAGGCCGTCTGAGGCGACAAGTTCGACGTGGGTACCGGTCTCGGTAATTTCGCCATCCCTGACCACGATAATTCGGTCGGCGTTCCTGATCGTCGAGAGACGGTGGGCGATTACCAGGGCGGTGCGTCCGGCAAGTAGTTTTTTGAGGGCGTCCTGGATTATCCGCTCGGTATAGCTGTCGATATTCGCCGTTGCCTCGTCCAGCACGAGAATCTTCGGGTCGGCAACAAGTGCCCTGGCGAAACTGAGCAACTGCCGCTGGCCGACTGACAGGTTCGAGCCCCTCTGCTCGAGGGTCGTGTCGTAGCCGTTATCGAGTTGCATCACGAAATCGTGAGCTCCAATCACCTTGCAGGCGGTCACGACATCTTCTCTTGTGGCATCCAGCGTGTTGTAGCGGACATTTTCCAGTACCGGCTTGGAAAAGAGGAACGGCTCCTGCAGCACCATGCCCATCACATCGCCGATCGACTCCTGCATCACGTCCCGTATGTCGTAGCCATCAATGGTGATCGAACCCTCCTGGACATCGTAAAAACGGTGAGCCAGTGCGGTAATGGACGTCTTTCCCGACCCTGTGGGGCCGACAAGCGCTATTGTCTGGCCCGGCTCAGCGACAAAACTGATGTTTCGCAGGATTGGTCGCTCAGGGTCGTAGCCGAACGTCACGTCCTTGAATTCGATGCGCCCGCTGGTATCGCCGATTGGCTGGGCGTCGGGCTTATCGGCGATCGCAAGGGGGATATCGAGGAGTTCGAATATCCTGTGGCCCGAGGCCACTGCCCGCTGTAAAAGGGCGTAGTGCATTGTCAGGGTACGAATCGGCTCAAAGAACCTCTGTACGTAGAGCAGGAACGCGACCATCGTACCCACCTCGATGTAACCGCTCAGCACCCGGCCGCCACCGATTATCAAGACAAGTGCGAGGGCTGTGCCGGTCATCAGTTCCACCGTCGGCATCAGGGCTCCGCCGAGCCGTGCAGCGCGGACTGCTGACCAGAAAAAAGTGTGAACCTTTCCTCCCATGATCCCGTGGTTTTCCTGCTGTCGGTTCAGGGCCTGAACGACTCGAATGCCACTGACGTTCTGATCGAGGTACACACCTACAACAGAGGCGTTCCTGCGCATTCTGAGAAAGGCACGGCGCGCAAACGGCTGCCACAGAACCCTGATCAAGAACAGCAGTGGGACGATGGAAAGCGTCACGATCGCAAGCTGGAAGTCCAGGATCATCAGGATCACCACAATGCCAACGAGGGTGAGGGCATCGCCAATTATCTCGATTGACGATTCGAGCATTTCCTGAAGCGCACCGACGTCACCGAACATACGCGCCATTAGCGCTCCAATAGGCGTTTTGTCGGAGAACGAAAGGGCCAGTCGTTGGAGCTGCATGAACATATCGGCCCGTATGTCATACAGGACCCTGAGTGCCACCCGTGTAATCAGCACGTTCTGCAGGAAATTGGTGAACCAGTACATCGCGGCCACCCCGATAAGCGAGATGGCGATCACTTTCAGGAGACTTGAATCTCCCTGCCGAATTGCGTTGTCAATGCCGAATTTGACAAGAAGTGGAATGGAAAGATTTGCAAGGGTGAAACCGATTACGGCCAGGGTGGCGACCAGCATCGCCCTCCGGTACGGCTTTGCGTAATAGAAAAACCGCTTGAAAACGGCACTGTCGAGCTGCGCGAACATCTCCTCGTCGGACTCGTGCAGTTTTGAGTGCTCTTCATCTGCGTTCGTAGGGGTTTTTTTCTTGTCGAGGCTCGTCGGCAGGTTGTTCGACCCCCATCCACCGCCGCTGCCGCCACCTCCACCTCCGCCAAACATTGAAGCCATTATTCACCGACCTCAACGCCACGACCGCCCTGGAGGTCCCACAACAGCTTGTACTGTCCGCCCAGAGCCAACAGCTCTTCGTGCGTACCGCGCTCTACCACACTTCCGGTTTCCAGAACGATAATTTCGTCGGCGTGTATCAGGGAACTGAGTCGGTGAGCGATGATAATGGTCGTCTGAACGCCGGTGTGTTCTCTCAGGGCAGAACGAATTCGCGCATCGGTCCCGGCGTCGACCGACGATGTCGAATCGTCGAGGACGAGGATTGGCGAATTTGTCAGCAATGTTCGTGCGATTGCTACTCGTTGCCGTTGTCCGCCAGAGAGGCCAACTCCGCGTTCACCAAGTTCCGTGTCATAGCCCTCGGGGAGGCTGGCTATGAACTCGTGTATCTGGGCGATTTTCGCGGCGGTTTCGACCTTTTCATCCGACGCTCCGACGTCACCGTAGCGGATGTTGTTACGAATCGATCCATCGAACAGGAACGGGTCCTGCTCGACCAATCCGATGGCCTGGCGCACTGAATTCACTGTTGCGTCGCGGAGGTCAGTCCCGTCGATGGTCACCCTGCCAGACGTCGGGTCGTAAAAACGCGGGATCAGATTTGTGATCGAACTCTTGCCACTTCCGGGTGCCCCCACGATGCCAATCGTGTGATCTTTGCGTGCCTCGAAGCTGACATTTCGAAGTGCGGGCGCGTCACCGTAGTTGAATGAGACATTTTCGAACCTCAGAACTCCGTCAGAAATGGCGAGTGGGTCTGCGACTGGGTTATCCGCGATATCCGATGGAATGTCCAGGATTTCAAAAATTCTTCCGCCGGCCGATGAGGCGCGTGCCGTGGAATTGACGACCATGATGAGCATCCTGACGGGGAACCGCAGCAGCGCAAGGTAGAAGAAGAACTGGGTCAGTTCACCGATCGAAATGTCACCATTGATCACCTTCTCCCCGCCAGCCCAGAGAACCACAGCCCAGGCAACGAGGAATGCGAACGAGATCGATCCGCCCCCACGTGCGTGCTCTCTGGCCGCGCTCATTCTGAGTTCGACAACCTCTTTTGCGGTGACGTCGAACTTCGCCTCTTCGTACTTTTGGGCCGAGAACGCGCGGACCACGCGTATCCCCGCGAGGTTTTCCTGCATGGTCGTGGTCAGATCGCCCAGCGCGTCTTGAATTTTTAGCCATGTGACCCGAAGCTGAAGTCGCAGCCGGGCAGAGCGATAGGCCATAAATGGCACAAAGCTAAGACTCAGCACTGCCAGTTGCCAGTCGATCATCGCCATGAAGACGCCGGCGGCAACCAGCACCACCAGGATGCGCACGATCTGCACGAGGCCAGTCTGTACAAACATTCGCACGCCTTCGATATCGGAGAGACCGCGGGACATCAACTGTCCGGTGTGAACGCGATCGTGAAAGCTGAAACTCAGGAGTTGCAGCTTGTCGAAGTACAACATTCGCAACCGATTGGACACTCGCTGGCTGAGGGTTTCACCGAGGAACATCTGGGCAAACCCCGTTGTTCCACGCAGCAGTGCGACGATCAAGACTGTTATGGCGGTCCCAAGTAGGAGTGACTCGATTTCTCCACGGTTGTGGGATCCGTCCTGGAAGAGCGTGAAGGCCTGGTCGACGCCTTCTCCGAGCAACTTGGGGATAAATAGCGACGTTACTGACGTTAAGCCAGCAAAAAACGAGGCGGATAAAAAATGCCAGCGGTAAGCAAAGGTAAGTTTGGTTATGCGCCAGAGAACATCTGACCCGGTTGGGCCTGAGTCTGTTAGTCGGGCACGAACACTTCGGCGTTCGCGTTCTGTTTGGGCGGGGGCTGGATTTGTCGCTGACGAACGCGTGGGGCTGACCTCATTGATTTAGTTACCAGCGCGAAATACCACGCAGCTTCAAGTCTGCTCATGATTCGTGCGGGAACGACGGGGAGTATACGCCTGAGGTGTTGCAGAGATGGGTTTTGCACGGATTCAAGTCGTAAACGGTGGGGAAATCGACGCGTACGACCGGGCCCGGACAAGGGATTAAGGCAGATTCTCCCTCGCCTGGGGAGAGTTAATTTCATATTGCGAGCAGCACACTGCTAGGGCATGTATTGATCGATGCCTTCGGTTACAGGTGCCGGGCCCGATGGGAAAACTGCGGTCTTTGCCCGGTCTGCGCCCACGACCATGATGTAGCAGTCGTCGGGTGAATCCAGTACGGGGATTGATATATCCAGCAACTGCTGCTCGGAAAGGTTTTCCAGCCACTTCCAGTGTTCGGTTACCCTGGCCTCGCCCTCGAGCGGCATGTATTGGATCATTTTTCCGAGGCTGCCGCGGGCGTGTTCGTGGATAAATTCCTTAGCAGCCTGTTTTGAAAACCCTTGCGACCCGACCGGTCGCGCTACGTCTGGCGGCATGAGAATCAACCGTTCGACGCCGCCCTTTTCACCCTGTAGGCTCCGCGTCCCGAAAATCGAACCGTATGCCAGATTTTTCAGGAGACCTTCGGCGGTGTGGTTACCCTGGTCCTGGATATCAAGCTCGCCATCTGTTACGAACACGCTTACCGTGCTTTCGTTCGCCTTGAAACCCTGATCGACGTGGAAAGGGTCCCACGGGCTTGCATCTTCGTTTTCGGCGATGCACTGGATGAACTTTCGAGAGGTCCCGATGGTGTCCATATCCATTTTGTTCGGATACCAGTGGCCAATATTTCGGAAACAAAGCGCGAATGCTCGTCCGATGATTGTGTTGACCTGGTTATCACGGCCGGGTCCCAGTGCCGACCTGGCATTTAGTCCCAAATTTTTGGTGACGGGTCCGTTAACTATCAGTAATGGCGCCTGAGGGCTGGTGGACATCAGAAGTGATTTACCGCCCTGCCCTCCAATTTTCGACAGTGCCTTCACCGCTGCTATGACAACTGGCAGGTGTTCGGGTTTAGCGCCGGCCATCACGGCGTTCACCGCGATTTTCTCGACGGTTGCGATACCAAACCCCGGGGGCATGTCGCATACCGCATGATCTGGCGGCAGGTTCGTTCCGGTGAGCATCTCCGCAACAGCTTCTGGCGTGGCCGGGTGCAGGAACAGTCCGTCACCCAGATCGTCGTTTATGAACTCCTGGTTCATCTTTAATATAGCGTCGTACCTGTCGGAGCCTTCGTATCGGCTGTTGTTTTCGGTTTCGGCATCCGGGGTGCGGGCGTCAATCGAGGCCGTTAACGTCCCGATCAGTTCGTCGATCGCGTCTTCGGTCTGGGTACGGCAGGTTTCCGGGTCAAGATTCCGATAGATGTGTGGGACAACTATCCACTGGAGATCGGGCATACCGAACGCCCGCGAACTTGCTACAGCATCGCTGTCAAAGCGGCCCGAGACGATGGCAACACCGGGCTTGCCCATCTTCTCGATCACAATCATGTCGTGGATCATCCACGACGCGCAGGTCCCTCAGTCGGCTGTGGCGCCAACAATGACGTCACACTCCTCTCCGGCCTGCTGGACGATAGCCGGGGGCGTCGGATAGTTGCCCCCGGTGTAGAAATTCACACTCACATTCTCGAAGCGTTCCTGCAGCATTTCGCCTGCCCGCTTCAGCGCTATATCGCCGCCATGCGTGCCGCTCCAGATCAGCCCCACGGTCTTATTGTCGAGCGTATCGGGCCTGTCGCTGGCGCTGAATGCCGATATCACCCCACGCTGCTGGGCAACCGGATTTTTTACTTCGAGCAGGTGCATTTCTAGTTCGTCCCTGTCGTAGGCACTGGCCAAAATATGGTTCGCAGGCCGTGATTACCGAGTGACGGCAGCATAGCACCGAATGGCGTACGTGTTTGAGCAGGCATAAACTCGCGGCGACCTTCTTAATGTGGGACTGGTTATTCAGACCGGCAGCCCACGGGACTGGGAGACTGCAATGAAATTTCTCGGCGTCGACCACATCGACATCATCGTGAGTGACCTCGGTGCATCGATAGAGTTTTACCGCAAGTTCGGCATGCACCCGGAAGGCACTGTTGACGACGGTGAAACGGTGTTTCTCTGGAACGGCGACCGCGACCGCCCGGTAAGAATCGAGCTTCACAAGCAGCAGGAAGGCCAGGGACTGGGTATCGATCACCTGTCGTTCCTCGTTGAAGACCCACCCGATGCCCAGAAGGAGATCGAGTTTATCGGTGGCGTGGATTTTCTGTTCGAGCCGTTCGAGAACCAGCAGTCGGGTCGCACCATCTCCAACTGTTACGACCCCGACGGCGTACAGATCCAGATGTCCCGGCAAACCAGTCCGGGAACCTACAAGAACTGGGGATAGATTCGTTTGCCAGAATTTTTGCCAGATGAATCGTCGGGCCGGACTTTCGCCGGAGCGGCTAAGGCCGTCATCACCCCACCTGTCGGCTATCCGATGGGTAACTGGGGCCTGAGGCAGGGTGTGGCGCGCGGCGTACACCGCGACATCCACGTGCGCGCCGTCGTCTTTCGCCGGGGCGAGATGGACCTCACGATCATCTCCCTGGAGATCGCCGGGCTGACTGTCGAAACGGTCGGTGCGATCAAGGCCAAGATCTTCCAGGTGGCCGCAATCCCCTCCGCGAACGTGCTGTTAAATTTCACGCACAATCACACCTCTCCCGATACGATCACCTCACTTCCAGCAGAATGGACCACCTGGACCGCGTGGCTGGCCGACCAGGTTGCGGGTTGTGTCTTTAACGCGCTGAATCAGGCGGTCCCGGCAAAAGTTGGTGCAGGCTCGGGGTCGCTCGACGACTGGACCGTCAACCGACAGTATCCCGATAGACCTATCGACACCGAAGTCGGTGTGATGGCGGTCGATGACGATGCAGGACGGCCGCTTGTGCGGCTGGTCAACTTTGCCTGCCACGGCGTTGCCGATGGCGGTCAGTACCTCGAATGGTCTGGTGATTTTGCTGGCGAGATGTCGGCATTTATCGAATCTATGCTGCCCGGATCGGTTGCGATATATATCCAGGGCGCTGCCGGTGATATCCACCCATTTGACTGGTGGTTCGGAAACACGGCTTCGGAGCACCTGCATTCGCACGAAGACACTGCATTGTTTGGCCGGGCGCTGGCGATCGCCGCTCTCAGTGTCGCTAAAAACATTACGGCGAAGTCAGATGTGCGATTGAATGTCGCAAGCGCACCCGTACAACTCCCGCGTCACAGGGTGAACTGGTCGTTGAGCGACGCCCTGGCGAATCGCGAACGGCTGCGCAAATCGCTCGGCACTTACACCGGCGAAACGTGGCTCGACGGTACGACCACTGCAAACGCGGCCGAGTACCACCCGGAACTCTACGGGGCTGGCAACAACGAGGTGAACCTTGCACGCAACGAGGATCAGCCCGCTGTAGTTGTTGAAGTCAGGGGATTTCGTATTGGCGACACTTTGATTTCGGCACACGCGGGCGAACTTTTCAACGAACTGGGGGCTGAAATCAAGGCGGCGTTACCGAACGATCGACCCTGGGTAGCCAGTTATTGCGATGATTACATCGGCTACATATCGACCCGTCAACCGCATGAAGAGATTGCCGATGTCCCGGTGACCGAGATTGTGAGAATGAAGAAATATCGCCGTTATTACGGAACTACAACGAGTCCGTACGGGCCTGAGGCCGGTGAGGCGCTGGTCGCGGTTGCTGTTGACGTGTTGAAATCGCTCGAGACCGATTAGGAAAACCGTAAACCATCAGACCGAGATCCTATGAAAGTTTTACTACTCGCCGATTTTGGTGCTCCCTACTATCCGAGTTTGCGGGACGAACATCCCGGCCACGAACTGATCGAGGCGTACGCACATGAGTCAATTCGGAATGAAGTCGCCTCGGCCGAGGTCGTGTTTGGCTACCTGACCGCCGAGCAATTCCATGCTGCGAAGAAGCTGAAATGGATCCACACGCTCGATGCCGGGATGGAGGGGCTTTTCAGGGCCATCCCCAGTATCGTCGATACCGATGTCACAGTCACAAATTCGCGCGGTGCCGGGGCTCCGATGATTGGCGAGCACGGGGTGGCTCTCATGCTTGCCCTTGCCCGGCAGCTGCCCCGGTTCTGGGCCGACAAGGAGGCGCATCGCTGGGATCAGGATGGTGCGCTGGGGGTCGTCGAGTACCTGGGTGACAAGACCTGCGGGATAGTTGGATTTGGGAAGTCCGGGCGAGAAATCGGCTGGCGTGCGAAGGCCCTGGGGATGAACGTGATCGCGGTGGATGAACAGCCTGTCGACGGCGATCCGATCGTTGATGAGGTCTGGGGCCGGTCACGACTCAACAATCTGTTGGCTGAAGCCGACTACGTAGTGATAACCGCGCCCTACACGGCAGGTAACGAAAATATGATCGGTGCCAGTGAACTGGCGATGATGAAACCGACCGCCAGGATCGTGGTTACTTCACGCGGTCGCCTGGTCGATCACAATGCCCTTCTGGCTGCGCTGAAGTCAGGTGTGATAGCGGGCGCCGGGCTCGACACTACTATCAGGGAACCGCTGCCGGCCGACAACGAGCTGTGGGACCTGCCAAACGTGATTATCACGCCCCACATCGCTGGCAACTCAGAGCGGGAGATGCTCGACAGACGAACGGTGGGCCTGTTTACCGATAATTTGCAGCGTTACGTTTCCGGGCAACCGCTGATCAACGTGGTCGATAAGCATCGCCAGTACTAGGTGAGTGCGCAGGCCGCCGGGTCAATCGAGCGATATTTCAATCAGCGTTACCTCGGGCGGGACACCGATTCGGGCCGGAATTACGCCGACACCGATCCCGGCACTGACCACGAGGGTGGTAGTGCCGAGTTCGTAGAGCCCAAGAAAATACTTCGCTACCAGGCGACCGACGTTCAGGAACCGACCGGTAAACGGTACGGCCAGTTGCCCTCCGTGGGTGTGCCCGGCTACGATGAGATCGACTGAAGTTTTCGCGGCCGGAAAGATTACTTCAGGATGATGAGATGCAACTATCCTGAAATCGGCACGACTCCCCGGCAACTCAGCATCGAGCACTTCTCCTCCGAAGATGATCAACTTGCTGGACCGCCAGTCACTCGGACTTTCGATACCGATGATCTGCACGGTCTTCGATTCGTCGCCAGCACCAACCTCAACAAACGCCGATGCATCCCTCAGCAGCGCAAGATTCGGATCGCGCTCCAGCGCGTCGATAATCATCTGTGAACCAGCGGAACGGATGTCATGGTTCCCGAGGACAGCGAACACGCCGAGCTTTGCTTCAAGCAGTGTGAGTTCGGCAACTAACCGGTCAGCTAGAGACCCGTCACTGTCAACGTAATCGCCCAGCAGCAGGACGATATCCGGAGATTCACTGTTCGATATTTGGACGGCACGGCGAATGTGCTCGGCTGTTACGAACTCGCCGAGGTGAAGGTCGGACAGTACCGTGATGCGAAATTCATATTGCCTTCCGGCGTCTCCTGCAGGGTGCGACCTGGCAATTCGGAATTTTCGGACGACGATCCGATTTCTGCCGATAGTAAATGCGTAAGCACTGGTCATCAACGCGAGCCCGCCGGCCGCCCAGAAGAAGGAGCCCGCCAGTGGCTCACCGACCGAATCGGAAACCGCCCACAAAGCAAGCAGTGCAAGTAAGCCAGTTCCGGCCCAACCCAGCGCCGCAAACCGCGCGATGAAGCCCAGCCACATCAGCCAGCGAATCGAGGTCGACCGACCGACTCGAACAAGCTCGCTGAAAATCAGCAGCACCGCAACGACAGCGACGACCGAAAGTGCGTCGCTGTCGCCAGGCAGGTTCCCGAACCTGCCCCAGGAATAATCCAGCATGATCCACGCTTCGATCAGTACAGCCAGCAGCGCAACAAGCTGTCCCGATCTCATTATTCGGTCAACACCTATTTTCAGCACATATTTCGTCAATCGTTGTTTCCAGCGTTGTTTTGCGAACTCACGGTTTCAGGGGGCATCGTCAATAAGCGCGCACCGGAAGCCGACACCATCAGGGTAACGAAGTGCGTGTGAGTCTCCATACTTTTTGGGAACCAGTTAGCTTCTGGTAAAACCCGCCTGATTTTTGCCAATCCCCCGGATTAAAGAGGATCAAATAGCACCTCGAGTGATTATGCTCTGCACCGGAACCCCGGCACCCGACATGGCGCACTGGGGATCTTCGTTCCTTGTGGGAATTGGGGGCGAATGGCTTATGTTCGACTGCGGTCATGCGGCGAACTACATGCTTCACAAGGCCGGCTTTCAGTCGACCCAGGTCGATCGGCTGTTTTTCACCCATCACCACTCCGACCACGATGCTGACTACCCGTCGTTCCTGCTAACCCGCTTCGACATGTCGATCGGTAAGGAGAGCGAGCTCCAGGTTTACGGACCGACGCTTACCGAGCAACTGACCGAGAGACTGCTTGGCGAAGGGACGGGCGCGTACTGGCACGACATCGTGGCACGGACGCAGCACCCGCTCAGCGTGGCGGCATTTGTCGAACGTGGCGGTGTTCCACCGCGAAAACCGCCGAAGATCCACGCCCGGGACATTAAGCCGGGCACGGTCGCCACCGGTAAAAACTGGGAGATAACTGCGGCGCCGGTCGATCACGTGCAGCCATACCTCGATTCGCTCGCCTACCGCATTGATTCGGACGAGGGTTCGATTGTGTTCTCCGGCGACACCCGGCCATGCAAATCGCTGACCGACCTTGCGACCGGAGCGGACTTGCTGGTGATGGAGTGCATCAAGGTGGATGAAGACGTGATCCCCGGCTCACCCAGCTATGAAACAGAAACCGGCACGTTCGGCGCTGCCCAGACAGCTGTCGATGCCGGGGTCAAGCGGCTGGCGTTGGTCCACCAGCAGGCAAAGATGGAAGAGCCGGTCCGCAAAGCCCAGGCTATTTACGAGGTGAAGAGCCTGTACGACGGCCCGGTGGTGTGGGGTGAGCAACTGCTGGAGATACCCTGGGGCTAAGGGTGGACTGGTGGGCGTGAGGCAAGGCGCGCCGAGGTTGCATTTGTGTTGGCTAAAGAGGCGGACAGATCAACCCAGCCCCTAACCCCTCGGCAAAGCGAATCTCACTTCCGGAGCCACGGTAAGGGAACTAGAAACACATCTCGAAAACCTCGGTTATTCGTTTAATTATGAGAAAATCGATCGGGTTTATCGGCAAGCATTTTCACCCCCGTATTACAGCAAAAATGACCCGATTACGGAGCGAGAATATCTCGAACCGGACGCATATTTCCAGTTAATGGAGCACGATGAAATGGCCCAAGCGCGCGAGTCGTCCTCCGATGCCAAGACTCTTGCGATCTGGGCGATAATCATTGCCGGATTACTCGCTTTTGCGTCGATTGTTATACAGGTGGCCGGTTTCCTCGTGGACTCGTAATTGACACCCGGTATTCGGATGTTAGGAGGGGTTACCGTCGAGATTCATAATGCGATCTGAAGCCCATTGGAACTCCCTTTACGCGGCTCAACCCCCTCCCTGGTAGGGAGTGGGAACCAGTCAGAAGCGGTCGAGGCGTAGTAGCTCGATATCGTGGGGGGTTTCACCCCTGGTTGCCAGGTCGCCCATGATCTCGCCCACAACGCTCGCGAACTTGAAGCCGTGCCCCGAGAACCCGGCGGCAACTGACACCTGTGGATGATTAGGCAAGACACCGATGATGAAGTGTTCATCTGGCGAGTTGGTGAACATGCAAGTCGCCATTGTCATCACATTTCCGTTGGCCTTCGGGAAGTATTTGGCGGTTGCCGACCGGAGGATCTCTTCGTCTTCGCGCGTAACCCCTTTTCCCATCTGATCGGGGTCTGCGACTTCTTCCAGGTGGTGGTATTTACCGATCTTGAATCCCGGGATGCCAAACACCGGGAACCCGTAGTAGCGCCCTTCGTCGAAATAGGCGTTGAAAACGGGGAAATTCTCGGGTGTGAACAGCATCGGATCTTCGGGTTGAAGCCAGGCCAGCACCTGGCGTTCTGGCACCGCCAGTTCGGCCAGCGACGGGACCATGCCCGCAGTCCACGCACCCGCCGTGATTACGAGTTTTTCGGCGGTGTACTCGGCCCGGTCGGTGTGCACAAGTACGCCATCACCGGTGGGTTCCCAACTCAAAACGGATTCGCGTGCGTGGATTTCGGCACCTGCCGCAAGTGAGGCGTTCACGTAGGCGACGATACTGCGTTCCGCAAGCAAGAAACCTCCATCTTGCTGGAGTAGGGCCATGTGGCCGGGCGGCATCCGGTAACCGGGAAATCGCTGGTTGACTTGATCGTGATTTAAAACTTCGTGCGGAATGTCGTGGACGAGGCACGATTCGAGCGAGCCTTCGAAAACTTCGTGTCCTGCCGGAGCGGCGTCGATCGAACCAATTCTGTACAGGAGTTTTTCGCCAGCAAGTTCTTCGATTTCCTCCCAGAGTTCGTATGCCCGGCGCATCAGCGGTACATACGAGGGGTCTTCGTAGTAGGCCAGTCGGATTACCCGGTTGACTCCGTGCGACGACCCTTCTGCGTGCGGGATATCAAATTTTTCGAGCCCAAGCACTTTTTGGCCGCGTTTGGCAGCGAGGTCGTAGACAGTCGAACTGCCCATGGCACCAACACCCAGGACGATGCAATCGTAGTTGTTACTCAATGCGGAACTCCAGGAACCCGATCAAACCGGAAAATCGATCCAAAACTTCGTTTGAACCCGCGATTTGCAGGCGAACTTAGCACAGTGAAGAGGGCCAGAGCACGCGTGTTGGCGTCGGGGCAGTAGTAAAGTTCCGATTCGTCGCCGAAATGAAATCGCGGCAACGCGGCAGAACGGATACCAGATAGAGATGACCGAGACTTCCAGCGACCGTACATTGAATGGGGCAAGCCGACCGAATATCGTCCTGATAATGGCGGATGACATGGGATGGTCTGACCTGGGCTGTTACGGGTCGGAGATCCGCACACCAAATCTTGACAGGCTGGCCGCCGGGGGAATCCGTTTTACCCAGATGTACAACTCGGCGCGCTGCTGCCCTTCTCGCGCAGCCTTGCTGACCGGGCTGAATCCCCAGCAGGCAGGGATCGGCTTCATGATCAATGATCTGGGAGTCCCGGCATACCAGGGCTATCTCAACGACAACTGCGTGACTATCGCCGAGGTCCTGAAGACCGCGGGTTACCGAACACTGATGGCCGGCAAATGGCACGCTGGCGGTGAGCAGGGGAACCTGCCCGATGGCTGGTATCCCGATATGCCGGGTTACCCTACCCCGCGGGGTAGGGGATTTGACCGGTTCTACGGCATTCTTTCGGGTGGTGGCAGCTACTACAACCCGAACATGCTGATGGACGATTCGACGAGGATCAGCGTTGAGACCACCGACTACCACTTTACTGACGCAATCGCTTCGAAAGCAACGCAGTTCGTCGACGACGCGATTCATCGAGACGAGCCTTTCTTTCTCTACATGGCCTTCACGGCACCCCACTGGCCGTTGCACGCATGGCCGGACGATATCGAGCAGTATCGCGGGAAGTACCGAAATGGTTGGGATGAGACCCGTATGAACCGCCACGAAGCGCAGCGGGGACTCGGAATAGTCGATCCGAAATGGCAGCTGTCGCCTCGTGATAGCGGGGTACTGGCGTGGGAAGAATCGCCCGACAAAGAATGGCGTGACCTGCAGATGGCTGTGTACGCGGCACAGGTCGAACAGGTCGACCGGGGCGTTGGGCAGTTGATGGACAAGATCAGGGAATCGGGCGAGGAAGACAACACGGTCGTCATGTTCCTTGCAGATAACGGTGGCTGCGCTGAGTTCCTCGCGGAAGACACCCCTGTCCCGGATCCGTCTCGTTACAACTACCCGACGGTTGACGGTCGTGTCGTCCGCACGGGCAACTCACCGAATATCGACCCCGGACAGCCGGACACCTTCGCAAGCGTCGACATTGCCTGGGCCAATGTGAACAACACGCCGTTCAGGTTGTTCAAGCACTTTACGCACGAGGGCGGGATATCCACGCCGTTCATCGTCAGCTGGCCCGCCGGGATGGGTGAAGGTGGGGCCAGCAACGGTTCTGTATTCAGCAACCCGGCGCACCTGATCGATATCAACGCGACATTGCTCGATATCGCGGGAGCGAATTATCCCACGACTTTCAACGGGCACCACATCAAGCCGCATGAGGGCGAATCGTTCTCTGGTGTGCTGAAAGGCCAGGACTGGGAGCGGGACAGGCCGATCGCCTGGGAGCATGAAGGCAATCGAGCGGTACGCATGGGCGATTGGAAGCTGGTGAGCGAGATCGCCGATCAGGGCGATCCAGATTCAAAGGCGGTCTGGGAGCTTTACAACATCAGCGACGACCGTACAGAACTGAACGATCTGATAGATGGCGAGAGCGAACGCGCCGCAGCCATGATCCGCTATTATAACGACTGGGCGGAGCGTTGCGAGGTTGAGGACTGGGCGGACCCCGGGTTCACGCTAAGGCCGAAATTGAACACGATAACGCGGCATAATCACGGCGGCGGACCGGTAATTCCCGCCCGCCTCGGCCCAAGGCGCGATCTTGCGCGGGATTAGGCGATCGTCGGGCGTGCGGAGTGCTGCGAGATCCCGTTAGGCCCGGCGGCCTACTTAGTCGAGTGGGCTGCCCCGTGGTTGGGCCAGTAAATTCAATCAGCACATTACCCGCTTGCCAGGCCCTACACTACCGTCGCATCATTCCCCCTCAACCTAGCCTTCTCCCAGAGGAAGAAGGAATGTAGGAAAAATCGATATGTCGCCATCGGCAGAACTGCATTACAAAACGATCGTTGAACTTGCGCCGCTGATCGAATCGCGTGAGCTTTCACCGGTCGATCTAACGCAGGAGATGCTTGATCGCATCGAGTTGCTCGACGGAACCTTGAAGGCGTACGCCACGCTCACGCCCGAACTGGCTCTCGATCAGGCCCGGCAGGCGGAGCAGGAGATAATCGAGGGCAACTACCGTGGCCCGCTCCATGGCATTCCGATAGCTGTGAAAGACCTTTGCAGCACGGCCGGTATCAGGACGATGGGCGGCTCGGCGGTGTTTGCCAACAACATGCCCGATTTCGACTCGACCGTGGTTGCGAAGTTGCGTGACGCAGGTTCGGTTTTACTCGGTAAATTGAACATGACAGAAGGGGCGATGGGTGGATATAACCCGAAGCTGCAGATACCTGAAAACCCGTGGCGCAGATCGCACTGGGCGGGCGCTTCTTCCAGCGGGTCGGGGTCGGCAACTGCGGCAGGACTGGCCTTTGGGACGCTGGGCAGCGACACCGGTGGTTCAATCAGGCACCCGGCGGCGGTGTGCGGGACCGTTGGCCTGAAGCCGACCTGGGGCCGGGTGAGTCGATACGGGGTCATGGACCTGGCGCAATCGCTCGACCACGTCGGGCCACTGACAAGGTCGGCGGCGGACGCAGGTATCGTCCTCCAGGCGATCTCAGGCCAAGATCCCAACGACGTGACGACCCTGTCCAAGGAGGTTCCGGAGATGCTGGTCGGCGTTGGAACAGGAGTCAAAGGATTGAAGATCGGCTGGGATGAAGACTATTCGACAGCCGATATGGAGCCGTCATTCGCCCGGGCCGTTGCAGCCGGTGTGCGGGTAATGGAAAACCTCGGTGCAGAGATCGTTCCCGTAAAGATGCCCGTGATTTTGCGTGAGGCAATGACGGCTTGGCCGGTTATATGTTCGAGCGAGGCGGCGGTCGCCCATTCGACCACATATCCGTCCAGGGCATCCGAATACGGGCCTTTCCTGAGGGGCTGGCTGGAAAACGGATCGGGCCATACGGCTGTCGAATACGCCAGTGCACACGGCCTGCGACTGGAACTGAACGGTGGTCTCAGGGACACGATGCGCGATATCGACGTCCTTGCGTGCCCGACCACCTCCAGAGCTTCATACCCGGTTACGCCTGAATATCTGTACGGTCCGATTCCGCCGGATCGGGATCCCTGGAGCAGTCGGTTCACAGTTCCGTACGACTTTTCCGGGCTGCCGACCATTGCCCTGCCGTGTGGGCTGAACGATGAAGGCATGCCGGTTTCACTCCAGTTTGCTGGTCATCACCTGGCAGAGCCCCTATTGATTAGAGTCGGCGATGCGTTTGAGCGGGCGACTGATTTCCACAATCTCCATCCACCGGTTTAGGATTCGGCCTGTTGAGTCATTACCGCCGTGGGGTAATCAACGCGAAGAGGAAGAAATATGAGCAACCGCTTTACCGGTAAAGTCGCACTCGTGGTTGGTGGAGCCCATGCAGATGAGAGCAAGTCGCTGGGATTCGCCGGGCTTTCCGCTCTCGAAATCGCGCGGGCTGGTGGAAAAGTGGTGATCGCCGATATTGACGACGAAGCGGGCGAGCAGTCGGCCGCGAAAATGCGCGATGACGGCCTCACAGCCAGGTACGTTCACCTCGATGTCACTTCGGAGCCGGACTGGGACGCGGCGGTCGAATCGACAGTTTCCGAGCACGGCCGTCTTGACATCACGATCATGGCCGCGGGGGTCAACGACCGCGGAAATCCGATCGAAACTACCGACGTCGATGTTTGGCAGCGCGTGATGGACGTGACAAATCTCGGCATGTTTCTCGCCGTGAAGTCGTCAGTTCGGCCCATGCGTGAGAGCGGAGGCGGGTCGATCGTCCTTATTTCATCAATGATGGCGAGAATCGTTCGCCAGAACTCGAGCGCTTATGCCACTTCACGCGCCGGTATGACTCATTTCGCTCGTTCGGCGGCGGTTCAGTACGGTCCCGACAACATCCGGGTGAACTCGGTTCTGCCGGGCTGGGCGGTCACTCCGTTCACAATCGATGCGTTCGATGACGAATGGATGGCGCAGATGGCAAAGCGCGTGCCGCTGGGTCGAGTCGCCGACGCATCGGACATAGCCGGGTCGATTCTGTTCCTGGCATCGGACGAGGCGGCCTACGTTACGGGGTCGGAGCTGCTTGTCGACGGCGGGGTAACGGCGTGGATTGGACCGGTTGGGTAGCGGGGTTGATCGACGAGATACGGTGTAGGATCCTCTGGCATTCGGTCCACACACGATATTTCACCGTTTCGCTGGCAATTCAAGCGGTAAAAATGTATACACATGGCCATGACACAATTCGCAAGGTTGGTCGATCTTCGTCTGCTTTACCGGGCGTTCAAATACTCGGTACGCGGGTTGGCGTACGCGGCGAAACATGAGCGGGCATTTCAACAGGAAATCATCATCCTTGCTGTCGGTGTGATCGCGGCCATACTTCTGACCGATTCGAGCATTGAAAGGGCTGTATTGATCGGCTCGATCGCGATTGTGCTTGTGATTGAGTTGATCAATTCAGCGATTGAGGCTACGGTCGATCGGATCGGACCAGAGCGGAATCCGCTGTCAAAGCGGGCCAAAGACCTGGGGTCGGCAGCGGTTTTGGTATCGCTCGCATCCAGTGTGGCTATCTGGCTAATAGTCCTTATTTAACCAGCCATCAGATTTCATCAGTCACACATTTGATCGACATTTATCAGCCTGGAATATTGGAGCGTGGTCCGTGGCAAAAAAACTGAATCTGCTGGTGACCGGTCTCAGCGGCGTGGTCGGCCAGGCGCTCAAGCCGGTGCTTGAAGAGCGCTATAACGTCAGCGCCCTCTCCCGCAGCGGTGTAGACGGCCTGCCGGACGGACAGGTGTTAAAAGCAAACATAGCCGAGTTCGATTCGATTCGACCTGCCTTCGAGGGCGTCGATTGCGTGTTGAACCTTGCTGCCGATGGTGGAATGAGCAGTGCCGACGGCATGGATGGCGGCTGGGACACGATGCTGGAGAACAACATCGTTGGGGCATACAACGTTCTGGAAGCGGCCAGGCAGGCGGGGGTCTCGCGTGTGATCCTCGCCAGTTCAGGGGCTACGGTGAACGGTTATGAGCGCGAGGAGCCATACAGTCGGCTCGTGGCGACCGGGCCTGAAGACATCCCCGAGTCGTGGAAGATGATCGACGAGTTCGCCGAACCGAAACCGGTGAGCATTTACGGTGTTACAAAGCTGTTTGGCGAGGACCTTGGCCGATACTTTGCGCTTACGACTCCGTTATCGGTTATCAACTTGCGGATCAGTAGCTGCGGCCCTGACGATGTCCCGGGGGCAGGCCGCGGGCAGGCCAACTGGGTGAGTCACCGGGACCTGCAGCAGCTGGCAATCAAGTGCATCGAAGCACCGGCCGATCTGAAGTTTGACATTTTCTGGGCGACATCCAATAACAAGCGCGGATATCGCGACAACAGTCACGCGAAAGAAGTCCTCGGCTACGCGCCGCAGGATGGCGTGAGGTAGACGCCTGAATTGGAGCGGAACTCACCAGTTCGTGACTGAACCGTCCCGACGGTGCAGCATTGTGCTTATGAAGTTATCGGCGTGCATCGGGCTGTTTGCTATCGCATCTTCATCGACATCTACGCCAAGGCCCGGTCTATCAGGAACTTCCATCCTGCCGCCAACGGCCCTGAACTGTCCCGGATACAACTCGTCGTGTTGTACTTCGATCTCTTCGGAGCGCTGGAACATTTCGAGCCATGCGAAGTTGGGTGTTGCCATCGCCAGATGCGCGGTTGCCGCGGTGTTGATGGGACCCAGCGGATTGTGCGGCATCAGGTCGATGTAGTGTGTTTCGGCCCAGCCGGCAACTTTCTGGGCCTCCGTGTACCCACCAACGATTCCCAGGTCGACCCGGGCAAAGTTTGTCAGACCTCGCTCGATGTATGGAGCGAACTGCCACTTGGATGAAAACTCCTCGCCGACCGCAAACGGCATCGGGGTCATGGCACGAAGGGTTTCGTACGCTTCCGGGCTTTCGTCCCTGATTGGCTCTTCGACAAAATCGAGTGTGCCTTCAGGCATCTTCTGGCAGAACGAAGCGGCTTCGGCGACACTGAGCCTGTGGTGGTAGTCGATGCCAATCACGACCTCTTCTCCAAGCGTTTCCCGCGCTTTTGTGAGCCATTTCGCGTTGTCGGCGATATCGGGGCGGGGTTCGAAAGTCGCGTCGTCATAGCCTTCGACTCCCCCGTGCACCGAAAGTCTCATGCATTCCCAGCCGTCGGCAACCAGTGCCTGGGCTTTCTCGATCATCTCTTCGCCGGTCTTCGCTCCCGTGGTAGCGAAGCACTGGACCCAGTCGCGCTGGCGTCCGCCAAGCAGCTGGTAGATAGGGACACCGAGTTTTTTGCCGATGATGTCGTGGAGTGCGATATCGATGGCCGACATGGCTGCCGTGACTACGCGGCCGCCCTCAAAGTAGGCGCTGCGGTACATTTCCTGCCACATGCGACCGACCTGCATGGGGTCTTTGCCAATCAGCCACTGGCTGAAGTGCTCTGTGACGCCCTTCACGCCAAGCTCTCGCCACGAGGTCCCGCCTTCGCCCCAGCCATAGATTCCTTCGTCGGTTTCAATTTTCACCAGGAAAACGTTCCTCCATACTGACCATGCGGGGTACGGCTTAATGGCGGTGATTTTCATTGGAGGTGGCTCCGTGCGGGCTTGGTGGTGGCAGCAGACATCTCGGCGGCCCTGCTGCGGCCGCATCTTACGCCCTCGAAATGTGATCTGCATCGACCTTCACGTCTTCGAACCGGGTACCGAAAACGTGTTTTCATTCAGGGTGTGGCAACAGCGGCATCACCCCCGCTCAGCTACTCTCGTCTGATGAACAAAACCCTGATTTCAATCATCGCGCTTACCACACTGCTTTCCGTCTTCGCTATCGCCTGTGGATCGAATTCAGGTGACGGCCCGCATGAAGCCGACCTGCTTCGGAAGATCACTGCTTCCGATCGCATATTCACCGCGGAAGATTTTCTCGCAATCGGAATGAAAAAATCGAAAGAATATGACGTTACCGGCCTGACGGGTGCGACTTCGGCCATCTACGGGTTCTGGAAACCGGGTGGTGGAGAATCGGTAGAGTACGAAATACGGTTCTACCCGTCGCACGACGAAGCAGTCTCGAACGGTACGAGCTTTGCCGATGAGGTCACGGGGCCAGACGGTGCGGTAGCCAGCGACGATGTCACTTGGAAAGAGGGGACGCGCGACCGGCGGACTTCGGGTTTCACCATCGGCGGTGGCGGGGGGAGTCTGGCGGTGAAATATGGCGACTACATTATCCACTCAAACGTGTTAATTCTGTGCCAGGGGCGCGACAGCGCGCAATCGCTTGACCGTTGCTGGGCGCTGATAAACGGGGCGCTTGGGATCGGCGAGTAGCATTATTCCGGGCGACAGTGCACGCGAAATGACGAAACATGAATATCCACCGTGCTGGCGCAAGTTACTCCGCGGCGCGGTGTAAAGACGTTTGTTGGTACAGAATTGTTCAGTGTCGTGCGCCAGAGGAAGGGAAATACCGCGGTGGTCGTTCGGATGTTTTGGTTCCGGCCCGCTATTTCGCAGCATCCCGCACTTTTGCCGCCTGTTCCCTGATCGATTCGGCCCTTTCGGCGAGGAGCGCGCTCGAAGCCGACAGAACAGAGACCGGATTTGAGGCGATAAAACTGTCGGTCTCCTCGTCCCACGAGAACAGTTCCGATGCGATCTGCACCCCGTTCTTCACCCCGGTGATTTCGTGCACGCTATCGATGCGCCGCCAGTAACTTTCCATATCCTCACCGAATCTGAGGATGTGCACGACAAACTGGATCGTCGAGGCGTCGGCATCGGAGACCTCGTTCTCGACACAGATCTGCCGGAAGACATCGTCGACTCCATCGGCATGCATCGTCGTCGCCAGCGAAAAACCTGTGTTCAACGTCGTAAACAGGACTCGGACTGGCTCACCCCAGATGTAGCGAACTGGACGATGGTCGCTGATCTCCCCGACTTCCAGGTACCCCCCATCGGGTGACTTCGCGTACTCGTTCATTTCATCAACCTCGCCGTTCATTTCATGTATCGGTGTTCCGACTGGCACGTGATCGAGCATTGCGAAAAGCACCGTGCTTTTGCCGGCATTTTGCGGTCCGGCAGCTGAAACGAATGACCGTTTTTCTTCGGCGATCGCCCACAGTAGCGCCGCCATATGTTCGTCCATCGTGTTGTTGGCCACGAGGTCGACAAGGGTTATTTCAGGGATAAGTCACTCCTATGCGGTGAGTATTTGGGGGTTTTCGGGGGAATAACGGTCGGTATTTCGCCAGAGTGATCAGGGGCTGGCCCCGTGCATATTGACCCACAATTTAGCGAGGACGATACACTGCATGAACTCGACACCATCGTGCTGCTTGATGTGCTGTATGAGCCTGTCGAGTGCCTCGAGTCGAGCGAATCTACCGGTCGTGTGGGGGTGCATTGTCAGCATAAACGCCCGGCCCTCCCGGTACGCCCCATCGAACTCCCACTGCCAGGCGGTGAGCACGTCGTTCGGCGTTGACATCGTTGCGGTCCGACCGGCAACGGGCATGTAGGTGTAGTAGGGGGCGTCATCAAGCGACCAGTGGACGGGCAGTTCAACGATACGCCTGTCTTTTTCGCCGACGTAATACGGGATGTCATCGCCCATCAGGCTCGAATCGTAGACGAACCCGCGATCATGAAGAAGCTGGAGTGAGTTTGCCGAAAGTTCCCATGATGGAGAACGGTATCCCTGCGGTCTTTCGCCTGTGATCGATTCGAGAATGTCGGAAGCATGGTCGAGGATTTGTCCTTCATCTTCATCAGGTTCCAGCGATGAAGGCGGTTCGTGCAGGTAGCCGTGGTGCGCTACTTCGTGCCCGCGTTCCCCGATGTTTTTCAGCAGTTCACGATTGCGCTCGGCCACCCATCCGGGAATGAAAAATGTGGCCGATATATCGTGTCTATCGAGCAGTTCGAGAATCCTGGGCGTGCCGGTTCTTGGGCCGAATTCGCCCATTGAGATCGCGCTGGGATGGTCGGCGAGCTCGGGGTTTCGGCGCAGGGTTGCCGACGGGCCGTCGATGTCGAAAGTCAGCGTTACAACGCACCGGGTTTTACCGCCCCAGAGAGAAGTCAATGCTGCTCTCGACTTCCTGCTTGATCCACCGGATTACTGGCCGTGTTCGATCTGTTCACGCTGCCAGGAGTAGTCGACCTTGCCGGCATAGAACTTATCGGGGTTTTCGATTGCCCACAGCTGTTTTCGCATGTTCCAGTTTTCCGGGTCCAGAGCGATACCCGCTCGCCACACCGAGCGCGCCTGCACGATCTCGCCTGACTGGTAATGGGCCAGTCCCCTCTCAAAGTGGTCAGAAGCCGGGCCATCGAACGTGGCCTGTGAGAGTTTCAATACCTGACCACCGGAAATGAACGCGAAAACAAGGCCCGCGGTCTCATCTTTTTTGATATCGAACCCACCGTATTGCTGAAACTGCAATTTCCCTTCTTCGTCTACGAAAATACCGTTCGGGATGGCGCGATAGCCGAAAATCCTGGCCAGCGAATTTTCTTCGTCCACTACGGTCACGAACTCGGCCCCGGCCTGTTCATGGTAGGGCCGCGCTTTATCGGGGCCTTGAAGATCGACGGCAACCGAAAGAATGTCGCCATTATTCGACCTGATGTCTGCGTACATCTGCTGCCACACGGGCAGCTGTTCACGACACGCTCACCATGATGCCCAGAAGAATATGACCAGCCGCTTGCCCCGGTAGTCGGATGGTCTGACCATCTCACCGGTTACCGAACGCAGTTGAAAATCTGGAATCTGGGTCCCTTCGGACACGCTGGCAGGTATCCTCGCCGGCATCAAACTTCCCCCACGTTTTACAGCTCGTCTCCGGACGGCGTCGCGCCCATCGGGCCGTGACGAGGCACATCGTACGCCTTAATTGGGGGTAAAAATCTTGTATTGGTCTCTTGCTTCCGGTCGTATTCCGAAACTGACTTCCTGCAAGAATGTATTTGGGCCAGGCAATGCGCCTGGTGATCCGCGCCCGTTACGAGTGACGGCGGAGAGTGGACGAGCCGAGCATCAGCACAGCCGTGGCTACGAGAAGAATGAGGCCCACTATTACCAGGGTCGTCTGGGCACCCAGAGTGTCGACGGCATACCCCATGGGCAGCGCCCCGAGAGGCATCAGCCCGTAACTCATCATGTTCAGGCTCATAACCCTGGCCCTGAAAGCGTCGTCGGTGGCCTCGATGACGAGGGATTCACCGAGTGTCATTCGAACCGCGCCAGCAAAACCTATTCCGACCATGACCGCCAGTCCCACGATATAGCTGCCCGATACCGCCAGCAGGAGCATAGCGACACCGGACCCACCGATACCGAGGACGACTATGATCGGTCCTCTACGGTGGCCTGCCCGGAGGTTGGCGGTGAGTACAGTCGCAAGGAGGCCACCAACCCCCATCGCTGCCATAAGCCAACCGATTTCGGCGGCGTCGATGTCGTACAACCTTCGCGTAAACACTGGAATCTGCATTCGGAACGGCATTGCGAGTAGTGCGGAGGTCAGGCCGGAAATCAGGAGAATGAACACAAGTCGGTTCCGGCAGGTGTATTGCATTCCTTCTTTGATGTCTGAAAAAACGTTCTTTTTGACCCTGTTCAAATCAGGCATGAACTTCGGGAGCCGAGAGGTGAATAAAACTGCAAGCACCGACATCCCCGCGACGGCAAAATAGACCGCCTCAGGCCCGGCAACAAGGTAGAGAACCCCCGCGATACCCGGGGCTATGATCGTCATGATCCCCATTCCGGCAGCGTTCAGTGCCACTGCGTTCGTAATGTTTTCCTTGCCCACCATACCCGGCAGTATCGCCTGCCGCGCCGGCATCTGGAAAGCGAAAGTCACGCCCTGCAACATTGAGCCGAAGAAGAGGTGCACCCAGTGGATCGAATCGGTTGCGATGAGGACCGCTATCACCAGCGCGAGTACTGCGGCGCCAGCCTGTGATATCTGGATTACCAGCCTACGCTCCAAACGATCTCCCGCGACCCCACCGAACAGCGACATCATTAGTATGGTGGGTGCAAAGCCCATGGCGACGAGTCCGGTGATGAAAGCACTTCCTGTGAGATCGTCGACGAACACCGTCTGGGCGATGGCCTGCATCTGGAATCCGCCCATTCCCAGCATCGATCCAGCCCACAAGTATCGATAACCGGGGTGTTTTAGCGATTCGAAGGTGTGCGATATATCGAAGACCGCGCGAGCACGGGTGCCGGTTGGGGTTTTCGGAGTGTCAGAGGTAGACGACGCGGCGATTGGATTTGAGCGCGTTTGCGGGCTGTCGCCTGTGCTGGTCGAGTGCTCTTTCGCCATTTCTCCATCATAGACCTCGTGTGCGTGTTCGAACCTACGCTCGCCAACAACAAGTGTTTACCAGTGCGTTGCGCAGGAGCGACGACCAATCCTGTCCGCACCTTTACCAGTCGAGGGTGTATGTATAGTATCCGGCCAGGGGGTATCAGAAATGACAACAGTCCAAGCGCGCGCCGACTACCCGCTGGTCGCCCACCTGCTTCGCCGTGCGGGTTTTGGTGGCACTTCCGAAGAACTGCATGACCTGGCCAGCGTCGATTACGAAGTGGCGGTCGACAGGCTGCTTGACGCCGTGGATACCACTTCACTGCCCGACGACCTAATCCGGCGTTATCACATCGACCAGTCAGACCTACGCACTCTCCCTAGCGCGGGTTCTTACTGGATAGGCAGGATGGTCACCACAGATGCTCCGTTCGTCGAGAAAGTGGCGCTCTTCTGGCACCGGGTGTTCGCAACCGCGCAAACAAAGCTCATCCAAGGCAAGGTGATGAGCACACAGATCGAGATGTTTCGCGAATACGGACTCGGCAGCTTCCGCGACATGCTCGTCCAACTCTCCAAAAACCCGGCGATGATCCTCTTCCTGGACAATCAGGACAATCACCGGGATGCCATCAATGAGAACTACGGGCGAGAGATTTTAGAACTGTTCTCGATGGGCGTTGGCAACTACACCGAGGAAGACGTGAAAGAGTGTGCCCGGGCGTTTACCGGCTGGACGGTTGCCAACACGGACTACATGGCCCTGAAGATGCGCAATAACACGATGCGACCCTATGGCTACATTGCCTGGCAGTTCAAGTACGACGAGTCGGACCACGACGATGGCGAGAAGACGTTTCTTGGCAAAACCGGAAACTTTACCGGCGAGGACGTGATCGACATTATCTGCGAGCAGCCGGACACGGCCGCGTTCGTGGCGCGCCATATGTACCACTACTTTGTGGCTGACGAATTGCCAGTTCCACAGTGGCCGCATTTCCCACCGAAAGACCCCGAAGCGATCAGGGTAATGACTGACGCCTACTTCGAGTCCGGGTACAGCATCAAGGCGATGCTCAGGGCCCTGTTTCTTTCGGAATCGTTCAAGGCTGAGGCTTCAAGATATGCCCGGGTTAAGAGTCCTGTGGAACTTGTTGTGGGGACGTTGCGGTTGGCCGGCGGTTACGAGCGGCCGGGAGCAGATGTTTACCGGGCGACGGCTGCGAGCGGATTTATGGGTCAGGCCTTGCTCGCTCCGCCCAGTGTCGAAGGCTGGATGGGCGGCAGCGACTGGATATCGACCGGCACGATGGTGCAGCGCGTGAATTTCGCAAGCGGGGTCGTCGGTGATCTCGAACGACCTGGCATTCGGGAACTCGTCAACGAAATTAAGGCTCAAGCCGGTCAAGATGCGACTCCGGAAGCGCTGGTCGATTCGTGCCTGAAACTACTGGGGCGACTCGACGTGTCGGACGAGACACGGTCCGGGCTGGTGGCTTTCGCTGGCCACGGGGAATCGTCAGAATCCGCATCCCCCGATGACTCTGACAAGGATCACCAGATCGTCTCCATATTGCAGTTGATTGTTGCTACACGCGAGTATCAGCTTGTGTAAACCATGACTACCAAAACAGGCACAGAGATAAACGTAAATTACGTCGATACAGTCGGGTTCGGTGCCGACGTCGGCGGTCGTGGATTCCACCTTCCGGTCGATCTTTCCGTCCGGTCTGACGGCCGCGTGTTTGTGATAAATCGCAGCCCGATGCATCGACGGGGAATACGTGTTGGCATTTGCGATGTCGCACACGGCTGGTACGGGGAGTTCGGTAGCGATGGCAAGGGGGATGGACAGTTCACGAGTCCGACGGCGATCACTCACGGACCAGACGACCGTGTTTACGTGGCAGACGAAGAGTTGAATCGCATCACCGTTTACACACCAGACGGAGAATATGAATCGAAATGGGGTGAGGTCGGAAGTGCGCCCGGTCAGATTCACGGCCCTTCTGCACTCAAGTTCACTGCAGAAGGTGATCTGCTGGTCGTCGATCACCAGAACAACCGAATCCAGAGGATGTCGCCGAACGGCAAATACATCTCCAGTTGGGGCAAGCCCGGTTTCGGTGAAGGCGAGTTTAACCTGCCATGGGGTCTCGACCTCGATGCTTCGGGGAACGTTTACGTCGCCGACTGGCGGAACGACCGCGTCCAGCGGTTCTCACCTGATGGCGAGTTTATCGATATGTTCGGCGTTCACGGCAACGGGGATAACCAGTTCAATCGACCTTCGGACGTCGCGGTCGATGACGACGGTTTCATTTATGTGGCCGACTGGGTGAACCAGCGGGTGCAGGTGTTCGATGCCGGGTGGAACTTCCAGGCTTCTCTGAGGGGGCAGGCGACGGTATCGCCCTGGGCACAGGAGTATCTCGAAGCGAATGCCGACGAGCTCGACGCCCGATCACGTTTCAACCCTTATATCGAGGTCGACACCGACGTCCCGCATGAGGTTTCGGCGAGGGTCGAGGCATTTTTCTGGGACCCTATAGCAGTTGAGATCGACCCTGATGGCAGGTTGATAGTGGCCGATTCGCTGCGGCACCGCCTGCAGGTCTACAAACGGGCTTGAGCATTACCGGGAACAACAAGAACAACAGGCATCCAGTAGAACCGGATCAGGAGTGCCAGTATGGCGAATAAACGAGAAAAAGTGCTGGTTGTCATTCAGCTTTCGGGCGGGAATGACTACCTCAACTGCATCGTGCCATTCGAAAATGGTCTCTATAAAGACGCCCGCCCGCACATCAAGATCACCGATGACGAGGTTATTCCGCTGGACAATGGATACGGTCTGAACCCCGGAATGGGCGCGATAAAAGACATCTATGACCGGGGTAACCTTGCGATCATCCACGGCATTGGATACCCGGTGCCCAACCGCTCGCACTTCCGTTCGATGGATATCTGGCACACCGCCGAGCCGGCCGCGGTCGGTTCACAGGGTTGGCTGGGACAGGCGGTCCGCGATCTCGACCCCAACGGCAGCAACATCGTGACTGCCGTGAATTTTGGCAATGGCTTGCCCCGCGCACTCGCGTCTCCGGGTGTGCCGGTTACTTCAGTTGGCGACCTGGAGAGCTACGGGCTGCTTACAGGCGTGGTCGGCGATCGTCAGCGCTTGATGGCGTTGAATGCGTTCAGTCGCATGTACACCCCGGTGATGGGTGGCGATGCAGTGATGGAGTACCTGGGCAAGACGGGTCTCGACGCCATGCGGGGAGCCGACATCATCAAAGAGGCACCAGCAAATTATTCTTCGAATGTCGAGTACCCGGACAATCCGTTCGCACAGAGTTTGAAGGGCGTCGCACAGGTCCATATTGCCGATCTCGGAACCCGTGTTTTTTACACCCAGTACGGGAGCTTCGATACTCACACCGATGAGGTGTCGCTTCAGAGCAGTCTGTGGAGCGATATTTCAAGCTCGGTTGAAGCCTTCTACCAGGACCTCGAGGAACACGGGCTTGGCGATGAAGTTACGGTGCTGATGTTCTCGGAGTTCGGCAGGCGTGTGAAAGACAATGGCACGGGGACGGACCACGGTTCGGGTGGCGTGGCGTTCGTGATGGGTAACCAGGTGCAGGGTGGGCACTATGGGGAATACCCGTCGCTCGACCCGGCAAAGTTGGTAGAGGGCGACCTGGCCTACAACTTCGACTTCAGGGGTCTTTACACGGATATTCTCGAGGATTGGCTGGAGGTCGAGGCGAGGCCCATCGTCAACGGTGCGTACGAGAAGATCAGACCGTTTGGTTAAATCTGAGTTCGCCAGATCCTTAAGGTGATCAAGCCCAGGCTGTGACCGGTCGGTGCACCAATTTGCCGTGTCCCAGGGCTGGCGGCTGTCGGTCTATTGGGGAACTGAAGATGAACGTGGATGTGGGTGCCGTCAGACTACTGGGCGCGGTGTTTCTATTTGTATTCGTTGCCAGCCTGCTCAGTGAACGCCTACTTGCATCGGCAGTCAGATCCGGCAGCAAGTCCGAAATACTGGTGAATATCTCAGAGCGCCTTACCCTGATGCGGATCAGCAACCTCATTGCGCTGATGAACTGCGTCGGAATCGTCGTCCTGGCAGCCTTACTCTATGTCGTGTCCTACGGGCCCTGCCGCGAGCCGTCTCCAGAGCGCCCGGGGGTCGTTCCCGAAAGACGATCTGTTCTTCCGCGAATACCTGTTTGCCAAATGCTGGGAACAGGGAATTCACCGCCAGTACGGGGAGCTGGTGCTCAGTGAAGGCTGGGCACCGCTTCGAGATCGGTTGACCGAAGCCTTTGGTCAGCCGTGGACAGGCGCCTGAGAACGAGTTCGCAGTGCGATTTCATTCAATGGATGAATTACCACAGTAGTTCGGGGATTCGGGACGGTACCTGCCGCCCTGGTGATCCGCCCAACTGAGATCGTTCGTATCTCCGGGAGGACAGCGGACTGGTTTCACCGTAAACTCAACATACAGCACGATTGGCGCAAGAGCGCGATTGAGCAAACGCCAGCTTCACATAACGAGCACACGGCCAGTTAGAAAATGAACATCTTCAAACGCACACCAGCTGGAGTACCGGCACCCGAAGACTGCCTCCCCGGCCGTTCGACGCCCATCCCAACGGCATCGGAGCACTACGTAACTGGACGACCGATAAAACCCCCGTTTCCCGCGAACATGCGATCGATCGTGTTCGGCATGGGCTGTTTCTGGGGTGCGGAACGCCTTTTCTGGGAGGTACCGGGTGTTTACACGACCGCTGCCGGATACAGCGGGGGAACGACTCCAAACCCGACATACGAGGAGACATGTACGTCACGCACTGGTCACACAGAGGCGGTAATTGTGGTTTTCGATCCCGCTGAAGTAGACCTTGAGGCGTTGTTCAAGGTGTTCTGGGAGAATCACGACCCGACTCAGTACATGGGGCAGGGTAACGATATCGGCAGCCAGTACCGGAGCGCCATCTACGCCGCCGACGATGAGCAACAGGCTGCGGCAGTGGCAAGTCGAGATCGCTACCAGTCAGAGCTACAGGACTCCGGTTTCGGGAAGATCCAGACTGAAATCGCGATGGCGGGCGAGTTTTACTACGCCGAGGAGCCACACCAGCAGTACCTGGCGAAAAACCCGTATGGATACTGCAACCACGGGTTCTGCCAGGTGGCCTACAGCCGGTAGGGTGCTGGATGTCGGCCAGGAATCACCAGAGCCGTATCCGTTAGTTGCCGGGTATTTGGGCGAATCTTGGGAATGAACCTGGCGGCAGCATTGCGAAGTCGACCACAGTGACTTTACTGATTTTTTCTCTTGTTCCGTCCTCGTGTTCGAGCCACCTAGTCTGCCGCTGTATCAATTGGTTGGCGATCTGATATTCAAATTCACCAGCAGGAAAGATCACGCGCGGTCGATCTAGCATCTCTCCACTAACTCCAGTCAGCCCCCTTGTGAACTCCCGTTCAATTTTTGTCAACGTGTTTGCAACATCTTGAGCGAGATTGCGCTCGAGTGATTGAGATGTCGCCCATGATTCTCCAGATGCGATATACACCCAGGTGTCGCCGATTGCCGTAGCCAACAAGTTCCCATCAATCGTCACCTGACGACCAAAAATATTCACTACATTGCCCAGTGAATCGGTACTCTCCCATGTTTCCACGACGATAGATTCTGGGTAGTTGTTGCAAACATCCTCAGGTTTGGAGATGAGTGGACCGCTGCAGCTGAGTTTGTGAACACCAGCCTTGTTTGACAGTTGAACTCGCCTAATCGAACAGCGACTTGCGCTGGGCGAAGTAAGGCTTTTCGAACAGCAGCTTTTGCCGCTCCGTCAACTCAACGCTCTTCGGTGGTTCCATGTAGTGCGGACCCCACGATTGCTGCGCTGGGCTGAACTTGAACAATAACGACCGACGCACGTGGTCGGCCCGCCACGGAGCAGTACCGTGAGTCAGTGCCTCGGTGAAAACCACGACTGAACCGGCCTTCAGCTCGGGGTTGATAACGGCCGGACCGTTTTCACTCAGTACCATGAACTCCCCGGGCAGCGGGAAGTTGCTCTTGTGGCTCCCGGGGATGCACATGAAACCGCCACCCGTCTCGCGACCGGTGTCCGTCAGGTTGAACGAAACAACCGTTAGTCCGTTAAAAACTTCGCCGTTGCTGTAGTGAAAAAACTCGGGCTGGTCGTACGGCACCGCGCCACCGTGAAGTCTTAGCCCCTCTGTGCCGTTGCGCATGTGGATCCCGTAGAGGTGGTCCACGCGGAAACCGTCACCGAGGACCCACCGCAGAGTATCCATCACGCGGTCGTGGTCGAGCAGGTTGCAGAACTCCTCGCCCCACTCCAGAAATCCCGCCGCCGATTTTCCTCCCAGCTCGGGGGTGCTGCTACCGAACCGGGCCTCTTTCGTCGTGAGTCCCGGTTCCGGAAGACCCTGCCCGTCGATAAGACGGTTCAGACGGGCCACTTCGCCAGCGGTCAGAACGTCCTCCAGGATCAGGTAGCCGTTCAGATCGAAAAGGTATTTCTGGACCGAGTCGTTGTTCACCGGGAAAGTTCCTCGCAAGTGTGTTGCATGAAAAATATAGTGCCGACCAGATAGTCAGCTACGGACCATGTATCGCTTCGGAAATTTGGCGACAACCGAGTAGAGAATATCAACCATGTTCGCAAGACGTACCTGTGACACCTGCGAGCAAAGTTGGTAGGCAGCGAGCCGGTCGAAACCGTAGTCTGTTGAAAGCCAGGTGACAAGATCGAAGAACGCTATTCGAGCGGCGTCCTCCATCGGTCTCGCGTTACCAACGGACATCAAGAAGTCGTCGGAAATCACCCGTGGCGTTGGGGTTGCATGACCCTTAATCAGATCGACCGTAATTATGCCGGTTGTAGGCACCTCGGCTGCGACCCCGCTCACCTCCCCATCGCCCTGCGCGGCGTGGCCGTCGCCAATGAACAACAGGGCGCCTTTGACGTTGACCGGCAGGTGGACTGTGTTACCAGGGCAGATGTCGGCCGCATCCATGTTTCCTCCGTGAAAGCCCGGCGACAGGGTTGAAATCGCTTCCAACGCGGGTGATGTTCCGATAGTGCCGTAAAACGGTTCCACGGGAATCAGGGGGATGTTGAGGTTCGGGTCGTACATCATCCCGGCCTCACCGATCGGGTGCAGCATGATGCTCTGCGGAAGGGGGTCGTTCAATACGCGGGTGTAAACGGTTCCGCACAGCCCGCCGAACTCCGGGATCAAACAGCTCACGGCGTAGTCGCGTGTGATGGTTATTTCGTCGATCGTTACGGCGAGCGTGTCGCCCGGTTCCGCGCCTTCGACGTATATAGGGCCGGTACAGGGGTTCACGTACGGCAACTGGATAATCTCTGCCAGATCGAGGTCGGACGAGTCGATTCGGTTACCGAACGCGTCGAGCGTCGATACCTGAAACGTCTCTCCGGGCTGAACCGTGGCGATAGGTTCCTGGTACGGACCCATTACCCACGCGAGTTTTTCAGTCGCCGGAGGAATAATGTTTTGCAAAGTTCTGTCCTGATTCGATTCTTCACGCACTCGATACGTCAATGGCGATGGATAAGCGCCGGCTCGAATCCCTTACAGCCTAGTGCACAGCCGCGGCCGGTGCGGCGGCGCGTTCGTTGACGAGTTTGCCTTCGGCGAAGCGCCGCAGGTTGAACGGTTTTATCAGGTCGGGCGTCTTGCCGGTGGCGATCAGTTCGGCCATGGTATAACCGCCGATCGGACCCGCTTTGAAGCCCCAGGTGCCCCAGCCGCACGAAAGCAAGAACCCTGGCTGACCATCCACTTCACCCATGATCGGGGCATAGTCCGGGCTCATGTCGCAAAGTCCCGCCCACTGCCGCAATACGTTCACTCCCCGCAAGAACGGGAACAGTTCGAGCGTGTTCGCAGCGAGTTCCTCGAGGGTGTGAAGAGTCGAGCGCTGGCTGTAGCTCGAATACGGATCGACGCCGCCACCCACAACTACTTCACCGCGGTCGGTCTGGTACACGTACACATGCAGGTTCGCAGATGAGACCGACCGGTTTATGAACGGTTTAAGTGGCTCCGTAACGAAGGCCTGAAGCGGGTGGGTTACGAGGGGAAGTGTGAGATTGACCATCCGGGCAATATTCGAGCTCCAACCTGCGGTCGCACTCATCACGGTATCTGCCCGTATCCTCTGGTCGCCAATGTCTACCCCGGTAACCCGTCCACCTTCTCTGACAATGCCCGTAACCTCGGTGAAGGGGTGGATTTCGACGCCCAGACGATCGGCCCCACGACCGTATCCCCAGACAACGGCGTCGTGCCGTACCACTCCTGCTGACGACTGATAAAGCGCCGCCATTACCGGCAGGTTCTTGCCCCTTCGGAGATCAATAGCGGGAACCAGTTTCTTGATTTCGGTAGGGCCGATCATCTGGCTATCGACGCCGAGCAGCCTGTTTACTCCAGTCCGCATGCGCAGGCCAAATACGGCGGAATCGGTGTGGCCAAGGTCGAGTCGACCCGACTGGTCGAACAAAAGGTTGAAGTCGAGTTCTTTTGAAAGGTCTTCGTACAGCTTCAAACTCTCCCTGAAAAACGGAACGCCCTCTCTGGTCAGGTAGTTGGCGCGAATGATCGCCGTGTTGCGTCCGCTCGCGCCGCCGCCGACATAGCCTTTGTCGATCACAGCGACGTTTGTAACGCCCTGCTTCGCAAGGTAATACGCCGTCGACAGCCCATGAACGCCGGCGCCGATGATTACAACGTCGTACCGGTCTTTTAACGGATATCGCCGCCACATCGTGTTGTGGGTAAAGAGCTGCACGGCTAACCGCTCTGTCCTTGCTGTTGCAAACGCCTCAATGCCGCATCACCGAAGGGAACCACTGCTCCAGGTCCGAGTGATTCGAGAACTACTTCCCACATGTAGACGCCGTACTCGCGAGCAACATACAACTCATATGAGGGCGTGGTGTTGGTGATGTCGATCCTGAGCAATGTTGCGTGCACCTGTGCAAACCCTGCCTGCGCGCACGAATTGTTGGGCGTATGGTTTTCACGCAGATCGAGGTCGGTGAGCGAAGCGATGACTTCACGGGCACGTGGGCCGACGATTTTTATCCCCGCCAGACCGGAGGTTACATCGGTGATGTATCGACATGGATCTCCGGTTGGCGAGATTCCTGCCTTCCAGCTATCGACTGTTGAGGGTGGGCCGATGGCGAGTGCTTCCTCGGTCGTCAACCGGGCGATCAAAGAGTCGCCGTCTCTGTGTACCGAGCCGATTGTGGGCGATCTTTCGCCAAGAACGTCGTCGAGCCGGACCGACTTGATGTTTACGACCGATCTGCCAGAGATGTCGCACACGCCCGCTGATCGCGTTACAGCCTCTGATTCTTCCTCGGAATCGGCGTATCCGTGAACCACTTGCCAGCCGGCTACGTCGATCATGGTTGCACCCGATTGCACGTGTATTGCATGCAACGCGCCGAGGCGGGAGGGTTTTTCGGAGGTGGTCATTACATCACTCTCTCAGCTTCAGCCCGTCCGGGTCGTATACAGGTTTCAGTGTGACGATGGCCGGTGAATCGGTCTTGCCGCTGCGAATGAATATCTCTGCACCCTCTCTGGCAAGCTTTTCGGGCACCCATGCCAGCCCGAAGCCCTTATCAAGTGTCGGGCTCAGGCGAGAACTGGTCACCCGACCGATTGGTACACCGTTCTTCACAATCGGCTGCCCATCCTCGGGAACGAACCTGTCGTGCATCACGAAGCCAACGAGTTTTTCTTCCGACGGGCGTGAACGGTTGGCCACGAGGCCGCCCCGACCTATGAAGTCGGGCTTGTCGAACCTGACGGCCCAGCGCATTCCAGCGTCAAGCGGATCGGACGCGGCATCGGTGTCCTGGCTCACGATAATGTGACCTTTTTCCAGTCTCAGGACGCGCTGCGCCTCCAGGCCGAACGGGGCGATGCCAAACTCCGCGCCGACCTCCATCAGCGCATTCCACATGTGCTCGGCATATTCGGTTGGGAAATGGAGTTCCCAGCCGGTTTCGCCCACAAAACCGATTCTCAGGAAAATACAGGGCACTCCCGCGACCATGCCACGGGTTGATCGCATGTAGCCGAGAGCGTCGGTGGATAGATCGACATCCGTCAGCTTCACCAGCGTTTCCCTCGCACGAGGACCTGCAACGTTGATCGCCGCAAACGCGGAGGAGACATTCGTTACGAACACTTCCATCCCCGTCCCTGCCAGCCACCAGTTAAACCAGTCCTCGATGGCATCGATATTGCCTGTGGTGGTCGTTACGAAGTAGTGGTCGTCGGCAAGTCGTGTCACCGTGCCGTCGTCCATGATCGACCCGTTTTCACCGACCAGCAGCCCGTAGCGGATGCGGCCTTCGCGCAGATTAGAGAAGCGGTGAGTGTAGACCTTATCGAGCAATGCGCCGGCGTCAGGCCCACGGACATCGAGCTTTCCGAGTGTGCTGACATCGATGATGCCGACCCGGTTCCTCACCGTGACCACTTCGTCTTGCGGTGAACCGTAGTTGTGCGCCCGGAGCCAGGGTCCGACTTCGACCATTTCGGCCCCCAACCGTCGGTGCACATCATCCAGCGCTGTTCGCTTGCGGGGCATGTGACCCGGCCCGGCAAGTGCACCGAGGGGGACACCCTGGGCAGGCGGTCGGGCCGTCGTACGCCCGATGGCCGCAATGGTCTTGCCAGTTTGCAGGGCAGCCGACTCGATGAAGGAGGAATGGCACATCTTCCCCTGGCACGGCCCCATCGTCGCTGTCGTATATCGTTTGAGGGTCTGAATATCACCGAACCCTTCGCTGACAGCCACTTCGACATCTTTTGACGACACGTCCTCACAAAAGCAGATGAATTCTTTTTTTGCGGTTTTTACCGGGTTGGAGAGAACCGTTTGACTGCCCGATGATGAACCCGGAGCCCGCATGCGAGCACGGTAATCCCGCTCACCAGCGCGCAGCAGCGATGCATCTTCATAGTCAAATCCTGCTGCCTGCCGCCCTGCCGCTTTCCCCTGGGCCAGCGTGATTTTGAGATCATGAATTCCAGTTATCGCACCCGCTACGTAGACGCCCTCGGGCAGCTCCACCGGCACGGACTCCCGCAGTTGTTCGTCATATTCGACGGCGGTGTCCGACTGCTGTAGGAGCAAGCCAGTTGACGGGTTCCATACACCGGCCATGCACACGAGATCGCACCGGATATTGCGTTCCGATGAATCGGGTCCAATGACTCTGACGCCGGAGACCCGCTTTGTGCCGCTTGCCGATACCACTCGATGGCCGACAAGCACCTCGACGCCTCGGGAGCGGACCGATTCCGCGAGCTCGCTCGTGCCCGGTTCAGGACGCATGTCGATCACGGCTGCGACTGTGATACCAGTATCGAGCAGCGCAAGGGCCGTCGAATAGCCTGAATCGTCGGCTGTAATGACCACCGCACGTTTGCCAGGGGTCACACCGTAAAGATTCGCGAGTCGCAACGCGCCGGATGCCAGCATGACGCCCGGGCGGTCGTTGTTCTCAAATTGCATCGGGATTTCGATGGCTCCCGTCGCGATTACGACTCTGCCTGCCCGCACCTCGATGGCCTCGTTACCGTGATGTATCGAAACGAGGTTGTCCTGGTAGAAACCGAAGGCTGTGGCGCCGTTTAGCACCGTTATTCCGGGCTGCTGTGCGACACGCTGACGGAGGACTTCAGCGATCTCCTGCCCGGTTCCGTCCTGCATATCGTCGATGGCGGGATCGGTGTGGCGAGTGGCGTCGAGGAGTAGTTGCCCACCAAGCAACGGTTGATCGTCGATCAGTGTCACGTCCAGGCCAGTCGCCGCCGCTTCTAGCGCCGCCATCATCCCCGCCGGCCCGCCACCGACAACACCCACGTCGGTGTGCACGTTGCGGTGTGTATAGGCCGGCCCGCCATCGCTTGAGGTGTCCACACGGCCAAGACCTGCAATGCGGCGGATAATCGGCCGCATGATTCCCCACAGAATTTTTGGTTTGTGGAAGACTTTGTAGTAGAACCCAACCGGGAGCAGACGGTCCATCCGGTCGAGTATGGACCCGAAATCGTGGTCGACCGACGGCCATGCGTTCTGTCGGCGAACCGTCATGCCGCCAGTCACCGGCATAGTGCACGTGCGTACATTCGGGACGCCGTCGACAGTCATCAGGCAGTTGGGGCAATTGCCGGCAACGCAAAGCAGGCCGCGCCGTCGGTGGTACTTGAAACTACGGCTCAGTAAATCGATACCGACAGCGGTCAGGGCAGAGCCGACCGTGTCGCCCTGGTGAGCGGTGATCAACTTGCCCTCGAACTCGAAATCGACCACGACTTCTCGATCGATCAGTTCGTGTTTGCCGGGTGAGAGCCGTTCACCGGTACCGTTACTGGCCATCGGATTCCTCAGCGTTCGGCACCGAAATATCGGGTGCCCACGATGTTTCGATCACCTCGTTTGTGTGGGTGTCCCGAACCGCAACGAACCACTTGCGGCACCCGAGATTGTGATTCCACCACTCACGCTGCGGACCGTCGGCGTTCTCGCGGCCGTACAGATACGCAGTCAGATCTTCATTTGAGGCGTCCGGTGCGGGCCGCGTCAGCACTTCACCGCCAAATCGGAAGTCGTACACGTTGCGCTGGCCGCAGTTCGGGCAGTTGAGAAGAAATGCCATATCAGGTCATTTTGGAGTCGGTGCTGTCGGGGGTGCCAACTAAAACAGGGTGAGGTACCGGTCGATCTCCCATTTTGATACCTGGGCGTGGTATTCCGCCCACTCCTTCTCTTTAAGCTCCACGAATTCATCGGCAATCACTCCGAGCGCACCCTTGACCACCTCGTCTTCACGCAGTTCGCCCAGCGCTTCGTGGAGAGATTGCGGGAGCAGTCTTATCCCCCGACGGTCGATCTCTGCAAGCCCGAGTTCGTAAAGGTTTCCAGAGTTCGGTTCGCCCGGGTCGAGTTTTCGTACGATACCGTCCATTCCGGCCGCTACATAGGCAGCGAAGGCAAGGTACGGGTTACAGGCCGCCGAGATGGTCCGGTCTTCGAGGTTCCCCGGCCCGGCCGTGCGGATCATCTGCGTACGGTTGTTATCGCCATAAGAGATGAATGCCGGCGTCCAGTTAAAACCTGACGCCGAGCTTGTGAGCCCCTCGCCCACCTGCAACCGCTTGTAGCAGTTCACGGTTGGTGACATTACCGCCGTGAGCGCAGGGGCATGAGCAAGTATGCCGCCGATGAAGTGATATGCCAGTTCCGACGAGCCGAGTCCACGCGGGTCGTTTTCATCTGCGAACAGGTTCGTTCCGGTATCGGCCTCGGCGAGGTGAAAATGGATGTGGCCGCCATTTCCGGTTCGATCGGTAAACGGTTTTGCCATATGGGTCGCAATCGCACCGTATTTCTGGGCGTACTGGCTCGTCATCATCTTGAAAAACGTGTAGCGGTCCGCGGTCACCAGCGCATCGTCGTACACGAAGTTGATTTCGTACTGGCCGTTGGCGTCTTCGTGATCGGCCTGGTAAACGCCCCAACCCAACCGGCCCATGGCCGACATCATGTCTTGCAGATAATCCATCACGTTCGAGATTCCCTTGAAGTCGTAGCAGGGCTTTTCAAGAGAATCGACGTTGTTGGGGTCCCATACTCGGATGCCATCTTCGGTGCGGGTAACGAGGAAGTGTTCCGGTTCGATGCCGACCTGGAACGAGTAACCGGCCGCGCGAACCTCGCTCAGAACCCGCTTCATGTTCTGTCGAGGGCAGTACATGTGCGGTTCGCCATCGACAAACAGGTCGCATGCAAACCTTGCCACGCCATCGCGCCAGGGCAATGGAGTGTAGGAGTCGAGATCGGGTCGGGCCAACATGTCGTGCGAATGCGGTCCCTGGCCCATCCCGTCAAGCGCTGCTCCCGCGAAACCTGCACCCTCATCAACGATGTCATCGAAAGACGCGACGGGCACCATCTTCACCTTTGGAGATCCGTTGATATCCACGAACTGGGCAAGTAGAAACTCGATGTTGTCATCATCAAGCCTGTTTTTCACTTCACGTCTGCTGATGGCCAATGTTCATGTTCTCCCGTTTGGGCTCCTGCTTGGGTCCCTGTTTTGCGGCGCTCATCCTACGCAGAGCATTCATGCCGCTACTTACATACCGAACACCTTGTCGGTTCCCACGAGCGGCACTCGGGCCATGGCTGATGCCTCGATAGTAAGCGCAGCAAGGTCTTCAGGCTCAAGGCTCTTCACATCGCCCTTGCCAAGTGACCGGGTGAGCAGGGCCAGCTCCATCGTCATCGAATTGAGGAAGTTAGCTACCCTTTCAGCCCCCTCATCAGGATCGAGCCGCTTTACCAGTTCAGGGTCCTGCGTGGCGATTCCGACCGGGCACTTGCCAGTGTGGCACCGGTTGCACGAACCCGCTGGCAGGCCTATTTCTTGCTCAAAATTAGCCTCGGGAATATCTCTGTTGCAGTTCAGCGCGATCAGCGCGGCAATACCGATGGCGACCGCGTCGGCACCGAGTGCCAGCGCCTTTGCAACGTCGGCACCGTTGCGGATGCCGCCTGAAGCGATGAGGCTGACTTTGCGGTAAAGCCCGATCTCGCGCAGCGCTTCTCGTGCCAGCACGATGGCCGGGACTGTTGGGATACCACTGTGGTCGAGCAGGATTTCTGCCGAAGCGCCGGTTCCGGCCACCATGCTGTCGATCACGATAGCGTCGGCACCTGCCTTGGCAGCAAGCTTTACATCGTCGGCAACCCGGCACGCACCAAGTTTCACGTGGATCGGGACTTTCCAGTCGGTGGCCTCACGCAGTTGCTCAATCTTGATCGCGAGGTCGTCCGGGCCCAGCCAGTCGGGGTGCCTTGCCGGACTCCGCTGGTCAATACCCGGCGGAAGGTCTCTTGATTCGGCGACCTCATCCAGCACCTTCACACCCATGAGCAACCCGCCTGTTCCGGGTTTCGCGCCCTGCCCCACTACAATCTCGATGGCCTGTGCAGTTGCCATGTGGTTCGGGTTCAGGCCGTATCGGCTCGGGAGGACCTGGTAGATAAGCTTGTCGGAGGCTTCGCGCTCGGCTGGCAACATTCCGCCATCGCCGGTGCAGCTTGCCGTCCCGACCATGCTTGCGGCCTTGCCAAGGGCCGTCTTTGCGTTGGCGGAAAGCGCCCCCCAACTCATTCCAGTGATGTAGATGGGGGTTTCAAGAACCAACGGGTTTTCAGCGTTCAGCCCACCAAGTTCGACCCGGGTGTTGCACTGTTCCTTGTAACCCTCGAGTGGAAAACGGGTCAGGCCTGTCGATAGGAAAGTCAGATCATCGAAATGCGTGATCTTCTGGTGGGTGCTCATCCCACGGATACGGTAGCGACCAAGATCGGCCTTTGAGTGGATATCGTCTACCGTCCATGGTGCCCAAACTTGATTGCTGCCGTAAACCATTTGACTGGCCTTTGATCCTGATTATTTGCCGTTGTTTCAGCTGAAGCAAACCGCTAGATCAGCGTTCTCTCGAGCCTTTCCAACGTGTCGTAGTGATAGAGCTTTTTTTGCGAGACGATTTTGCGGAATCTGGGTTTTCCGTCAACCCCGCTGCGTTGCAGCTCGGCCCACAACTCGATCAGCTCGTCTTCGGTGGGCTCCTCGTACTTCGCGTCCGCGCCGAGCGAACCGACATCTGCACCGACGTATATCGTTCCCTCGTACATCGAATCGCCTGCCGCATCGCCAACGCTCCCGCAGACGATGATCCGGCCTTTCTGCATCATAAAGCCCGTGAGGAACCCGGAATCACCGCCGATCAGGAGCGTTCCGCCTTTCATGCTGATGCCCGCCCGTGCACCGGCACTGCCCCCAACGAACATCTCACCGCCCCGCATGCTTGCTCCAACCGAGGCACCGGCATTCTTGCTCAGTGTGATCTTCCCGCTCATCAGGTTCTCGCCAAGTGCCCAACCAGCGTTACCCACTATCGAAACCTCAGGGCCATCGAGTTGAGAGGCCGTGTAGTAGCCCACGCTACCCTCGATCATGATCTTGCACGACTGCCGGATGCCCACCGCTATATTGTGCCTTGCTGCCGGGTTTTTGATGACAATCTCGTCCACGCCCTCCGCGACAGCGGCCTTGATACTTCGGTTCAATTCCCGGGTCGTCAACTCGGATGCGTCTAGGCTGACCAGGTCATCACCTCGTGCTCCTGTGGCTCGGTGCGGTCCAGTTCCTCGGTGAACACGCTCCTCAATGCCACTTCTTCAGAAGCGAGTGCCACCACAGAGTCGGTCTCCATCAGTACCAGCGGTTTGGCTGACCAACGGTCTTTCGCGTAGCCCATGCCGTCGCGCGTCGAGACTAAATATGTGAACGTCCCGTCGAGATCGTCGAGCGACGCTTCTAGCGCCGTGTTGAGATCAACGCCTAGAGCCAGTTTGTCGGCCAGGTAAACGGCAATCAACTCGGAATCGTTCTCGGTCTGGAAGTGATGCCCCTGGCTCTCGTATTCCCGCTTCATCCCGTGATAGTTGGTTAGCTGGCCGTTGTGTACTACCGTGACATCGGTGAACGGGTAGGCCCAGAACGGGTGTGCGTGGCTGATGTCGATCTTGCTTTCGGTCGCCATCCGCACGTGCCCGACGCCGTGCGTTCCCGATATCTTGCTGATTCCGTGACGTGCGTCCATCACAACTGGCGTGCCGACATCCTTAATTACCTCGGAAGTTTCTCCAATACTGTGGAGGACGACACCTGGCGTTTGCAGCAGTGCTTCAGCGAGTCGAGGTACATCTCCTTCGTAGTTGACTGCGAGCCTGAGGTAGGAGTCCTGAGTTTCGGCAGAGACTATCGCGCCACCCGCGCGCATCACCGTTTCTTTTGCCTGCGATATGGTTGCTTCAGCGGGCACAGATTCGTCGGCCCAGATGCGGATTAGCAGGTCGGATTTGAGCGATTCTCCGGCGACCGTAACCCCAGCCGAATCGTGCCCGCGGTGCACCATGGTCTCAAGCATCTTGACAAGTTGGTCACCTACCGGCGCCAGACCGCGGGAGCGGCTCTTCTTGTACATGATTCCTGCGATGCCACACATGGGTTGTTCCTGCTCCGCTGCGGTTTTGCCGCCGTTCCACGTGATCGTGTAAAACACCCGGGACTGGCGGTGGTATTACGGCATTAAAAAAGGGCCGGGACACCCGGCACGGCACAGTCTACATGCGTTGCGACAACGGGGCTAGCCGGGTTCCGGAGGGCTCGTTAATTATCGAACAGAATCCATGCGAGGCGCAGGCTTATACCCCTTCAGAAAAACAGTCCACGTTCGAACACGCCGAGAACTGCAGCGGTGCCGCCGCCTCGGCCAATCAAGCGTTCTAAACCGGCTATCGTCCGATGGCGTAGCTCTCCCGGCGCATGTCTGCTCCTGCCGAGAGAGTCCGGGTACCCGGATCGACCTCGATCGCACATACCGCCCCTGCACCTGCGTCGTAGGTCTGGAGCCATTCGATGCTATGACCGAGCCGTGACAGTTCTTCACCCACCCGAGGCTCGATCGCTCTTTCCAGCTGTAACACACCGGGCCGGTAGCTGTGGGGATAGAAGGAATTCGGAAAGCTCGACGACATAAATCTGGGTGCCTCTACGGCAGCCTGAACGTTCATACCGTTTACTGCCATATTCAGGAATATTTGGGTCATTGACTGCGGTTGTGCATCTCCACCGGGGGTGCCGAAGGGCATCATGAGTTTGCCGTCCCGGAAAGCTATCGCGGGGTTAGGGGTCAGCCGGGGCCGCTTGCCCCCCTCGACCGCCGCCGGGTGGTTTTTGTCGAGCCAACTCTGGGCACCGCGGTTGGAAGGCACAAAGCCGAGACCGGGAACGATGGGAGAACCGCCTGCCCCATCGCTTGGAGTTGCCGAAAAGGCGTTGCCCCACCGATCGACGGCGCACGCGTACGACGTGTCGAGTTCTGCTGCGACCGGTAGTGCGGCCGGGTGCTGATAGTTCCAGCTATCGGGTTGCGATCGATTTTCAAACTTCCACGGATCGCCGTAGCGCGGCATTTCGGGCGTTGCGCGATCCGGGTCGATTTGGGAGCGCCGACTTTCCGCGTATTCGAGCGAACCCAGGGCTGCGATTGGCACATCCACGAATTTTGGATCACTCACGAAGGCATCCCGGTCGGCAAACGCCAACTTCAACGCTTCGGTCACCAGGTGAATATATTCGGCCGAGTTGTGCGCCAGCGATCGAAAGTCGTCGGGTCGGAGGATCTGGAGGGTTTCGACGAGTACGGGGCCCTGCGACCATGGACCGCATGCATACACTTCGTATTCACCAAAACTCCCGGTAACCGTATCTTCAATTTCGATCTCGAAGTTGGCGAGATCGGACGAATCGAGCAAGCCGCCTTCGCTCTGCACAAACCCGGTGATCGCCTCGCCAATTCCGCCGGAGTAAAACTCTTCTCGCGCGGCTCGGATCCCGGCTTCACGGCTGAGTGATGACCGCGACTTTTCAGCATTGATGAGTTTTTCAAAGGTATTTGCCAGGTCGGACTGAACAAAGCGCTCACGGAAACCGATTGGGCGGCCCTTTGGCGCGAACACGACCAGCGATGATTCCCAGTCCCTGGACGCATTCACAAGGTCTGGCATCCCTGCTGCGCCGGTGAAATGGAGGGGGAACCCGTCGCGTGCGAGTCCTAAAGCTCCCCCAACGACCTCGGCAAAGCTTTTGGTGCCCCACATTTCGAGTGCGGTGAGCCAGGCACCTGCTGCGACCGGTACTACGACACGGGCAACACCGGAGGGGATGACGCCACCGTGCTGCGTCATGAAATAGTCGACACTTGCCTTAGCCGGCCACGGACCCACGCCGTTCAGTGAAATCACCCTGTCCTCTTCGGCCAGGTAGACCATGATCGGAGCCACACCGCCGAACCCGCACATTTCCGGCAGCAGGACGTTCAGGCAGATTCCGGCGGCAACGCCCGCATCGATCGCGTTGCCTCCGTTCTCAAGCACTCGCATGCCGGTAGCGGACGCCAGGTAGTGACCTGTGGAGACGGCGTGGGTTGTGCCCATAACGGGAGGTCGGTACGACCCGGTGCGTGTGGCGACCATGATTCGGCCTTTCAGCTTTCATTTATCCGGAGATTGCTAAAATATACCCGAACGGGAGCGAGACGAACGCATCGATTCTTTTACGCCCCTCGATCTTCAGGGAACAATCTGTCACCACGGCTTCCAGAGACTCAGGGAAGTCCAGTTCCATGAAAAATTCCCTTACGGTAACCTGGCTAACACCCTAAGAACCTAAAGAGTCGGAAAGCCCGACTGCAGTGAGCGAGTCCCTTTCAATATTCGCTCCGGATCCTGTTTGGTCATCCTGAGTTGGAGCGCACACGCAGCCAATCCCCACGCAAATAACTGACATCATCGCAATAGACAGGGATAGGCGGCGCAGAATTCCGGGCGTAGAAACCCGCGGCAAAGGTGAAAGACCGTTGATTACCATCATTCCCACTGTTGGCCTGCCACCATGACGGTTCTGCCCCGACGCTGAGTTATGACAGAACCGCGTTAGCCGCCTGAACCGACCGGGCTCTGCCACTTCAGACCCTTTCCAGAACTCTCCAAAGCTTTGGCCAGTTAGTGACACTTAACCGAAAGTGTGCGCTCCAATGAGCGCACACTTCCAAGTTTAGCTTCAGATTGGTGACGGGCCGGGGACTCGAACCCCGAACCTAGTGATTAAGAGTTCTGCTCAACACATGTCCCGTCGTGCGGTTTCGTGCCGTTCCGTACTGAAATCACAGGATAAGGCCGGAGGTTCGTGTCCTGTCGTACCCCGTCATATTGAACCGTTTGTGGGCAAGTTAGTGGGCAGACACGAACGCCGAAGAATGCACGCAAGCGGAGTTGAGACTAGATGACTCTGAGTGGTTTTTGCGCCCGAAGTATTCGCTTCGCAACTGGCGAGGAAGCCCTGGACTCGCCGCACGTTGATTGCAGTGGGTCTTGGCGGTATTTTGACCACGACACCGGGGATTACATCTCGGGTGTTTGCACCTGATCCTGCCAGGTGGAAAAACGGAAGTGGTATTCATCGGATTTCGGGCCGGGTCGTCCGTTCATTTGCCGTGTTGGGAACCTCCGGCCATCCGCGACCGTCGCACAAGTTCAATTAGCTCCAAAGATCGAACGGTCTTCACCCGGCCCAGAGCGCATTACAGTTTTCTCAAGTTCTCCTGCCGCCTCGCTTAGTGCCCCGCCGGCCACCTTCAATCTATTACTCACTGGTTCAGCTTCGAGTATTCGTTGTC
>CAJWWK010000008.1 GCA_913048295.1 uncultured Dehalococcoidia bacterium
CGTAACAAGGTAGCTGTACCGGAAGGTGCGGCTGGATCACCTCCTTTCTAAGGAGACCCTCTTGTGACTTGGGCTGGATCAACCGTTTTTCGTTAGTACCCGCGGTGGGTAAACGGCGAGAATATGGCCAGCACAATTAGTGTCATAACGAGGCTACCTAGGTCGACCAACAGACGGTTCGATGCGAGAACTTTCTTGAGCGAGATTCCCGAACCCGGCGTCCAGGAGATTTATTCACCTGGGTCCCGGCGGAGTGGAAGTGGCTCGTTAGTTCAGACAGACAACCATAAAAAGTTTGTTGCACCAAAACATAGACTCTTTTCAGAGTCTCAAAACTTCGAAATTCGATATTCTTTCTGTTCACTGTTCAGCCGCTAAGGTGTGTTGAACAGGGCCCGGCATTGCCGGGCCTTTTCGCGCCCGGGAGCGTTTTAGCTCCGGGCGTGCGAGGCGCACTTGCTCGCGCGTCGCATATCTCCTTCTTTTTTGGTCTCCCCCGGTCTGGGGGAGAGGGCGTTACCAGCTACGGGCGTTCTTTTGGGCCGGGCGTTAGAGGCTGACTTGGGCCTTAATTGCAATCTCGTTAGCTCCGGGCGTCGTCGAACGACTTGGTCGCTCGCGGGGTCTGCTACGCGGCCCCTGACCCCTCCCGAAGGAGGGGTATAGGGCAGAGTTCAGCCTTGTACCGACTCTGTACACTGCCCACATGACACACGAACACGGCCCTGCCAACGAAATAGTTATTACGACTGCAGACAATCTAGAAATGGAAGTAAGTTCAGGCCCCATGACACGCTTGGCCGGAGTCTCTGAACTTCTGACGGGATCGACCGGCATCCACATGGCAATTGCCAATATTCCACCCGGCCGCTGCTCAACCGCGCACTATCACGTCAACTGCGAATCGGCGATATACGTGATCAGCGGCAGCGGAACGTTCCTGTCCGGTGAGCAACTGGAGAAGGAAGAGCCGATCAACGCCGGCGACTTCATATTCGTACCACCCGACGCCAATCACCAGCCTGTCAACACATCGGGAACGGACGATCTCATCATCATCGTTGCCCGAAACGCTCCGGTCGAGATAGTCGTGGAATTGGAAGGCGCCGGTCGCCAGGACTGCTGATATTGTGTGAACTCGTGAGATTGCGGAAAAATTACCACAAATTCGTCCACAAGCAGTAGTAAAATTCACTGTTGCGGCTGGTGTACTCCACAGTCCACAGACCGCCATACGCGGGCCCGTAGCTCAGTTGGTTAGAGCGCTACTCTGATAAAGTAGAGGTCGGATGTTCGAGTCATCCCGGGCCCACCATTTACGTATTTCTCAAACTTATTTCGCCGCCATTTTGGCGGTGTCGTGCATTAACTCGCACCTGTTTTATTCGTACTTCGAGGTTTTGTCGGCGCAGCGGAACGCGAAGTCTGGCGGTATAGGATGGAAAGCCTTTGGCCATTCGATCGAAAAAACCGCGTCGTAAGAGCGTACAACCGCGGGCGGTCGCACCTTTGAACCGTTACGACATCGAAACGGTGTTCGGAATTGAGAGCTACGTCGAGACGGAGATACGGCAGCAACTCAGGGGCCGCTTGGTTCTCCATAAGCGGACGAAACCCGGTCGGATCCGAATCGATTATGCGGGTGACGCGGGCGGTCTGACCGACCTTCGCTCTGCTGTGGCGGTTTACGGAACGCTGTCAGTCCCGACCAGGCGTCCGACCGGACTGCTCGGTCACGGCAATTTCACGACACTGGTTTCAAAAGCCCGCGATGTGATGAAGCGCTACCCGGCAGGCACATTCACCACGCTTTCTATATCTGCGTCCGGGAAAGAGACGAAGGTCATCCGCCGGATCATCGATTCACTGTGCGACGAACTGGGCCTTGCGTATGAAGGAGGGCAGGGCGACCTTGCGATTGCCCTGACGCGCTCGTCGCAGGACGAGCCCGGCTGGGACGTTTCGATACGGCTCACACCCCGCCCGCTGTCGACCCGGCCCTGGCGCGTGTGCAACATGCCGGGGGCTATCAACGCGACGGTCGCGCATGTTGTGGCGCAACTGACAAACCCCGCGCCGCATCAGCACTTCCTTAACCTGGCATGCGGATCGTCCACGATCATGATCGAACGGCTTCGAATCGGTCTTGTGCGATCGGCGGTCGGAGTGGACATTGATCCGGCGGCGATCGATTGCAGTGCACAGAATCTAACGGCTGGCAATCTCGGCATCGACGCCAGACTGGTCTGCGCAGATGCCGTCGACCTGCCCTTTCCAAATGCCAGTTTCGATGCAATCGTTGCCGATTTGCCATTCGGGATGCTCGTGGCCCGTAACGACGACAATGCGGTGTTTTACCCGAAAGTGCTGATGGAAGCGGCCCGGGTTGCGAAATCGCAGGCGATATTTTCACTGATCGCGGTCGACCACCGCTCGATTCAGCAGGCAACCGACTCGCTTGGTAAATACTGGAGAATAAAACAGACGGTGCCGTTCAAACTCTCTTTCAAACGCGGCTACATCAGCCCATCGATTTTCGTTCTCGAGCGGTCCAATGTGGAAGTCGTCGGAGACTGACCCCGCAGATAAGTGCCCCGCACAACAGCGTGTACCGAGAATGCTCGCAATATCCGGCTTACTGGCAAACCAACGGGCACTACAAGTTCGATAGACTGCGGGTGATCTCCGGTATTGACCGATGAATTCAGGTTCTTCAGTAGCTTGAATTCGGGTTCCGAGTATTTCTTCATCTTGAACTTTTTACGATTGGTACAACGCCGCGCCCGCGGCGACCGCTTCCTCGCGATCGGAGTGCTGATCGCCGTATTTCTTGCCGCGACCGTTGCTGCAGGTGGTCCGATATACCTGCGTTCGCTCGAACGTGTGGGCATGGCCGATGTCGTCGATACTCTCGGTGTGCACAACAAGAACCTTGCCGTTGTTTCCAGCTGGATACCGCTCGAATCAACGGCGATCGAAGAGGCCGACGCACAGGTCAATTCTGCCGTAAGCGACGCTCTCCTGCCTATCATTCAGCGCCGCTCAACCCGTATCAAGTCCCGGGCGCACTTCTGGGGATTGAACGATACGGAAATCGCTCGAGGTGAGTTTGTGTCCAGGGCCTACTTCCACGAGATGGAAGGCATGTTCGACGAAGTCACATATGTGGAAGGCAGGCCCCCGAACACCAACCTGAGGACCGATGAAAACGGCGACATGATCGTTGAGGTTGCAGTGTACGAGCCGCGGTCGAACCAACTCAGGCATGGCGACGTGCTCGAAGATTTGAATATCGGCGACATTATTCTTGCGACGTCGATATCCAGGAGCGCCGGGATTGTGAAGGGTGAAATCGTCGGTAAATTCATTGAAATCGAACCCCGCGGTGAGTTCTGGCTCGGCAGTCCCGCTACGATCCTCGAACCCGTGCCGCCAACGCAGTTTGGCGGCCGAGAAAACCCGATAGTGCTGTTCACTGCGAACGACGCGATAGCGGCCGGCGTGGGTCCTTCCAACGCCGGGTTGCCGATGAACTACATGCGGGTGCTGTTTACCGACCCTGAACGGATTTCGCTAACCAAAGCGGGCGTCATCGTCTCGGCCACTGACCATTTTGAGCAGGTGATCACCGATGACATGCCCAGGGCTACCGCGCTGCTCGGGTTGCGGGCTTCGACCAGGCGTATGTCGACGAAAATGCTGTTTTTGCGCCTGCCAGCGCTACTTTTGGCGGCGCTGGGAGTGGCGGTAGTCGGCTATTACCTGTTCCTCGTTTCGGGGTTGATCGCCCGAAGGCGAGAACTGGAAACCGCGATGCTGCGGTCGCGCGGGTTATCGACGTTGCAGGTCGTGCGCGTGCAGGTCATCGAAGCGGTGGTCACAGTGGCGCTGCCCGCGGCCGTCGCCCCGCTCCTTGCTTCAGCGGCGATCGGGCTGGCTGGTCGCCTCCCGGTATTTAAGTCGTTAACCGGCGGGCAGAACCTGCCGGTTGAACTATCGCTAATGGCCTGGGCATGGGCAGCCGGCGCCGCCCTCGTGGCGTTCATTATCGTGCTCGTCCCGACCCTGGCCATCGCGCGCTCAGGCCTTGCGGATGTCGAGCGTTCGAGGGCGCGACCGGACCGGCCACCGGTGTTCCAGAGGTTGTATTTCGATCTGCTGATCGTCATCCTCGGTGGTCTTTTCCTGTGGGAGATCACAACGCGTGGCGTTGCGACGACCGACCGAGATGGAGAGATTGTCACCGATCCGACCCTGCTTTTCGCCCCGGTAATGTTGCTGATATCGGTGGCGCTCCTGGTGTTGCGGGTATTCCCGCTGGTAACGAAGGCCGGGTCGTGGCTGGCGACTCGATTCACATCGGCCTCGGCTGCGGTCGGATTCTGGCGTCTGAGCAGAAGTCCTTACTGGTACGCCTGGCCGGCGCTGCTGATAATCCTGGGCGTTGGTCTTGGCGTGATGGTCGGAACTCTCGGTTCGACGTTGGAACGGAGCAGCCGCGAGCAGATTTTTTACGATAACGGTACGAATTTTCGGATACAGCCCGGTTCATCACGCACAGACGTTCGCCCCGCCGATATTGCTGAGCTGACCGCCATAGAAGGCGTGAATTCCGCCACCATGGCGTTTCGACAGACCGCGAAAATTGGCACGACGGGCCGGGGACTTGAATTCACGGTTCTCGGTATTGAATCGGAGCGATTTGGGGAAATGGCGTGGTTCAGAGACGATTTCTCAGATGTGGACCTGGGCACGTTGCTCGAGCGAGTGAATGTGCCCGCGAAGCCGGAACCGATCATCCTGCCTGAAGGCGCAACCACCATTTCGGCCTGGACGAAACAGGACCCGTACGTTATCGACCATTTCTTCTGGATCGTCCTGAAGGACTCAGAAGATCGGCAGGTGACTGTAACCCTTGGCCAGATCGGTGCCGAGTGGTCGGAGCAATTCGGTGAGATTCCCGAACACCTGGTGGACCCGATCGAGATTATTTCACTGCAGACGTTCATGCAGGCAGGCGGCGATGGTGGAGCGCCGACAACCTGGCATTTTGACGATCTAAAAGTTACGGGACCGGGTTTTGAGCAGGTGCTCCTGGACTTCGAAGACACCGGCCTGTGGACGCCACTGCCAACTTCTAACGGCCTCGACGACGTGTACTCAGATGCTGCCGAGGAACCCGGAGTGGGCGAGCCGGGATTCGGTGTGGGCAAGGCCGTGCTTGAGCGGGGGACGGTAGCGGGGGTGCGCGGGCTGTACCGCAGCGCCAGTGGTGACCCACTTCACGTGATCGTTTCGGAAAACTTTTTGAGCCTGGGCGCCGTCGCACCCGGTCAGCCCATCGTCGTTCAGATTTTTGGCGGCTTCCTTCCCGTTGTGCCGGTCGGGACTGTGAGCCTGTTTCCAACACTCGATCCTGATACCCGCCCGTTTATGGTCATCGATGTCGAATCGCTGCTGGGATTTGTTGAGCTCCGCGGGTTGGTGAACATTAGCGCCAACGAGATATTCGTCGATATCGATCCGGAAGGACACGCGGCAACGGCCCGGAGGATCCGGCAGGTGTTCAGAGCAGGCTCGTTGTTCGATCGGGAGGCCCGAATTGAGGATTCCGTTATCGACCCGCTTACGGTCGCCGGATGGCGGGGGATGGGCTTTGTGGCACTGATAGTCGGCGGCGGGGCACTGGTGCTTGGATATTTTACATACCTGGTCGCGCACTCAAACCGCACGATTCACGATTCTGCCTATCTCCGTGCAATGGGACTGTCGAAACTCGGATTCATGAGGAGCGCCCTGATTGAGCACGGCATCGTGGCGGGAATCGGCGTGATCGTTGGAATTGCTTCAGGTCTTGTGGCGAGCCGAGTTGCCGTGGGTGCGATTGCCCATTCGGAGACTGGAAGAGAACTCCTCCCACCGTTCATTTTGCAGACGAGTTGGTGGCCGGTCGCGACGATACTGGTGCTCGCAGCGGGTGCGGGTATTATCGGTGTGGTATCGGCGTTTATCGGGTTCCTCCGCACACCGCTACATGAACTAACTCGCTCGGCCGAGTAGCAGATGGGTTATTAGCTCCGGACGTTGGCGTTTTGCTCCGGGCGCACATTCGTGCTTGGTCGCCGCTGCAATCTACCCTCCCCTAGGCCCCCCCTAAGTGGGAGGAAAATCACCGCACCCGTTCTATGAACTCCGTTACCAGGAATTCGTATTCATCGGTGAAGTAATTCCACCCCTGAACGTGACCGGCATCGGCAAACGTGTGGAGTTCGACAAGATCGGGTGCTAGATCGGCAAATTCGATGCTTGTCTCGATAGGCACCGTGTCGTCTGTATCGCCGTGAAACAGCAGGATGGGAACGGTCATTTCATCGGCGTGTGAGAGGAAATCCAGCGCCCCCCAGTCGACGCCGAACCGCAGAGCTGAGAAGAACTTCGCCGCGGCTGTGATCGGGGGCGGGACACTCCGCTCTTCGGCACCTTTATCGACCGTCCTGCCGAAGTTGAGCATGGGCGCATCGAGTATCAACCCCGAGGTGAAGCCGGCGAGATCGGACTGGAGCTGGTAGTTCACGACTATCCCGCCGCCCATCGAGTAGCCGACCAGGACGATGTCTGAAGCCCCGTTGTCGAGCGCGTACTGCACCGCGGCCTCAACGTCCTCCCATTCGGTCACCCCGAAATCGTAGTAGCCAGACTTGCTCGGTGGTGCGCCTTCGTCGTTGCGATAGTCGATGGTCAGCGAGTGGATGCCGAGGGCCGCGAGATTGTTGAGAAGCTTGATCGACGTGTCGCGCCCGGCAGTACGGCCGTGAACGAGCACAGCCCACACTTCTGGACCGTCCGGCTCAGAGAGGTCGGGAGAGATGTACCAGGCACCGAGGTTTCCGATCGGGCCTGGAATTACAACCTCCTGATAGTCGAGTCCATAGGACGAGAAAGGATCGTGGGGAAACGCCGTACGTTCGAGATAGACCTGCTCGCCAACCTGAAACTCTCCGACCATCTGAACGAAATCTCGGGTTACAAGGCCGCCGGAATCTGAAATGACGTCTCCGAGCTGGCCGTAGTCCTCGCCGTTGGTGACACCCCACCTTGCCGAAATCGAAAGATTTTCGTCTTCCTCGGCGCCGTCGAGCAGTTTCAGGGTTATCGTATCTTCGCCGATTGCAGCGATCGACAGATTGAGCTCAGGCGGTGTGTGGTCGATTTCGAGCCCGTCTGCTTCAAGTACGTCGGAGAAGTACCAGCCGCCGCCCGCGATCGCCAGCACCGCCAGCACCACAACGCCGGTCAGGATGTAGCGAATCAACTTATTTAGATACAGAATTCCCATTGCCGCCCCGGTGTTTATGGCCTGAACATCGGTGATCGGAGCGAATAGTAGCAGTGCCCCACGGTGCCCATGCACGATGCTTCGTTGACCGGCCTCTGTTACAGTCTCCCAACCCTGCTGGTTCTTGCATTTTTTATCTCAGGTGAATAGTTTCCGGTGGAGCACGATCACAAAAACAAGATGCCTGACCTGCTTCCGGGGCCCCATGGACACCCGGAGTGCTCGGTGTGCGGTCGCACCATCTGGAACGACCCGAAACTGGCGGCCGCGGCGATCGTCCCGATGGACGGTGGGATTGTGATGGTCCAGCGTGCGATCGAGCCGGCCATCGGTAAGTGGAGTTTTCCATCCGGATATGTCGACCGCGGCGAAAAAGTTGAACGGGCCGTCGAGCGCGAGGTGCGCGAGGAGTGCGGACTCGAAACCGTGGTCGAAGGGCTGGTGGGTATTTATTCGGAGGACGGCAACGCAATCGTCCTGGCGGTGTACGAAGTTCGGGTTACGGGCGGGGTTTTGCAGGTTGGCGACCATGAGACGCTCGATGTGAAAGTTGTCGATGTTGAAAACCTGCCGAGCCTGGCCTTTAACCATGATCGGGGGATTATCGCCGACTGGATTGCCCGGAAGAGTTTGCCGACCAGCGGAGATTCCTGATGCAGCCAGCACGGGCCTCGGTACGCCCGGCGACTAACGTTAAGAACAGGCCATGAGAACTCATAGCGATGTCGTAATAATCGGTGGTGGTGCCGTCGGGACTTCGATTGTCTACCACCTTGCAATTAACGGCGCGAGCGTGACGATCGTCGAACGCGACTCGATCGCTAGTCACGCCTCGGGTTTTTCAGGAGGGTTACTGAACCCCACAAGTGAAATCGGCAAGCTTGTGCCGCTGCATCACCAATCGTTCCGCATGCACGAAGAGATGCTCGACCGCGTGCAGGAAGAATCGGGAATCGACGCGCAGGTGCTGAGGATGCCACACATTGAACTGGCGCTTACGGAGGACGATGTTGAAGTCCAAAAAGCGGATTTGCGGCGAATTTCGTATTTCCCCGACTTCAAATCCGATTGGCTCGAACCGGGTGACATCCGGAAGCTGGAGCCGAGGATAACTGAGGACCTTTACGGCGGTGTACTCGTCGAGGACGTGATCATTCTCGATAGCTACAACCTGACGCTCGCGACTTCCCGAGCGGCCGAACTGCACGGGGCCGAAATCGTGCTCAGGGAAGCGACCGGGATTATCTACGAAAACGACCGTGTAGTCGGTGTGGAGTTGGGTCCCGATCGCATAAATTGCGATGCTGTGGTACTGGCGCTCGGGCCGTGGTCGGGAGCAGCAAGTCTCTGGCTCGATATCGATGTTCCGGTTGCACCTCAAAAAGGTGAGCTGGTACGACTTGAAGGGTTCGACCGACCGCTTGGCTTTCATCTGCGGTCGCACTATTCAGGCATGCATTCTTCGGCTTACCAGAAGGCCGACGGGCTGCTCTGGATGGGTGCTACGAGAATGGACGGCAGCGGATTCGACACGGTGCCAACGGGCGATGCACTCGAGCGGATTTCCAGCATCGGCATACGCATGATCCCCGAACTCGAATCGCACCGTGTCGTCTTGCAGACCGCGTGTCTGCGCCCGGTCACTCCCGACGGCGATCCGATTCTCGGTCGGGTCCCCGGAAAAGATGGCCTTTTTATTGCGACCGGTACTGCCGGCCAGGGGATACTACTTGCGCCAGTGATCGGAAGGGCGATATCCGACCTGGTAACTACAGGCGAGACTGATGTCGACATCTCGCCGTTCGGGTTCGAGAGATTTAGCGGGCAAGGACCGGATTTATGAGATCTCAGAGTGACGTCGTGATCGTTGGTGGAGGCATCATCGGTTCGTCGATTGCCTATCGACTGGCGAGCGAAGGAATGGGCGTAACCGTTCTTGAGCGTGACTCGGTTGGCAGCCACGCTTCTGGATTTGCCCTCGGACTGCTGAATCCGACGAACGCTACGGGCGAACTCGAACGGCTGGTGCACCAGTCGCACGGCATCCACCTTGAGCTTCACGGCAGACTTCAGGAAGAATCGGGAGTCGACTTACAGCTTCAGACCATGCCGCACATAGAGCTGGCGCTTGCAGAATCTGAAGTTCCCGAATTGAAATCCGAGTGCGAACGAATCTCCCGGCTGCCGGGTTTCAAGACCGCATGGCTCGAACCTGAAGACGCATGGAAGCTGGAACCACGGATTACCCGGGACCTTTTTGGCGCGGTGCTCGTCGAAGATGTCATCATGCTCGACAGCTACAACCTGACGTTGGCGACCGCGCAGGCTGCGGAGGCCCTGGGAGTGGAAATCGTGCTTGCCGAAGCGACCGAGATTCACTACGAAAAAGACCGGGTCGTCGGCGTGAGGGTTGGACAGAACCGCATCGATTGTGATGCCGTGGTGCTGGCGCTCGGTCCGTGGTCGGGTGCCGCGGGTGTCTGGCTCGATGTCGATATTCCGATTGTGCCCCAGAAAGGTGAAATAGCCCGGGTCGAAGGGCTCGATCCGGTCCTCGGGCTTCATGTTCATGGTCCATGCTCGGTGGTGCAGAAGGCAGACGGCCTGACGTGGCTGGCGGCTACGAGAAAAGACAATACCGGCTTTGACGTAACGCCCTCGAACGAGGCGCTTGAAACGCTGTCTGAACGAGGAATGAGGATGCTACCTGAGCTGGATTCGCACCGGCTTGTGCTACAGACGGCCTGCATGCGTCCGGTCACTCCTGACGGATTTCCGATAATCGGCCGGGTGCCCGGCCAAGAGGGCATGTTCATCGCGACCGGCACAGGAGGGCAGGGGATTGTGCTTGCACCGGCGATTGGCAAGGCGATTTCTGATCTGGTGACGGCAGGCGAGACCGAGATCGACATCGGGCGGTTCGGCTTGGAGCGGTTCGCCTAGGTCGGAATTTTCTTCCTCCCTTCTAGGGAGGGAGGAAGAGCACGTCCTGAGCCTGTCGAAGGGGGTGGGCTGGTTCCCGGGAACGAGAAAAGTGGAAACCGGTCACTTCGCAGAATCTCACCTCTAACGACAGTTTCGACCCACACCCTAACCCTCTCCCTCGCAGAGAGAGGGGATCAGGCCAGTCAGCTCTGCGCCCACTCTACGGCCGCGGCCTGCATGGCTGCTTCACCGGACTTGAATTCGCTGAAGTCGATCCCGTAGTTCCAGTCTGTCCACAACTCGTCGCTGACTATGAGCATGTTGCAGGCCGCGATCCCACGCAGCCGGGCGACCCGGTACATTGCCGAGGTCTCCATGTCGATGCCAAGAATCCCGTTTGCGATGTGGCGGGCAATATCGTCGGTCATCTCACGATAGAAACCGTCGGTCGTCCACCAGTCGCCGCTGGCGGTACGGCCCCCGTGCTTTTCAAGAAGCGATGTCAGGCCGGCCAGTAGTTCACCGTCTGCGGTCGGTGGGTCGGCGTCGGGGTAGTGAGCTGTTGTTCCTTCGTCGATGATGCGACAGACATCTGGTAGCAGCACATCGCCCACCGGGTGATCCCGGTTAAGTCCGCCTGAGGCACCTACCCCGACGATCGATTCAGCTCCGCATGCGATCAGGTCTTCCAGCAGCATGATTGTGCCGGGAGCGCCGATCGGTGCGAAGGCCACGCTGATCCCGCCCTGGTCGTTGTTTGCAGTTTTCAGCCAGAACGTATCGATGAACATCGTCTGGGGCACCGGCACCGCCCCCAGTGCATCGGCCATCGCCTCGCCCCATAATCGCGACCAGGTCAGCAATACCTTCTTCCCAACTCGCAGGTCGTCGAAGCTCAAACCACGCGCCTTCAGGCGGTGCCCCACTGCCTGGCGAGGGGTGAAGCGAGGCTCAGAATTCTGGGAGTCTGCCAATGGGTAATCGTCCGTAAAAACTAAAGTCCGAGCGGTCCTTTTACGGCGCTGAGATAGTCGGCCGTGCCGGCCTGGAGAAACTTCGGCGCAGAGTTCACTATCCACCGCACTCCCCGCTCGTGCCAGTAAAGGGTTTGCTCGATCGTCACTCCAAGCGTGCCAGCGTGCTTGCCGGCATCATGAATACTGGTCACCAGCGAATCGATTGTGTCGAGAACTTTCGGGTTCATCGTATCGCCCGGGATTCCGAAATTCACCGAAAGATCTCCCGGTCCGAGAAAAATTGCATCGGCGTGCTCCGTAGCAATGATTTCGTCCTGATTTTCAATACCCTCAGGCGTTTCGATCTGGAACGAGATGAACGTCTCCTCGTTGGCTTCCTTGATGTACTCGGCCATCGCCTGCAGCCCGAAGTTGGCGCTGCGACCCGCAAAGGCCCCTCGTTTTCCGATCGGCGGGTATTTGACTGCGTCGACGACTTTCTTTGCGTCGTCGGCGTTGTTTATCAGCGGAATCATCACACCCGCAGCTCCGGCTTCAAGATATCGCTGGATGTGCTGCTGCTCGTTCAGCCCGATCCGCAGAATAGGGGTCGTGCCCGAAAGCTCGGCCGCCCGGATCATGTGCTCGGCGGTTTCATAGTCCATCGGCCCGTGCTCGCAGTCGATCACAACGAAATCGAACCCCATCCAGCCCATCGTCTCGACCATTCCCGGTGAAGGCAGACCGACGAACGGTCCGATCGCGGTTTTACCGGCGTTCAATTTTTGTTTGAGTGTGTTCTTGTTCAACAGCAGGTGCTCCGCTGGCTGGTGGCGATCTGGCAAACGAGAATACCCGCGAGACGGTCTCGTTGAAAGTGGGGTGTGGTCGAGTTCCCGCGTGCTCTGTTGTGTTGAGTGTTCCCCGGTCCGGCCAATAACATGATTGAGTGAGTTCACCTGATATTAAGCGAGATTCGATACTAACCCCGAGGTTCAGCGCCGTTCGGAACCTACTTGAGCGGCAGATCGACGATGGGTTTCATCCCGGCGCACAGTTGTGTGTCGAGCTGGGGGGCGAGATTGTTGCCGACCTTGCCGTAGGTAAAGCCCTCATCGGTTCTGGAACCCCGCTTGCCCACGATTCGGTGATGCCGTTGTTCTCATCAGCCAAGCCAATCACCTCCGTGGCAATCGGGGCGCTTGTGGATTCTGGCCGCTTGAACTTCGACGACCCGGTCGCTACCCACGTGCCCGAGTTCGCTACGCACGGCAAGTCGAACATCCAGGTCCGGCACCTGATGAACCACACCTCTGGTCTTGCCGATGACGCGCTTTTCGACGGCGGGTCAAGTCGGGCCGAGGTCATTGCAGGGATCTGTGATTCAGTTCCCGTCCCGGGCTGGGTTCCGGGCGATCGGGCCGCCTACCTGCCGACCGCCGGGTGGCACATGCTTGGCGAAGTGGTCGAGCGAGTGAGCGGGAGTTCGTTCAGATCGTTCGTGCAGAGTTTCGTGCTTGACCCGCTTCGGATGGGCGACACCTACCCCGTTGTCGGCCCTGACCTGGCTGAAAGGCTGGGCCCCCGACTTGCCGTAATGCACAACACGCGCCGACAGCCCATGACGCCGGATCCGCAGTACTTGCCCGATCAGCTTGGCCGGTTCGTGCGCCCGGGCAGCAGCTTTCATGGTCTGGCGCATGACGTGGTGAAGCTGTACTCGATGCTGCTGCGAAACGGTGTTTCCGCAGAGGGCGAGCGGATTCTTTCTGGCGAAACTGTGCGCATGCTGACCACCCGGCAGCACGACGGCCTGCTGGATGAGACTTTCGGCGTTGTGATGGACCGCGGGCTTGGATTTTTATCGACAGCCAGCGGCACAGTCCTGCGGTTCCCTACGGGTATGGACGAGCGGTATCGCACTTGACATTCGGGCACGGCGGTAAAGAATCGTCGACCGGATTTGCCGACCCTGAACGCGGGTTGGCGTTAGCGCTGGTCTTCAACGGAATGCCGGGTGAACCCAAACACGACCGCAGGTTGAAGCAGGTGCTTGGGGCGGTATACGAGGCGGTGGGTTAGCGTTTGAAGAGAGCTTCAGGAACGCCGTGGTCGACCAACAGGCGACGAGCTCGTTTCATGATCGCGTCATGAATTCGGTGACCTGCCTGATCAGCACCAATCACGCACCACCTCGAATCGCCTTTGGACAGCTCGAGGTATCCCTTGCGAATATTCTGGTGAAACTTGAGTGGAGCCTGTTCGAAACGTCGTTCGCCCTCGGGATCGACTCGTTTTGGCCCGCTGTTTTGTTCGCTGTCGAACAGGTTCGGTCGGTTGGACACCCGAGCCAGTGCGATCTTGGGGTCGGCGTCGAGTAATACTGTGAGGTGCGGGACCAGGCCTCCGGTGGCGATTTCGTTCAGGCTTTTAATGACCTCGATATCTCCACCGCGGGCATAGCCCTGGTACGCGAGAGTCGAATCGGTAAATCGGTCGAGTATCACGGTCTTGCCATCTTCGATCGCGGGGCGGACCGTCTCATGCAGCAACTGGGCGCGGGCCGCCTCGAACAGCAGGGTTTCGGCGAGGGGAGAAGATGAATTAGACCGCTTGATCCACCGCCTGACGTTGTTTCCGAGATCGGAACCGCCCGGCTCCTGGGCGAGGACCGAATCGACGCCCAGGCTTTCGAGTTTGTGAAACAGCCGCTCGGCCTGGGTGGATTTTCCAACGCCCTCGCCACCCTCAAACGTGATCAGCAAACCACCTTTGATCGATTGCTTCTTCAGCCGGTCGCCACCCGGCCCAAAATCCAATGCGCTCTGCTCCCTGGCAGTCAAAATTCCATGCCCCTTGTCCGTGTCTATTCGCGAACAGAATTACTGGTCAGAACCCTACCGCTTGAGGCGACGAATGACAACGCGCCGTGACGGCTCTCTACCCATGCTGGCCGAGCCGAGGTTGTTGCGGGCGGCGAGGCCGTGTTGGAGTCTTCGGACAAACGGCGGTTGGGCCATCAGTTCGACCCTGCGTTCACCCGAAACCACCCTGCCAATCGCCGACTCTGTTTCTTTCAGCGCTTCCCTAGCGCGGCCTCCCTGTTCGAGGTCATCGTAGTCGGCGTTGATCCCGTTTTGTGCCCGAATACGATTCTGGCTGAAACGTTTCAGGAACTGCTTGATCTGCTCTTTCGTCCCACGCCTGAGCACATGAACCATCACGCCATCTCGCTCGGCCCGGCGGACCGCGGTAGGACGCCGACTATAGTGCGACTTGGTGGTAACGAATATCTCGGCGGCATCGGCAAAGTCGACCACTGCCACAGGCGAATTTGTCTCAGCGATGATCTCGTTGATAGCGCTTTTTGGGATGCCGAACGGAAAGACCTTCGTGACGACCGGCTTCGGGGCGTCCGCATCGTCGAATTGCCCGCTTACTTCGCCCGGCTCGTAACCGCCACGGATCCGATCGGCCTGATCGGGCCAATCGCGACTACCGCCACCGCCCCGGCCGGAGCGATTCCTCCCTACGTCACCCACTTCAAAGGGCGCCGGGGTGAATTCCGATTCTGTGCCGGGGATCTCTTCGATCTGTGTCTCGACGCTGCCGTCCGGTTGGAGTCGGCGCTCTTCTTGAGGGATGGATATACCACGGAGCATGCGATCGACTGCGATCCCGACTTCCGGGTGTACGGTGACGACGTTTCGTTCGCGAATCTCCACGACGATGTCGAACGTGGGATCGTGTTTTCGTTCGAGAACGGTCTTCTGGGTCCGCCTGCGACGGGCTTCGATGTCGCCCAGCGTTACCGTCTGAGTCCCACCGACGAGGTCGGAAAGGGTCGGGTTGGAGACAACGTTGGACAGCGTGTTCCCGTGTGCCGTGGCGACCAGTTGCACCCCCCGTTCAGCGATCGTGCGGGCTGCGAGCGCTTCGAGTTCGGTGCTCATCTCGTCGATGACGATGACTTCTGGCATGTGGTTCTCGACGCCCTCGATCATCACGTTGTGTTGCAGGCTGGTGTTTGCCACCTGCATGCGGCGCGCCCGACCGATAGCGGGGTGTGGCACATCGCCGTCGCCAGCGATTTCGTTGGAAGTGTCGACAACCACCACGCGCTTGTCGGCCTCGTCTGCCAGGACCCTGGCGGTCTCGCGGAGAATGGTGGTTTTGCCCACCCCGGGTCGTCCGAGTATCAGCACGCTCTTTCCCGAGCGGACGAGGTCTTCGATCAGCCTGACCGACCCGTAAACGGCGCGCCCGACCCGGCAGGTCAGACCCACAGGCTCGCCAGCCCGGTTCCTCAGTACAGATATTCGGTGGAGAGTACGTTCGATTCCGGCCCGATTGTCGTCGCCAAAATGTCCAACGTGATCTACGACGTGGGCAATCTGATCGTGCGTAACCTCGATGTCGCTCAACGAAACCTGCTCACTCGGGAAGCGTGCCTCGGGGGGTCTGCCCAGGTCGAGTACAACCTCAAGGAGATCCCCTATATCTTTTTGCTCGCCAAGTGCGGCGGCTATCTCCGCGGGAAAAATTTCGATGAAGGCTTCAAGGTTGTCAACAACCTGTGCGTTGGGGTCTACCAGTTCGAACATCTCCTTTTTGATCGATCCTCGATCAGCTTATCGCAGCAAATGCGTTTGCCGTCTCAGAAACCGTCTGTGCCAGCGGTTTGACGAGCACGTCGTACCGTTCTTTTTCCTCGAATCCCAGCGTGACAAGCAGGTGAGCCAGCGCCGGGCGGTACTCGGGAACGGTGGTAGAGACCGGCACGTCCTTGCAATCTAGCAGCGCAGCCGCGACCAGGCCCGGCAGCTCGGAGCCGCCCGCCGTTGACCAGTTGAGGTTGAAAGTATGGCCTGACCGGTTGGTAACGCGTTGCATCTGCGCCCCGAGCGAGCCGTCGGGAAGTTCGAATATCCACCCTGAGGCTTTTCGCCCGAGACGTTCTACCCCGGCAGCCCAATCCTGCACGGTCTGACCGGATTTCATGCGGGCCTCGATGGGTGTCGTGGCGCTGTACATCCGGAACAGGGCCAGGTTATCCGATTCAGTTTGTGCTCTCAGCTGCAGCGAGTGATCGGGGATGCCCAGGCGTCGGAGGGCCGAATGTGCCGAGTCGCAGCGATACACAGTTTCCCGGTAAATCGTCGAAAACCCTGCTCTGCGGGCACTGTCATAAACGCTCTCAATCGTGCCGTGACTGTCCGTGCCGCTACTTACCTGCCCGTCTACAGGGATCCTCACAAAAATCCGGTGAGCACCGGCACCTACGGCAGGTATCGCTATCTGCTCCAGCAGGTCAAGTGCGAGTTCAGTTCTGGATTTTCGCAGGTAAAGTTCGCCCACTTCCCACGCCTCCGGACCCGAGCGTGGACCGGCACGGAGCAGGGCATCGATCCGGCCGCGGCGCGCCTCGACCCAGCAGCTCTGCCAGGCGCGGGGCGAAAGAGCGATTCCGGCATATTTAACAGTGGGAAATCCGTCCGGCCCGCCTTGCAATGCATCGACCAGCGTGCATGTTTCACCCCGGCCCGATGACTGGCTGAACTGCAGCAGCCCGGGCGAGTCGGTTGGGTGAAGATGGCGGATCATGCTGTATTCGAGATTTCCTCGGCATTCCGGGTGGGATTCAGGGTATCTATTTGCGCTTCCCTGGCCAGTTCTACGAACAGAGAGTGCATGCGGGTGTCGGTTGTAAGTTCCGGGTGGAACGAACTGGCAAGCACCCGGCCTTTCTTCACCGCCACCGCCTGGCCATCGTCAAGACTGGCTATCTTCACCACGCCATCTCCAACGTCGCTCACAACTGGTGCCCGGATGAACACCGCTCGCATGGCTTCGCCGTCTATGCCCTCAATGTCGATTTCTGCCTCGAAGCTATCTACCTGCCTGCCGAAGTAGTTTCGGGAGACACCGATATCGAGGAGGTTGAGCGGGGTCGGGTATGAATCGGCAAGTTCGCGGGCGATCACGATCATGCCGGCACAGGTACCCCACAACGCCATCCCCGATTCGACTCGTGATCGGAGTTGGTCAACAAATTCGAAGCGCATTAGCAACTTCACGATCGTCGTGCTTTCCCCACCCGGGATGATCAGGCCATCGATTTCGAAAAGCTGTTCGACTTTTCGTACCTCGACAGCGTGGATGCCGATTTCGCCGAGCATGTGAATGTGCTCGGCAAAATCGCCCTGCAGTGCAAGCACACCGATGCGAGGTTGCGACGGTGTGTTTCTGTTCAAACTGCTCACCAACCGCGGGTCTGAAGCTGTTCGGCTTCAGGAATTTTGTTCGCTTCGATCCCCGGCATCGCGTCGCCGAGGCCCCGTGAGATTTCGGCCAGCATATCCGGGTCGTTGTAGTGAGTTGTCGCTCGAACGATCGCATCGGCCATCTTTGCCGGATCCGAACTCTTGAAGATTCCGGAACCGACGAAAACACCTTCGACACCGATCTGCATCAGTAGAGCAGCATCGGCTGGCGTCGCAATACCACCGGCAGCAAAGTTCACGACCGGCAGCTTGCCTGTGCGGTGGACTTCTACGACCAACTCGTATGGAGCCTGGTAATCACGGGCCGCCGACATCAGTTCTTCGGTCGGCATGTTGTGTATCGCGCGAATATCGGCCAGGATCTGGCGAGCGTGGGTCACGGCGTGGACGATATCGCCCGTCCCGGCTTCTCCCTTAGTTCGGATCATCGCCGCGCCTTCGCCGATTCGGCGGAGTGCCTCGCCGATGTTCCTTGCGCCACAGACGTAGGGCATTTTGTACTGCCACTTGTCTATGTGGTACTCGTTGTCGGCAGGCGTCAGCACTTCGGACTCGTCGCAGTAGTCGACCCCCAGGGCTTCAAGTATCTGTGCTTCGACAAAGTGACCGATACGGGCCTTTGCCATGACTGGGATGGAGACGGTATCGATGATGCCTGAGATGAGATCGGGGTCAGACATTCGAGCCACACCGCCGTCGCGCCGGATGTCTGATGGGACACGTTCGAGCGCCATTACGGCCACCGCGCCTGCGTCTTCAGCTACCTTCGCCTGGTCAGGGGTTACGACATCCATGATGACGCCGCCCTTGAGCATTTGCGCGAGTCCGCCCTTAACGCGCCAGTCGCCAATTTCCGGTTTTGACATTTCTTTCCAACGTTGCGCACCCGTCGTGCCGTTGGTTTGCGTGCTGCTGCTCGTGCTTGTCGTTGCCATTTGACTTTGGTCCTTCCGGCTTTTGAAAATCGAACCTTGAACCCGGAATCGAGCTCCGGTTCGAATTGGGATGTGATCGCGACACCGAACCCGCGCCACACCTTTGCGCCATAGCTGCGCATTGGCCACGATTATACGCCCGCGTTTGGAGATAAATCGGAATATGAGGGCGAATTGACCAGGGGGGTGCCGAGGGTAATCGGGTACGAAAAGGCGGCGAAAAATGCGAACGAATCTTTTGGATTTGCCCGTTTCGAGAGCTGCACGTTCAGTGGAGGTTCATCAGTCCAGCAAGTTTGAAGTAATCAACTTTCTTCGACACACAGATCGGAAACATCGCACAGGTTCGGTATCTCGTCGATAGGAATGAGAAATAGCAAACCTTTCCGGCCAAAAGAAAACCCGTGGCGATGTGCGCCACGGGCAGCCATGCGATTACAACGGCTTCTGGTCGCTAACTAAATACCCTTTTCGACCATGAAGTTGGCGAGGTCGGCGGTCCTGGAGGAGTAGCCCCACTCGTTGTCGTACCAGCCGACAACTTTGACGAAGCCGGCGCCTACTGCCGATGTCGCAAGCGAATCGATGGTGGCGGAGTTGGGGTTGCCAATGTAGTCGACCGAAACAAGTGGTTCATCGGAGTAGCCGAGGATTCCGTGCAGGCTTTTCATCGAAGCCTCCCGGTACGCCTTGTTTACGTCATCCAGCGACGCATCGCTCTCGAGCTTCACGGTGAGGTCGGTCACTGAACCCGTGATGACCGGCACGCGATAGGCCATCCCGTCGATCTTACCTTCGAGTTCCGGTATCACGAGTGTCACGGCCTTCGCGGCGCCAGTAGTCGTTGGAATGATGCTGTTGGCCGCTGCCCTTGCACGTCGGAGGTCGTCGTGGACCTGGTCGAGGATTTTCTGGTCGTTCGTGTAGGCATGGATGGTCGACATCAGTGCGCTTTCGATACCAAAACTGTCCTGCAGAACCTTGGCCATCGTCGCCACGCAGTTCGTTGTGCATGACGCGTTCGAAACGACGTTGTGCGCGGCCGGATCGTAGCTATCGTCGTTTACGCCGAGCACGATCGTCAGGTCTTCGTTCTTGGCGGGAGCCGAAATGATCACTTTCTTTGCACCGCCGGTAAGGTGCCCGGCAGCTTTTGTCGCGTCGGTGAAGAAGCCAGTGGACTCGATCACGATGTCGACGCCCTCATTGCCCCACTTGATGGCTGAAGGGTCGCGTTCGGAGAACGATGCAACGGCCCGCCCATCGATCTTCAGCGCTCCACCCTCGGCCTCAACGGTGCCGGGGTAGCGACCGTAGGTGGAATCGAACTTGAACAGGTGTGCGTTGGTCGCGGCATCGCCGAGATCGTTTACGGCAACTACTTCGAGCGTGTCCGGGTGCCGCTCCGAAATGGTGCGAAACACCTGCCTGCCGATGCGCCCGAACCCGTTTATTCCAACCTTTGTTTTCGCCATGTTCAATCCTTTGTTTCCGGAGATTTATTACTGAATATTGTGCCCGATTTTCGCCACGTTTTACGTTTTTGCTGCCAGATGTGCCGCTGAACCTTGCAGCGAGGTTCAAACAGGCCCAATTTTTAGCTTGCTAAAGGCCCCGCGCTTTATTAGCAGCTGAAATCGCGATTTCAACGGCCGCCGCCGGGCTCTCAGCCCTGATAATCGACGCATCCGGGGCGCCATCCCGGCTTAGTTCCCATGTGTTAAGACCGACGACCGTCTTACCGTCGGCAATTGAGTGGCCGATCTCCGAGAGGGTCCCGAAGGCCCCGGCAATTGCAATCACCGCATCGCCGGTCTTTACCACGACGGCGTTCCTGGCATAACCGAGTCCCGTCGGAATCGGTATGTCGATCCACTCGTTGGCCGCTTCGTGGTCGTCGCCCGGCAGCACCCCGATCGTACGTCCACCGGCCTGCCTGGCACCGCGGGAAACGGCCTCCATCACCCCATTAAGGCCACCGCACACCACTGTTGCGCCGCGCTCCGCGAGCAGGCGGCCTACCTCTTCCGCCGCGTTTAGCGCCGATTCAGGCGCTTCGTTGCCCGCGCCTATCACTGCTATAAAAATTGGGCGTTGTGCCACGAGTAGCTTCCAATGGCTGCGCGCTGCGCTGCCAGGAGGTTCTTGATGCCCGAATCGGCAAGTTCGAGCATCTGTTCGAGCTGGTTGCGATCGAATGTCGCCTCTTCACCGGTGCCCTGTAGCTCCACGAACTCACCGCCGCCGGTCATCACAACGTTCATATCGACGTCTGCTGCCGAATCTTCGTTGTAGTCGAGGTCGAGCACGGCATCGCCATCGACTATTCCAACGCTGATCGCAGCGATCTGGTCTTTAAGCGGAATCGCTTTGAGCTTGCCTGCCTCGATAAGTCCGGCCAGGGCCAGGTGGAGCGCTACGTAAGCACCGGTAATGGAGGCTGTCCTCGTGCCCCCGTCGGCCCGCAGGACATCGCAGTCGAGCAGAATCGAAATCTCTCCGAGCGCTGGAAGATCGGTGATTGCCCGCAGCGCACGGCCGATCAGCCGCTGGATCTCCTGTGTCCTTCCCCCGATAGTGCCGCGCTCCCGGCGAACTCGCTCGGTGGTCGACCGGGGTAGCATCGAGTATTCCGCGGTCACCCAGCCGGTGCCTTTCCCGCGCATCCACGGCGGCACCTGGAGTTCAACGGTTGCGGCGCACATCACGCGTGTATTCCCGGTTTCGATAAGGGCTGAACCTTCAGCGTCGGGCACATACCCGGGGATGATTTTGACCGGCCGCTGTTCGGATACTGACCGGCCGCCCGAACGGACGAGCGATAGGGATGACATTTAGGAGGGTTCCAGAAGCTAATGTGTTCTTGAAATTTGGACCGGGCAACGAGTCTAGCAGTGGAATCCGATTGCACCGGGCACATATTCATGCTGCGCGGACCTGTTCGCACCGGGGCCGGTGATATTAAGGACGCTTTTCGGTTCGGGACGAAAATCCAGCGGGGCTATCTTCGGATAATGTTGATCGATCAAAATTTTTACGGACTCGTTTTTTTCTGATCCCCAGTTTGAACCGTAATTAGAACGGGGAGGTTACTGGTAATGCGAATCGCGATTATGGGCGCGGGTGCGGTCGGCGGGTACTTTGGCGGCGTGCTGGCGAATCATGGCGAAGACGTTGTCTTGATCGCCCGGGGCGCGCACGGCGAGGCGATCGCAAATAGCGGCCTGCAGGTGGACAGCCACTGGGGCAACTTCAACGTGAAGGTTGATGTGACCGACGACCCTTCAACTGCCGGCACAGTAGAGCTAATCCTGCATTGCACCAAGCTCTATTCAAACGCTGAAGCACTGCCCGCTCTTGCCGGCATGGTCGGCGGCGATACCAATATTCTCACTATTCAAAACGGCGTAACGAGCGGTGCAACCGTGGCGAGCCATTACGGCTGGGACCGCGTTTTACAGGGCGCAACATATATCGAATCGGGAATTATCGGCCCCGGGCACATCAATCAGACCGGCTCGGTCGCGAGGATCGAGTTTGGCGAGAACGATGGGTCGTCAACGCCGCGCACCGAGGCCATACGAGGCCTTTTCGAAAAACCGGGCATCCAGGTCGAAGTGAGCAGCAACATCGTCGATACGCTGTGGAGCAAGCTGGTGTCTGTCGGAGCGATCGGGACACTCATGACTGCGGCGCGAGCTTCACTTCCCGAGATACTTGCCAGTCCGCACGGTGAAGCAACCATCCGGATGCTGATGGAGGAGATTGTCGCAGTGGGGCAATCGCAGGGTGTGACCTTCCCGCCGCGCTGCGTCGAGTCGAAACTTGAGGGAGCGAAAGCCGAGGCTGACGAATTCCAGTCCTCACTCCAGTACGACCTGTCGATCGGAAAACCGCTTGAACTCGACGAGCTGCTCGGCGCTGTCGTGGAGATGGCAGGTGAGTCCGGCATCCCGGTTCCCGCAAGCGCGGCGCTCGTCTCGGTGCTTGACAGGTTCAAACACGGCTCTTAGTACGCACATTTTTTTACTCAGTAATTAGACAATCCCGGAGATAACAGTGGCAACCGCAACCGCAATTTCAGATGAAACTCTGGCGAAGCTCGGCGAACTCCCCACGCAGACGCTGATCGACGGCCTGTGGGTGGACAACTGGCCGCAGTCAATGATCCACGGGGCACGCCCGATCTTCCCCGGCCAGAAAATGGTCGGCCGGGCCGTCACGCTCCGATTCGTGTACCACCGCCCCGACATCCTGGCCGACAAGCCCAAGGCCGAGGATTCGCCTGAGTACGTGGCATTCGAGTTGTGCGGTCCCAATGAGGTGCTCGTCGCTTCGGCGGTCGGGCCCTGGGAATCGATCGGTGGCGACATAAAGTTCTACCGGCTGGCCCAGCTCAAGGTCGGTGGCCTCGTTACAGACGGTTCGGTGCGTGACACGGCCGAGCTAAAGGACTACGGCTTCCCGGTATTCGCACACTCTTCGACTGCCAAGCAGGGGCCAGCCGTCATGCAGCCGTGGGCTGTAAACGAGGTGATTTCGTGTGGTGGGGTGGTTGTTCGACCGGGCGACGCGATCATTGGCGATGACGACGGCGTGGTGGTGGTCCCGGCGGTTATGGCGGAGCGCGTTCTGGAGATCGCTGCCGAGCGGGAAGAGGTCGAGCAGGTCATCAAAAAGGAACTGCGGAAGAACCCTGGCTCGCCCGGCAAGTACTACCCGTTCAACGACGCCACCTGGAAACTTTTCGAAGAGTACAAGTCGCGCGGCGAGGCGTGAGGCTGAGTATCGCTGCTTACCGGGTCTGATCACTGGTGTCGACGCGTCGAACTCAATTCGGCGGGTTATTGACTCTCGGTCCGGCAAACCGATATGCAAAATCATTCATTAAAAAAAGGTCTGGCGTTTTCGCAGCCAGACCTTTCCCCAATTAGGAGCTACACCGTTAGCCCACAAGCGGCGTACCGTCGGGGCGGAGTCCGCGGGCAGCCATGCGTCGTGCGCGGCTATCAAAGTTGGCGCAGTCTTCGCAGACGCTCTCGGGAATGATGCCCCGGTTGATGAGGAACCCGAATATCGCGCAGCCTAGGCAGAAGCCGAAGATGCTTTCGAGTCCGGCAGCGAAGATAAGGCCTCCGAGAACGATATAGGCAACACCGTTCAGACCGAACCCGAGCGACAACACCGCTGCACTAACGCTGAAAGCGATGCCCATAGTTGCGGCAAAGCGTTTTGGGGGACCGGCGACCGGTCGGTAGGGGAGGCGAAACCTCGGGACAATCACCTTTGTGACGAGTATCGCAAGCGGGCTGAGACGGGGTCCGGCCAGCACCCGCGCTATGAATCCGTAGGCCAGCACCAGGGTGATGAGGGGCTGGTCGAAAACGATAGTTGCAACTGCCATTATCACCACGCCACCTGCCACCGACCGGGCCACGCTGGCGTTCATTGGGTGAGGGAAGCTGAAAAACGCATCTTTTTGAGGTGTGATTGTTGTCATTATTGAATTTTATGAATTTCTGGCCTGATCCAGAACTTGCCAAATAAAAACCCCTCACATTAGATGCGAGGGGCGGCGGTCAAGGTCGTTTCGTGCGCGAGCCTAAAGTGCCGTCTCCTCGGTGGTGAAACAGCAACAGGGACACTTTGTGCGGAATGGTGCGCGTGAAAGGTAAATGCTCATATCACTAGAAGCGTAACTCCAAACGGCCCGTCAACGCAATTCGTATCGACCCCTGCTCGTGAAGAAAATCTGTAAAGACGTTCGCAACGTCAGACGTTCGTTTTCTAAAGAAACTCCTACAAACGTCCGACTTGACCCTCACAAGCGTCTGTTTTCATAGAGGTTATACGGACTAAGGCGGTTCAATTACTCGGCGTTACAGCCGGTGATTCCCCGGCAAGAACTGAACCCTGATTACGTCAGTGCCGATTGGACAATATATAGGCCTTCGGGCCGTGCGGTCTCCTCATCCGTATTGGTGGAGTCGGCCCACGAACAGTGATATTGCTGTCGTGGACCGGCCCCATCATGTTTTCAGAGGGTTGTGCTTCGGGCGTGAGCGTTATGTTCCGGGCGTTCATTATCAACTCCGGGCGCAATCGGATTGCTTGGTCGCAGCTGCAATCTACCCTCCGCTAACCCCTCCCGAAGGAGGGGGACAGCGCGGGGTGCTGGCTATAGGCGTATTAGCTTAGTGCGTGTGTTTTTTAAAACCGGGCGCACATTCGTGCTTGCCAGATGACTGGCGTGAGCAAATAGCGCGTCGCATATCTCCCCCTCTCGGTCTACCCCGGTCCGGTGGAGAGGGCGTCACGCTTCGGTCGAAATCACTGACCGGGTCTATTTCTGTTTGACCGTAACCATTATTGATGCGTCTGGATCAGACAGGCTGCGAATAAAGCTTCGGGTGAATTGCGAGGCGGGCTTGTCTAAATCGACTGCAAATGTTTGCTCGGTGGGCAGTCGCGACTTCCGAAATATCATCCGTTCAGAATCCCCGTACGCTGGATTCACCGTGGCGTGGAACGTCTCGGAGGAGTCGCCGACCGCAATTTCAACTGTCACATTGCCCACGATATTTTGTAGATCGGCGAGAGAGAAGTCGGCTGCGACCCCGAGTACGCAGGTGGCCCGACCTGTGATCTCGTTATCGCGCGTGAACTCTACAGTTTTATGGTGAGTACCTCGAATATTGGGATGACCCGAACACTTGAAGGTGTACGAGGCCGAATGCGTGCCAGCCAAATTCTTGCCAGAAGGACTGGGGGGCGTATCACCCGTTTGACGTTGCAGTGGTCGCGTCGCCGTTGCCTCAATCTGGACGGCTTCCGCAAGCTGGTTTTGAGCCAGCTTTCTGGCCCATGTAGTACCTATCTGCCGGATCTCCTCACTTCCGACGCGGCAAACGTCTGTGACCTGAAATCCCGATTGCTCGAGGCCTGGCATCACCACCGAATCAAGGTACGCGGGTGTCAATTCCGGTAAATCTGCCAGGACCAACGGTGTCGGCGCCCCTGCCGTCTGGTGATACAGAGAAAGTCTCAACGGTGCCCCCGGCATGCAGATCCGCCGTATGCTCGACAGAAGCTCGGGCTTGGGAACCACAATCCCGTGTAGCAACTCACCCCACGGTAAGTTCACGAACACCTCGTCGGCTATCGACTGAAGTTCATCCGTAATCTCTTGAACGCGAGAGACCAAATACAGGATGTTGTCTTTTCCTCCGCGCGTCGGCTTGCGACGGACGCGCTTTGATTGCTTCAGAAGGTTGTCCTGGTTCGCGTCAATTCCGATGCAAAACGCGTCTGGTCGATCTGCTGCCAGCCGGTAGGCAAATTTACCGTCACCGGCACCGATATCGACGATGACCGGGCGCCGCTCGCCTATCATTCCTTCTAGCTGAACGCGGGTTAAATTAGCGATCCGCCCGCCAACCAGGGCATTCATATTCCAAGTCGCGAATTGCCGTGACTGCTATCAGAAATCTTCGCCCGGTATGTTAGGTATCGCAACGGCATAGAGAAATTGTGCGAGCAATAAGTGCTTCGCTACGCGTACTCGGGGCTCCGGATTATTCCGCACATTGGGCAGGGGCCTGGGTGCCAGAGCTCTGCCAGACATATCGCAAATCAAGACAGATTCCTACCCGGCGGGAGTCCTAGCTTAACTGCGAGAAATAGCGATTTAGATTAGGCCGCACAGTATATCAGTGCCATCTATCTGCATCTGCGATATTTTGCGTGCCACCCGCGGGTTTGATTCCAGCAAAAAGACACCGTTCAGTCTTTCTCTCAAAAAAAGAAAATCCTATCCCCCGAGGGTGCTATGCCAGTCAATTCTGAGCTGCTGAGAAGCGAGCCGGTTTCGATTGGAAGAACTCGATCCGGGGGGATGCTGCAAAAGCAACGTCACGGGGTGTCCGCCGGGCTATTTGGTCCAATACGCTGATCAGCTCTCGTAAAACGTCGCGGGGAGTACGCTGCGGGCTTCACAGAATTCACCTTTTGGACAGGGCGAAATTTACCTGTTTTTCGATTCCGGTGCTAACATCGGCGGCATAGCGAACTCGACCTATCGAGACGAGGCAGAAATCGTCCTATCGCCTCGGATATCAGGAGACACGAGGTATGGTTGAATTGAACACAGGCCAAATTCGCAACGTGGCCCTTGCGGCGCACAACGGTGCGGGTAAGACGTCACTTGCCGATGCATTGTTTTTTGTAGCTGGCGGAACGACCCGGCAGGGCAAGGTCGACGACCAGACGAGCCTTTCCGACTATGAACCTGAAGAGCAGCGTCGCGGTTCAAGCATCCAACTCGCAATTTTGCCTTGCTCCTGGAACGATCACCGAATTAACGTCCTCGACACCCCGGGGTACCCCGATTTTCGCGGCGATATGGTCTCGGCCATCCGCGTTGCCGATTCCGTGGTCATCGTCATCTCGGCCGCTTCAGGAATCGAAGTCGGTGCCCAGCAGGCCTGGAACTACACTTCTGACCTCGGCCTCCCGACCGCGATCGTGGTGAACAAACTTGATCGAGAAAACACGTCCTTCGGGCAAACCTGTCTGGAAATAGCCGAGGCATGGGGTCGTCAGTGCGTGCCCGTCCAGACCGTCAACGCCGATGCTGAATCGTTCAGCAGCGTTTCGAGTGCGCTCGAGTCGGGTGACCTTGACGAGAGCGTTATCGAGGCCATTGCGGAGGCCGACGACGACCTGATGATGAAATATCTCGAAGGTGAGGAGCTTTCGCCCGATGAGATTTCTTCGGGTCTGAAAGCGGGAGTCCTCGACCGCAGCATCATTCCAATTTTTGCGACCTCCGCTGCCAACAACACCGGCATGACCGAACTGCTGGACGGCATTATCAGTCTTCTGCCATCACCCGACGACGTCGAGTTGCCCGACCTGCCCGAGGGTGCCCAGGCCGCACTTGTGTTCAAGACGTCCGCCGACCCGTTCGTCGGAAAGCTTTCATATTTCCGTGTATATGGCGCAACGCTGAAATCGAACGCACCGCTCTGGAACGTCAACAAGGGCGAAAACGAACGGGTGGGCCAGGTATACCGGCCGGCTGGCAAGGAAAACGAAGCGGTCGACCAGGTCGTCCGTGGTGATATCGGCGTCATCTCGCGTTTGAGCCACACCCAGACATTCGACACGCTTTCCGACAAGGGCAAAGATGTGAAGCTGGTCGGTATCGACCTGCCAACGCCAGTGTTCGCCCTGGCTGTGACGCCGAGCACACAGGCCGATCTCGACAAGATGGCCGATTCGCTGAGCAGGATCACTGAAGAGGACCCCACTCTCGAAATTGAACGGAACGCCGCCACGTCGGAGACCATCCTTCACGGCCTTGGCGATATCCATGTCGACCTGGCAATTGAACGTATTGCCAGGAAGTTCGATGTAAATCTCGATACCGCTTTGCCCAGCATTCCCTACCGCGAAACTGTCATCGGGCAGACATCGGTCTCTTACAAACACAAAAAGCAGTCGGGCGGGCGTGGGCAGTACGGCCACGTCGTACTCGAGATATCACCTGCCAAAGCCGGAGAGGGCATTACGTTCGGGTCCAAGGTCGTTGGTGGAAACGTGCCCAAGGACTACATTCCGTCGGTCGAAAAGGGTGTCCGAAACGCGGCCATTGGCGGCGTCGTTGCAGGATTCCCGGTTGTCGATGTAGCGGTGATGCTCACCGACGGCTCTTCGCACTCAGTCGATTCATCAGGCATGGCGTTCGAGATCGCCGGTAGCATGGGATTTCGGCAGGCGGTGCGTGATGCAAAGCCAACTCTGCTTGAGCCGGTACTGAAGCTGAAGATTCTCTCGCCCGACGATTGCGCTGGCGATGTTATGGGCGATCTAAGCAGCCGTCGTGCGCGCATTGGCGGAATGGAGCCAAAGGGCATGGGTCTTACCGAGATCACCGCGGAGGCCCCCGCGTCGATGATGCAGCGATATGCCGCCGATCTGAGGTCGCTTACGAAGGCCCGAGGAGACTTTACGGCGGTTCTGGACCATTACGAGCCGGTGCCGCCACAGGACGCCCAAAAGGTGATAACGGCACGCGGTTCAGGCGAAGAAGAATAGGTGCCATCGGCACGATCACTGAGAGATTGGTGGGCGTGTGCACGGTTGGGCCTGTCATGCTTCGGTGAGGACGCGACGTACACATTCTCCCTCCCCAGCAGGGAGGGAGTTAGAGAGTGGGTTGGGACGTACCGATAGCCACCACCGCCCACCGACCGACGCGAGTTTATTTTCATCACCATTGTGTCGCTGGAGTCCTTCCACTGTGGTCGGCATATCGAGTGCCGACCGGCGCCCCCGCGGCGCGTTGTGATGAACCAGGTGCCCTCAGAACAGTTTTTAGCCGAACAGAGGGTTCGAGCCGCCAAACGAGTCTATTGCTGTGCCCGTAACTGCGGAGCTGGCATCCGAAGCTAGGAACAGCGCTACCTCGGCTATCTCGGAAGGGTCCATCAGCTTCGGGTTTTCCGCACGTCCGGTCGTGTTGAACGCGGCCCTGAAACCTTCTGTATCGGTCCCACCGGGGCAGATTGCGTTCACGTTGATTCCGTGCTCGTACACCTCGGCTGCGAGTGATTCCGTAAGACTAATCAGGCCTGATTTCGTGACACGGTAGGCACTTCTGCCGGCCCCACCCTTCCGGCCGCCTATCGAGGAAATGTTGATAATCCTGCCGTAGCCGCGGTCGATCATGCCCGGCAGTATGGCGCGGGTGAGCAGAAATGCCCCGGTCAGGTTTACGTTCAGCACATCGCGCCAGAGATAGGGATCAAGCTCCATGACCGGGATGCGACCGTGGATGATCGCGGCGTTGTTGACGAGAATATCGACACCGCCGAACTCGTTTTCTGCAGTGCGGGCCATGCTTTCGATATCGGCCTCAACCCCCATGTCGGCAACAACGGCAAGCGCCTGGCTGCCGAACCCACGAACCGAATCCGCTACGTCCTCGATCTCGCTGGCCGTGCGCGCTGTTGCCACGACGTTAGCGCCGGCCTCACCGAATGCGAGTGCAATGGCCCGGCCGATGCCTTTGCTGGCACCGGTCACAAGTGCGGTTCTTCCTGAAATTGATGTCATGCACGAAATGATAACCCCGGCGGGCACCTCCGCTTCCTCGTCCTGATTATTTACCGGAATACTTACCGGCATGCCCGGTGAATCATTGCCGATAACCTGAACTTGTTACCTGATCCGCTCGGCTCAACGGTGTTGTTCCAGTACCTTTCGCCCCTGATCGGTTTCACATTTCTTCTGCTCACGCTGCAATTCTGGCGAGTAGGTGTCAGGCATTACCGATGAACGGGTAGTTAACTCGTTCATGAAGGGATAATCGGCAGGATCACCCGCGACGTCAGTTCAGCGCTTGTGTGAAGCGTATTGTCGGCTTTGACCATCTTCGTGTGCCGACCCACAGGTTCGCCTGTGTTCGGGTTCACATCGAACCTCGGGAAGTTCGAGCTCGAAATGTCGATTCGAATCCGGTGCCCCTTTTTGAATACGCTCGAGATCGGCCACAGCGTGATCGTCGCTTCGACCGGCTCGCCGGGGGTCATCATCTCGGGCTCGGTCCACGAGTTGCGATAGCGCATCCGCAGAATCGTGTCGGTCAGGTTCAGGTGGTATCCGTCCGGGTAGTCGTCGCTTTCCGGGTAGACATCGATCAGCTTCACGGTGATATCGGTATCGACCGCGGTTGAAGAAACCCACAGCTTCACCGAAACCTCGCCGGTGACCTCCGTATCGTCCTCCAGAGGATCGGTCTCGAAAGCCAGCACATCGGGCCGGTCCTTCAGCAGCGGATACGGCTCCTCGGCACCGATCCACTCGGGCCCCTCTTTCTGGTGGAACCCACCCGCTGCGATCACCTCGCTCAGGTTGTTTCGGGCGAGCGTCCACTGGTCGAGAAACGGTGGGACGTCGTCAAGGGCAGGTCCCCCGTCTTCGGGCGAAGTGATCTTGAACATTCCGACCAGTTGACCACCAACGGTCGGGACCGGGTGTTCGGGATCGTAGGTGTACGTCAGTGAGCCATCCTCATCTTCCGACGCAAAAGGATCGAGCGATCCGTCCTCGTGCATGTAAAGCGTCTGGAACTGAGTACGCGCAAGTGGCCACTCGGCCTCGTCGCGCCAGTAACCGCCGTGATTCAGGTGCCCCTCTGCGGTCTTCGTGCCGTCCCCGGTGCCCAGGACATACAGGCGAACGGGCGGGTCGTCTTCCGGCGCAGTGATCCCTTTCAGGTGCCGATCGAAGAACTTCAGCCGTTCAGGGTTGTAAATCTCGTTGCCCCAGACACTTGCTTTGCCAGTGTCAACATCTCCGTGCCACGACCCGGTGGCTCGCATTCCGCCGTGTCACCAGGCACCCAGAACAAGCCGAGTCGGCGATTCGTTCTGGTGGTCCATGGCGATGAAATAGTTGGCGGTTGCGCCGACGAAGTTGTCGTACCAGCCGCAGGAAACGGTCATGGGCACGTCGGCATGTTGTCCAAGCTGAAAGAGTGGCTCCTGGTTTGCGGCCTCCTGGGCCCACCATTCGTCATACTCGCCCCGGTAGTAGTAGTCGAAAACGGTCTTTTCTAAATCAGGAGCAACCCTGAGCGCCGTTTCGCCGGGTTTCAGTGGGAATTTCTGGAGCCATTCACCCATGTCCCGCATGGCGTCAAGGATGATGCGGGCCTTTTCCAGATCGTCACCGACCTCGTGACTGTCGAGGGCATGAAGGTGTGCCGCTCCGAACATCTGCAGTGACATTGCGCCGCCCTCGCGGGCCTCGTGTCTGTAGATATCGGTCGGGCCCGCCTCGACCCACATGGCGGCGAGGTGCGGGGGCTTGCGGAGAGCGAGCTGTGTTTGCGTTATGGCGCGGTGTGAAGAGCCGAGTGTGCCGATATTGCCGCTGCACCAGTCCTGCCCGGCAAGCCACTCGACGGTGTCGTAGCCATCGTCGCCTTCCCACGGATTTATCGTGTGGTAGTAGTGGCCGTCGCCTTCGCTGCGAAAACGTGAACGTAGATCCTGAACGACGAATGCGTAGCCGCGGCGGGCGTAGTAGGGAATGACGTCGTCCCACTCGGGGGCGGTCTTGTCGTAGGAAGTGCGGACCAGCAGGGCGGGTACCTGTTCATCAAGCGGGCTGCCGTCGCCGTGATTCGGCAGGTAGATGTCGGTAGCGAGTTTTATCCCGTCGCGCATCGGGACCATCACGTCGCGCAGGGCGTGAAAGCCGTAAAGAGGCTGGGAGGGAGTGTTGGTGGTTGTCATTGCCGAGCGAGTTTAGTCGCTCGGGCAGCGTGCGTCACCGCTACAGACGGTTATTTCACGCTGACATCTGAACCCCGCGCTCTCCTCTTCCCGACCCCTGCGGAGGGATCGAAAGACAGCACGGGTAGAGTTGGTCAATTCAGCCGACACCGATCCTGCCATCATCTGCCGTACTTGCGCAGCAACAGTGGCTAAATTAATACTGCGGATCGCAAGAGAGAACACTGCGTTGCAGGATCGGACTGCGTCCCTCCGCTCCGGTCGGGAAGAGGACACGGTGTTGATCGAACCGGTCGATTTCAACTAATGCCATCACCCCGGAATAACCGGAAGCGTTATGTGCGAGGGGTGTAGGGAGTCGTGGTAGACCTGCTGGTTGGCGACGGTGATTTCGGTGTCGGTGGCTATCGGGTTTCCGCTGTTCAGGTTGCGGTTGTAGCGCGGGAAGTTCGAGCTGGAGATCTCGACTCGGATGCGGTGACCTTCCTCGAACAGGTTTGACGTGTCCCACATATCGATATCGAACTCGTAGATCTCGCCCGGAGCCATCATTTCCGGATTGTCGGTACCGTTGCGGAACCTCGCCCGCACGATGCCCTCGCACAGGATGATCGGCCTGCCTTCTTCGCCGTCTTCGGCCGCCGGTTCGACATCCACTAAAGCCGCCGTGAAATCGGTGTCGAGCGTGTCGGACGACGCCCATATGGTCGCTGTAACCGGGCCGGTAACCTCTACCGCCTGGGTCAGCACCGCAGATGTAAAAGTCAGCACATCCGCGCGTTGCTCGATCGCGGTGCGATCACGCGGACCACACAGGTCGAGGCTCTGGTACTGCGCCCCCCAAGACGGCACAGGATCGGCGGGGTCGTACGTAAACCTGTCGGCAGTTTCATCGATAGCCGCCAGATCGGTCGAAAGCCAGCCGCCCGTTCCCGCCGAATCGCCAGTTCCGTGCAGGTAGTACTTCGTCCACTCCGTTCGGGCCAGCGGCCACTCGTTCTCGTACCGCCACTCGTTCTGGCCCATCACAAACAGCTTGATCGGCGGCTCATCGTCGATACCGGTGTCGATTCCCTTCAGCCGCTGGTCGTACCAGTGGGTGTGCATGTCGACGATGTCCCACAGGCCCTGCCTGCCGAAAGTGCGGTCCTGGTACTCGCCGTTTTCGCCCATCGGCTCCCGACCCCACGGCGAGACCTGGTGACTCCACGGCCCGACAATCAGCTTGGTCTTCTTGCGGGCGTCTTCGGTCCGCGCCTGCGTCGTCCAGCCGTTGAATAGCTTGAAATTCTCGTGCGAAAGCGAATCGAACCAGCCCGTAATGAACAGCGACGGCACCGCCATCTCGGAGTACTTGTTGCGCAGGCTGTAGCTGTCCCACCAGTCGTCATACTGCTCGTGGTCGATCACGCCCTTGTAGTAGGGGTGCGTCCGGGTGACCACCTCCATCGCGGTGTCGATTGGCAGTGTCTTAAAAAACTCCTGCTGGTCGTAGTGCTTGAGCGACTCGCTCTGCATCGAGTGGCCCAGCATGTTGAGAAACGTGAGTGAGACGCTGTGGTGGATCACGCCGTTCACCCGGTGGTGGCCGTAGTTGTCCTGTTGCGAGGCGATTGGGGCGACTGCTTTCAGGTACTTCGACCGCAACGATGCGGGAAGGGTTTGGGTAAAGCCGGGGTACGACAGACCGAATGTGCCGACATTGCCGTCGCACCACGACTGCTGGCCGACCCATTCGTGGGTGTCGTAGCCGTCGTTTAATTCGCAGACGTAAGGATCCCACTCCCCGCCGGAATCGCCGCGGCCCCGGCAGTCCTGCACTACCACCGAGTAGCCACGCTCGATGAACTTCCGGGTCCAGCCCATGTAGCGCGGCTCCTGGTTATCGTAGATCGTCCGCAGTAACAGAGCCGGCCACGGTCCATCGCCCTGCGAACTTGCGGGAAGCCAGATGTCAGCCGAGAGATTCACCCCGTCGCGCATGGGCACCGGGATGTTGATCATCAGTCGGCCGGGTTCGACGAGTGGTTCGTGCTGCGAGGTCACGCTTGCGGGTCCTTGTTAGGGATTTGGATTGATCGCAGCATTGTGTGCCCGCGAGGAGCGATGGGCAATGCCTTTGGGGTCTTTCTCCTGGGTCGGCGAGGCAGATCAATCGCTCCGCGGTAGTCAACCATTTGGGAGTAAGCTTCGGCCCGTTATTTCATTTTCTCGCGCAGCTGGTATCAGTCAACCGCAATGCCACAACTGGAGCCGCCGAATGTCCTTCAAAGTCGTTATCACCATGAACAACCGTCCGCCCAGTGAGATCACGCTGAACGTGATCCGAGATGCCGGACTCGAGGTGGAGTACGTGAAGTGCGCCACTGAAAACGAGGTAATAACGGCTGCGCAGGGTGCCGATGTGCTGCTGGTTGGCACCGTTCCGCACACTACCCGGAGGGTGCTGGAGGCGCTGCCAAATCTGAAGATGGTCGGCCGCTCGGGCGTCGGCGTCGATTCAGTCGATCTTGACGCCGCGACCGAGCTTGGAATCTGCGTTACCAACACCCCGGGAATCAACACCAGCGAAGTCGCCGATCACGCAATGGCGATGCTGCTTTCGATCACCCGAAAGATCCCCGAGCAAACTGCGGCGTTGAAGAGCGGTGCGTGGTCGGACCGGCCCCAGGAAGTTGAAAAGCTGCGGGGGCAACTGCGCCGGATAGCCGGCACCACGGTCGGTATTTTTGGACTGGGCAGTATCGGCAAGGCGTTTGCGATCCGGGTGCGCGGGTTCGGTCCGGAAAAAATCATTGCGCACGACCCGTACGTACCGCAGACAACGGCCGACCTTTTCGGCGTTCAACTGGTCGATTTCGACACGCTGCTTGCAGAATCGGACTTCATCACCGTTCACTCGCCAGCAACTGTCGAGACGAACCATATTTTCAACATCGACGCGTTCAGAAAGATGAAGTCGTCTGCGATATTCATCAACTGCGCCCGGGGTCCGCTGGTTGACGAGGCGGGACTGCAGGAGGCGCTTGAGACCGGCGAGATAATTGCCGCCGGAATCGACGTGACGGAGGTCGAGCCGCTGGACGCAGAAAGCCCGCTCCTCAAAATCGACAACCTGACGATCAGTCCGCATGTGGCCGGGACATCGGAAGTTAGCGGGCGTGAGGGTGCCCGACGCTGGGGCGAAAACGCTGTAAAAGTGCTTACTGGCAAGGCCCTGCACGGGCTTGGCAATCCCGAGGTTGTAAAGCGAATTGCAGTGCTGCGGGCGCAGGGCCCGAGCCGGTGGGACGGCATTCCCGACCCGGTAACCGTGGCGTGGAGCTAGGGGGCTCGAGCGACCGTGGCCTCCCTCCCTGCCCGGGAGGGAGTTAAAGGGTAGGTCGGAGCGTGCAAGTCATAAGTCTGAGCGTGCGTAAACATTCACCCACACCTAACCCTCTCCCTCGTAGGGAGAGGGGACATGCTATCGTTCCGCCACCACCCACACCCGTTCGCCGTCCGTGCTGACCGTCACCGTCCCGCGGTCGCGAGTTACGTACACGGATTCCTCAGGCAGGCGTTCGTACAGCCGCTGCATCACTTCGTCATGGGGGTGAGAACTGGTTTTTGATGCCGGTCGTGACGATTGCCAGGGCCGTGTCGACGGCGTCGAGGAAGACAGGACCGGTCGAAGTTCTGCTGCCGTGGTGCCCGACCTTCAGCACTGTCGATCGGACCCGCTGGTTGGTCTGCAGCAGGTCGGTTTCGGCTCTCGTTGTCATATCGCCGGTGAACAGGAACGACACACCGCGGAAGTCGAGCCGGACCACTGTGCCTTCGTCGTTGAAGTTCGAGCATTCGACAAGTACGCAGTTCGTCTGAAGCACGGTCATCGCGACATCGTCATCCAGCGTGACAACGATTCCCGATTGTGCCGTGATCACCCTCTCGTCACCGGAAATCAACTGCGTCCAGCTTTCGTAGATTGCCGAATCGTCGGGCACGCCGGAATCGACTATGGTACCGACATCGAACCCCTCGACGATCCGCTGCAACCCGCCCATGTGATCGGCGTCGGGGTGGGTTGACAGCACGACGTCGATGCGCCGGTCGAGCGGCGGTAAGACCGACTCCAGGTTCTGCACAGCCAGGTCGGAATCGTCTCCGCCATCAATAAGCAGCCTCGTTCCCGACGGCGTTTCGACCAGGATCATGTCGCCCCGGTTTGTCTCAAAGAACCTGAACTTGAGGTCACGGGGTGACGAATCCGTCAGGACGAAGCCAATCAGTGAAGCGGCCGCGATCAGCCAGACAGCGGTCACTGTGTATGTGTATCGACTTTTTCTCGGGTTCAGCGCGATTCCGGTGACAGTTGTTCCACCGATTCCAGTGCTGCGGAAAACGGCCGTCAGATGCCTCAATCGCGCGCTCAACGCTCGACGGTGGAGCAGGGCGAAAAGAACTCCGTACCACGCTGCCATCAACGCAATCGACACTTCATTAGCGGCATTCACCGTCCCGAACGGTAGTGAAGCGAACGTGTTGGCGATGAACGACATGTAGTTGCCGAGGCCCAGCGCGATAACACTTACGGCTACCACGGGTTCGGTCGCCAATGCGCCTGCAACCGCAACAAGCACCGATCCTCCGATGAAAAGTGGAAGCACAGGCACCAGCAACAGTGTGCTCGGAATGCCCCAGACCGGGACTTCACCAAAGTAAAAGGCCACAAGCGGCGCGGTGACGAAGGTCGCTGCGATCGAGACCGACATACCGTAGACGATTCCGGTCAGGGGCCGTTTGGCGATAGCGGGTACACGCCTCGACGATTCGATCCATTCGCTGCCCCGCGCCGCGAAACGCGAGCTGAACAGCGCAATGCCGAGCACCGCGGTGAAGCTGAGCTGGGGGTTTCCTAACCGCCTGGATTGGTCCGAGCGAAACGATGCTGCTGTTCGGTGCATTGATCGGTGCCACGGCGATACTCGTATTCACGAAATCTCCTGAGTTACGTAACGCAGGCTGATCCACCACCGCCCGCGAGTGGTTATACCCGTCGGTTCGCGCCTAGAATGCGTCCCGAAAACAAACCACCTTGGCCCGCACCAGGAGAAAGCTCCCGTCCAATGAAGATCGAGCAAATTTCAGTAACCGTGTTCAACACAACGTCGAAAAAAGTCAACGACACCGATGGGCACACCCATCCCGGGCCGGAACACGATTCGCAGGAGGCTTTGCTGACAATTACGGACGATGAAGGCAACTCCGGCTATTCATTCGGTTCGTCCGAATCGCTGCGGCCTTATGTGATCGACAACTACGTCAAAAAGGTCTTCATGGGTGAAGACCCGATGGACCGAGAAAAACTCTGGATCAATCTTGCGAAGTGGCAGCGAGGCAGCGGGGCGAACCTGACCGACCGCACTCTTGCTGTCGCCGAAATGACGCTCTGGGACCTCGCCGGCCGTGCGCTCCACACCCCGGTCTGGAAAATGCTTGGCGGCTTTCGCGACAAAGTCCTGGCTTACGGATCGACCATGTGTGGCGATGAAGAGCCGGATGGTCTTGCCACTCCCGAGGACTACGCGAATTTTGCTGAGTGGATGGTGAACCGTGGCTACAAGGCGATCAAGCTCCACACGTGGATGCCCCCGGTTTCGTGGGCTCCCAGCGTAAAGATGGACATCAAGGCATGCGCGGCTGTCCGTGAGGCCGTTGGACCGGACTTCCCGCTGATGCTCGACGCGAACCACTGGTATTCGCGTATGGAAGCCCTCGAATTGGGCAGGGGCATTCAGGCACTAGATTACTACTGGTACGAAGAGCCGATGGACGAGCATTCGACCGAGTCGTACCGCTGGCTCGCTGAACAGCTGGAAATTCCGATCATTGGCCCTGAATACGCATACGGCAAGTTCCACACCCGGGCCGAGTGGATCGCGACCAGGGCGTGCGATATTTCCCGGGTGGGCGTTGCCGATGTAGGTGGAATCGGTCCGAGCATGAAGATCGCCCACCTTGCCGAATCGTTCAACATGGACTGTGAAATCCATGGTGGTGGTGCCGGAAACCTTGCAGTAATCGGCGCTATTTCCAACACGACATGGTACGAGCGCGGCCTGCTGCACCCGTTCATCGATCACGATGAAGTCCCGAAGCACCTGAACTCGATTGTCGACCCGATGGACGCTGACGGGAATATCCCGATGCCGACGCTTCCGGGTCTTGGCGAAGATATAAATTTTGATTACATCACCGAGCGCACAATCGAGACACACTGAGAAGAGGCGCAATCATTCGAGACTCGAACTTCTGCGGCAGATCGTCTCGATAGAGGGCTTGTTGCCCGCTTCGACCTTCGTATAATTGCCCGGCTGGCGATACCAGGTATCCGATGTCGCTGAACAGTGCAGTTACTAATTTAATTTGAGCTGACACGCCCGCGCTATCTGCTTCCGTTTATTACGGGGGCGGGGCATGCGGGCGTTGCTATAGATTCAGGAGAAAAGTCATGACGCAACAGGCCTGGGCATTCCTCGGTGGGAAGCAAGTTCCCCTTGAGGACGCGAAGGTAGGCGTCAGGACGCACGCTCTCCATTACGGCACGGCGGTGTTCGAGGGGATTAGGGGCAACTGGAACGAGCGTACGGGCAAAGTGGTCATATTTCGATTGAAGGAGCACTACGAACGGCTTCTACGCGGTTGCAACATCCTGCGCATCGACCTTCCATACTCGGTGTACGATCTCTGCAAGATCACAACCGATCTACTCGAACGAAACGGCTACCGGGAAGACGTGTACATCCGCCCCCTCGCGTTCAAAGGCGAACAGCTCGTCGCCAATCTGAACCTCAAGACGGTGGAGGACGAGTTCACGATCGTGATCGTTCCGTTCGGCTCGTACATCGATAACACTCGACCGCTCAAATGCCAGACTTCCTCGTGGCGAAGGCCGATGGACTCCTCGATGCCGACGGGCGTCAAGATTTCCGGTCTGTACACCACCAGCATTCTTGCGAAGACCGAGGCGATTGCGGCCGGGTTCGACGAGGCGATTCTGCTCAACCAGGACGGCACGGTGTCAGAGGGCAGCGGCGAAAACCTGTTCATGGTCCGTGACGGCGTCATCATCACTCCGTCGGAAACGGACAACTGCCTGCTGGGTATAACGCGCGACTCGGTCATCCGTCTGGCCGGGGAAGAACTCGGAATGGACGTCGTCCAGAGGCACATCCACCGCTCGGAGTTGTACCTGGCAGAAGAGGTTTTCCTTACCGGCACAGCCGCGCATGTCATCGCAGTCGGCGAGCTCGACCACCGCGCTATCAGCACTGGTGAAACCGGACCGATCACGAAAAAGCTTCAGGATCTGTATTTTTCGTCTGTTGTTGGTGACAACGATAAGTATTCTGACTGGTGCACGCTCGTATCGCCCTCGGGCGGATGACGGACCCTGGGCCGTTTGAGCCGGAAGACGTTGCCGTTCTGGCCCGGCGATACGGGCCGGGTCGACGTGTGGTCGCAGCGTGCTGGCACGACGGATCTCGGGGCACCAAAACTGGGCTAGAAAAGGTAGTGACCGGCCAGATGAATACTGATCCGCTGGCGGTGAGGGACGTCTTCGCAAGCCACTATTTTCTGCTCGCTTTTCTTGCAAGTCTCGGAACGACGCAGGTTGCGGTATCCATCTCGGGGGCACGTGGTCTGTGGCTTACGCCGCACCGAACGGTAACTCGCTGGCTGGGGATCGCCCTAATCGTTACCGGGTTCTTGATCTTCTTCGCCCAGCCGCTGTGGATAGAGGGACCGTGGGCGGCAGGATCGGTCGAAGCCGACTCGGTGAGTCGAGAGTGGGGGCAGGCCGACTGGGGAGACCTGAGTGGGGCGCGGAACGTCAACGATATTCATGGCGGACTGGACGGCACCAAGCAGGCGATCTGGTTTCCGCTTTCCGCGGTGCTGGCATTTGCAATTTCCGCCCTGTTTGGCGCACTGAATTTACGCGTATTTAAGACCACGGTTGGCCCGGGCGAACGACTCGGGCTTGATGAAGAAGGTGCTGGCGGGTTGACCGGTCTTGCACGCCGGTCATATTTCTCGAACCTGCCGGTTTCGTGGCGGCTTTTTACTTCGGAAGTTGGCGAGATCTGGCGCACTGGACTTGCATCCGCCGACCGCTGGAGCGTGTTCAGGGTGATTTTCGGAAGGTCAGGGGAATGAACTCGCTCGACGCCGACCTTGTGATACGGCTGAACGGCCTTTCGGGGAACATCGCGATTTTCGACGACCTGATGCGGTTTGTTGCCAGCGACTACCTGATGCCACTGATTTTCTCACTCTGCATGCTGGCGCTGTGGTTTTCGGGTCGTAGTCCGGCAGAGCGAGCGAAATACCAGCTTGCCACGCTCGTCGGTATCAGTGCGCTTGCACTTTCGAACATCGCCGTCTGGCTCATCAACATCACCTGGGAGCGCCCGCGCCCGTTTATCGATCACGGAGATCAACTGAACCTGCTGTTCTACCCCCCGACGGACCCGTCGTTCCCCGCGAACCCCGTGGCGATTGGATTTGCCGCCGCCGCTGCGGCGTGGAGCGTCAACAGAAAATTCGGCTGGTGGATGTTCGCGGCCGCGAGCCTGTACGGCTTTTCACGGCTATACGCCGGTGTTTTCTATCCGACCGATATCGTCGGCGGCGCGATCGTGGGGGTAGCTGTATTCGGATTCACCAGCTACCTGCGCCGGTTCCTCGAACCGCTCGTGACCACGTTTGTCAGGCTCATGCGCGGTTTGTCAGCCGCCTGATTCTGCGTCGCCATCGACGTCGCAGACGTTCCGATAACGGATTGCTTATCTTGATGCTCGGAGCCCGGACCCAGACCCTCCGGACCCTTGGTGAAACGGTCGGCTCTCGCTGTGGTGAGCGACCCTCCAGAAGCATGTCCGGATTGGTCTCGAATAGGTCTATGGCGTCCTGTTCATCGACCAGCTCGGCAACTACGTCGAATGCATCGCTGAGTTCTGGCGACCTCGGTGCCTGGACCGCGTGCATTTCGGATGCCACAACATGGGCGATGCCGCGCCTGACGAACTGCTCGGCAGCCCTCTTTGCGCCTGCACCGTTCTGCCCTGTCAAGCTTCCGGCGGCGATCTGGACGACCACGCCATCGTTGACAAGCCCCTGCAGACGCTTTGGCCGACGTTGAAATTCGATGTTTCGTTCCGGATGGGCCAGTACTGGCACGAGCCGTTGTGTAAGGAGCCGCCCGATTACGTCCTCTATATAGGACGGAGCCCTGTTGAACGGCGGCTCCACCAGCAAAAACGGGGTCCTGTTAAGAGTGATCGCACTCTCAGCGTCGACGAGGTCGGGCAGTGAAGTGTCGAGTCGATTTGTCATACCGGTGAAGATGCGGACCGACGGCGCGTTTCTCTGGGCCGAATCGCTTCGCAGGGCGGCGTTCAACGTATCGGCCAAGTCACGGACCATTCGTGGGCTCTGGCGTTCAAGTTCCATGTCGCGATAGTGGGGGGTTGCCACTATCGTGTCGGTGCCGTCGCGTGCGGCCATTCGGGCCATCGCCAGGCTCTCTTCGACCGTAACCGGACCATCGTCCAGCCCCGGCAATATGTGTGCGTGGATGTCGACTCGTGCCATTAGTAGCTAATTCCTCGAACGCGCCCGCTGCGGGCCGTGCCAGTTAGTTGCCTCTATGTTCGGGCCGTCAGGCGGCGAAAAGCTTCACCGTACTCGAAACCGTAACCTTTTGCCGCATCGGCGTGGTGTGCCCGCATGCGCAGGTCCATATCGGAACCAAACGATAAACCAGGAATCTGGCTTTTGTGCTGCGCCAGTGCCTTGATCTTCGTATCGACTGAATCAGTAACGTCCACGATCACATCGGCCTGATCGGTACCCCAGTAAAACAGGTGCTTCACCTTGTAGGGCTCGATGCCGCCTGTGAGCTGTTCAGGGAAATGCAGGTGGTCCCGGGCATAAGGGTAGATGGCATCCTGGACCGTTATCCCAACGCTCCTGTGATCGCGGTGTTGGAAGCCGTTGGTGCGGTTCTGGTCGTGAGTGAAAACGACCTCCGGGCGATACTTTCTGAGGACACGAACGATCTCGCCGAGGAATACACGGTCTGCATCAAGCTCGCCGTCCGGGTGATCAAGCACCACGATGTCGCCGACTCCGATCGCATCGGCCGCTGCCCTCTGTTCGGTCGCTCGAATTTCCACGATTCGGTCTGAAATCATAGCGAGGTCGTTCGAACCACTACTACCCGTTGTGCACTGGACGTACGTGATTTCAGTGCCGTTCGCGGCCCACAGTGCCGCGGTAGCCCCGGCACCAATCTCTGCGTCGTCCGGGTGGGCGAATATCACCATCGCCCGCCGCGGTACTTCTTCGATCACTTCATATTTCGTCACCCTGTTCGGTGTCGAAAAAGGGTAGGTCATTGGTTCTCCCGAGGGTGGTTCACCAGGCTGGCAGCGCGCACGAAGCAACCCATGATAGCGACAGGGCGGGATACTTCACTGATTTCTGGCAATGAGAAGCGAACGCCCGGTGCCGGATATAGACTTTAAATACGTTCTCGTGTCGTCACTCGCAAAACGCCGGAAAGACACCGGAACCCCGGAACTGGAACCCTGAGCTGGAAGCAAAGCAACACAACGCGCCCGCGCCGGTAAATAAACAGAACGGTGTGGAATCGGAGAACCCATGTCGGCAGTTGCCACTATCGATCCTGAAATCAAGCGAATCATCGAAAATGAAGAAAAGCGCCAGCGTGAACAGCTGGTGATGATCGCTTCTGAAAACTACACCAGCGCCGCGGTGCTCGAGGCCACGGGATCGGTGCTTACCAACAAGTACGCCGAGGGCTACCCCGGTCGCCGCTACTACGCTGGCTGCGAGAACGTCGACATTTCCGAACAACTTGCCATCGACCGTGCAAAGGAACTGTTCGGTGCCGACCGCACCAACGTGCAGCCCCATTCTGGCTCGCAGGCGAACATGGCGGCATTCTTCGCACTCGCAGCACCTGGCGACCGGATCATGGGCATGTCGCTCGACCACGGCGGGCATTTGACACACGGCTCGCCGGTCAACTTCTCAGGTAAGCTCTACGAGTTCGGGCACTATGGTGTGGACCCCGATAGCGAGGCACTCGATTACGACGAGGTGCAACGCCAGGCCGAAGCGTTCAGGCCTTCGGTGATCATTGCCGGTTATACCGCGTATCCGCTGACGATCGATTTCAAGCGTTTTCGTGAGATTGCCGACTCCGTTGGAGCGGCATTACTGGTCGATATGGCCCACATCGCCGGCCTGATCGCCGGCGGCGCACACCCGTCGCCTGTGGGACTTGCCGACATCGTGACAACCACTACCCACAAGACGCTGCGGGGTCCCCGTGGCGCAATGGCCCTGATGACGAAGGACCTTGCTCGCAAGTACAACTCGGCAGTGTTCCCGAACATGCAGGGCGGTCCGATGCAGCACGTGATCGCAGCCAAGGCCGTGGCATTCCGGGAAGCGATGCGCCCCGAATTTAAGGACTACGCCCACCAGATCGTGCAAAACGCGAAGGCGCTTGCGAGCGGGCTTTCGGCAGGTGGTCTGAGGATCGTTGCCGGTGGGACCGAAAACCACCTGATGCTTGTCGATACACGGCCGCTGGGACTCACCGGACGGGATGCCGAGGCCGCGCTTATTGCCGCGGGCCTGGTCGTGAATAAGAATGCCATACCGTTCGACCCTGAACCGCCGATGGTCACATCGGGCGTTCGAATTGGGACTCCGGCGCTAACGTCAAGACAACTGAACGTAACGGATATGGAACAGGTTGCCGGGTACATTCTTGAAGCGCTCAGGGCTCATGCCGACGAATCGAAACTATCGAAACTCGGCACTGAAGTAGCAGGTTTCGCATCGAAATTCCCTGTGCCGGGTCTCGATAGCTAACCTGGCTTACGGGAAGCCAAAACGGTGGAATTGTGCCAACTGGCTTGCAGCCACCGATTGCAGCCACGAAAATGGGTACAGACGCGCTGTAATAGCGTGATAAACTGAATCGGTTTCGCGCTAATTAGAAGAACACGGTGGATAGTTGAGAAAGTACGAATTAGTCTGGATTCTCGGTAACGATGCTGGCGAAGAGCAGGGTGCCGAGTCCGTCGAGAAAATCACTTCGCTTGTGACTGATGCCGGTGGCGAGGTATCGGCAATGGATATCTGGGGCAAACGGACGCTTGCCTATCCGATCCAAAAGAACAACGAGGGCTACTACCTACAGGCCAACTTTGAGCTGGACGGCACAAAGGCACAGGAGCTTGAGCACGCGATCGATGCCGATCAGTTGATTATTCGACACCTGCTGGTCCGGGATGAGCCGAAGCCGATCATCGTCGAAGCAGAGGCTGCGCAGTAGATCGATAAGCCTAATCAGCGAGACCTAAAGAGCTACAGGCAATTTTCAATTGAGTCTTAATCAAATACTCCTCATCGGGCGCGCAGGTACTGACCCCGAGATGCGCTACACGCCCAGTGGAACTCCGGTCACAAACTTCCGCCTTGCGGTAAGCAACAACCGGCGCGACCAGAACGGCGAGTGGACCGAGGACACCGAATGGTTCACGGTAACGGCCTGGGAACGCCAGGCGGAATCGGTGAATCAATACCTGGCAAAAGGTCGTCGCGTTTTCGTCGACGGGCGATTGTCGACACGGCAGTACACAAGCAATTCCGGCGAGGCACGCACATCGCTGGAAGTTAAAGCGTTCAGAGTCGTCTTCCTAGATTCCCAAAGCGGTGAATCTGCGGGCGCCGATGCACCACCTGGTGCACAATCTTATTCACCAGGCTCATCAGGTGCGTCAGGTTCTGACGCACCTGCGACAAGCAACCCAACAGAAGACGTGGAGGAACTGCCCTGGTAGCAGTTTCCGCGTGGGGTCCGGCCGGTGTTTGCCGTGCGGTTCCACAGTCCATTCCGCGAGGTAAAAAATGACCACTCCCCGACCCACCCAGGGCGCACGCCCTCCGTTCCGCCGCGGCGGCCGCCGCCGCCGCCAGTGTTACTGCAAGGAAAACACTGTCGATTACAAAGATGTTTCCAGCATTCGTCGATTTATTACTGACCGTGGTCGGATCGAACCCGGCAAAAAATCCGGAAACTGCGCCAAGTGTCAGCGGAACCTGACGACGGCCATCAAGCGGGCACGCCACCTGGCACTGCTCCCGTTCGCTCCCGATCACCTTCGAGTGACAGGATCTGTAACGCCAAACGCCAGGGCTATCGATGACGAAGAAGAAATATCCACAGACGACGAGCAGACCAAAGCAACCGCAGAGTCGGTGGATAACGACGGCACGACTGAAGCGGCACCTGAAGCTGCTGCAGACGATAAACCTGAAGATGCGGTCGTGACCGAAGTCGCAACGGACGATGCTTCGGACGAGTCTGAGTCTGAAAAAGATTCATCTGAACAAGTCGAGGCTACCGACGACGATGCAGAGGTCCATGAGACATCCGACGATGAGCCGGAAACGGAATCCGAAGGCGATGAGTCGCCGGAAGATACTGTAGAAGCCGAATCAGAAGAGGACGATTCCACTGCTGAAGCTGAATCCGAGGAGCCTTCTGAAGACGTTTCAACTAGCGAGCCAGAAACGGATGCCGAGCCGGAAGCCGAAGCCGACAGCGACGAAGAAGACAAGTAGTCGCTTCTGGCCGATCAATTCATCGTTATCAGGGCTGGAGTTACTGACCGGGTAGCGGTCCCGCTTTAGCCATCACTGAGTGCCGAAAATGTCCCCAGAAGACAATCAAGAAAATAGTCCGGAAAACGAAAACGCCGAGCCGAACGAGTCCCAAGACCCACAGCGATCGACCGACGTCCCGAGCGTTGATTACGTTGCCGGCCGTCGCAGTATCACCACGCGCGGCGCGGTAAGTCGGCGGCAGATGGTTGAGGAAAAGCGCCAGCTGCAACTCAAGTCCCGGCCGTTCATCATCGCTGCAGCAATTGTGCTCATCGGTCTCCTGGTGATCCCCGTCTACGCATATTTTCAGATTTTCGTTTTTCCGCCGCGTGAACTGGCGCTCAGGGTCGCCGATACCGAATACACGCGTGGCGACGTCGTAAATTTCATTCGATTCAATCAACGGATGAGTGAAGACCTCGGCGTCCCGTTCGAGATCGGGAACTCGTTGTTCGATGCCCTCCTGACTTTGCAGGAAAATGAGCTCGCGTTTCAACTGGCACCCCAGTACGGGATTGCCGTATCGCCCGAAGAAGTCGACGATCGCGTCGATTTTATCCTCGGATTTGTCGCTACAACCGTCGCTGAGCGCGAGTCGAGGGAGTATAAGGACAATATCGAGGAAGCAAAGCGCCAGTTCATTCACCGCATTGGGATGGACGAGGACGTTTTCCGTGATTTCATTCGCAAAAGCATGTTCAAGGAGCGCCTTCGGGCGGTAATTGCCGAAGGGGTAGACCGAGTACAGGTACAGGTTCATCTCTATGAGATCATCCTGATTAACCCCGATTCCGAAATTCAACGTGCGATGGAACGTGATCTCAGAGGCGGTGATTCGGTCGAAGAAGTGGCCCTGCGATACTCGGACGACCCAAACGTGCAACGCAATCGCGGCGACCGTGGATGGTTCCCGTTCGGGGTGTCGCCCGAGCTCGACGCCCTCTTGTTTGGCCTCGACGCAGATGGAAACCGGATCCTTGCACTTCGGACTCCCAGCGAAGGTCGCTATGATGAAACTACGCGAACATATAGCTATGTCATAGTCGATGAAGTAAACGACGCCCGAGAAGTGGATGTAGAAAACCTGGATGCCCTGACGACCCGTGCGATGACGATCTTCTTGAACGAGGAACGCGGCAACTTCGATCTTTACATGGTCCTCGATAGCGAGATCTTCGACTGGGTCAACAAGCAGGTACGGCTTTCTACGATTCTGACAACACCCACACCCGTCCCGTTCGGTGCACAGTTCGGCGGGCTATCGCAACTGGAGCAATAGCCCCGATGGCAGCTGGAGCACGGGCGGCGCATGGTGAATCAACCGGGATTGGTCTTCTGGGCCTCGGGGTTGTCGGCTCGGCGGTTGCCAGGGCCATAATCGAACGCCATCGCCAAGGCGACCCGAACTTCCCGCTTAACTTGAAATCCGTGGTTGTGCGCGACCCTGAAAAAAAACGGGCAGTCGAGCTTGACCGCTCGATAATCTCGACCGACGCCGAATCGGTAATAGCAAACCCTGAAGTTGGAATTGTCGTCGAACTGATGGGAGGCGAAAACCCTGCGTTCGACTACATATCCAGTTCGCTCAAGGCCGGCAAACCCGTGGTGACTGCAAACAAGGAAGTCCTGTCCAAGCGAGGTGGCGAGTTGCTGTCTATCGCCGCCGAAAACGGTGTGCAATTGTTCTATGAAGCAAGCGTTGGCGGCGGCATACCGATTATTGGACCGCTCATGAACGACCTGACGGCGAACAAAATCCAGAGCATCCGTGGAATTATCAACGGGACCACAAATTTCATTCTTTCCAAGATGGCGCACGAAGGTGCCGACTTCAACGATGTGCTCGCCGAAGCGCAATCGCTGGGCTATGCCGAGTCCGATCCAACCGCGGATATCGACGGTTTTGACTCGCTTTACAAGATCTCTGTACTCGCCCGCCTTGCGTTCCACACCGAAGTCCCCGTCGACTCGATTCACCAGGAAGGCATCCGCAATGTCCATGCCAAGGACTTCCGCTACGCCAGCGAGCTCGGTTACACCATAAAGCTCCTCGCGGTGGCTCAGGCCAGCGAAGAAACGGGCCTGCTGGCCCGCGTGCACCCGGCGCTGATCCCGCTCGATGTCCCCATGGCCTCGGTAAACGGGGCGCTCAACGCGGTCGAGGTCGAAGGCGATCTCGTCGGTCCGTTGTGGTTCCAGGGGCCTGGAGCCGGACCAGAGCCGACCGCGAGCGCCGTGATGGGCGATGTACTGCGAATCGCGAAGGGTGGGCCCGGAGCAGCGAAGCCAGTCCAGACACCGGCCCCGTTCGATATCGCACCGATGGGAGATCACGTCTGCCAGTTTTTCCTGCGAGTGACCGTGGCCGACCGGCCCGGTGTGCTGGCAAGTATTGCAAAGGTTCTGGGCGACGCCGACATTAGTATTGATTCGGTTCTCCAGAAAGATAGCGATGTGGAAAACCAGTCGGCCGACCTGGTGATAATGACGCACCCGGCGCAGGAAGCTAAAATGCAGGATGCCGTGAGTTCGCTCAGACAACTTGAGGCCGTGGTGCGACTGGACAGCTTACTGCGGGTTGAAACATACCCGAACCGGTCCTAACGTTTAGATGTGTTGTGTAGTGGCTGTCGTGAGATGCCAGCCAGATCAGGAGTAACTCTTTCATTGCCGATGTTGCCGGGTGTGATCGAAAGGTATCGGGAATTTCTCGAAGTTACCGACGCCACACCTTCCGTTTCGCTCGGTGAAGGGAGCACTCCGCTCGTCAGGTCTCGGAGCATCGGCGATGCGGTGGGCTGCAAGAATCTGTATTTCAAGCTCGAAGGGTGCAACCCGACCGGGTCGTTTAAAGACCGCGGAATGGTAATGGCGATCGCCAAGGCGCTGGAGGCTGGTAGAACACGGATCATCTGCGCCTCCACGGGCAATACCAGCGCGTCGGCTGCGGCATACGGCGCCCGGTACCAACTCGAAACGCTTGTCCTTGTGCCGGCCGGCGAAATAGCGCTCGGCAAACTCGCCCAGGCAATGGCCTACGGAGCCCGCATCCTGGCAGTCAACGGAAGCTTCGATCAGGCCCTGAGCGCCGTGCGGGGTATCGTCGAACTGATGGATATAGAGCTGGTTAATTCGGTGAATCCATACCGAATCCAGGGCCAGAAGACCGGGGCGTTCGAAATCGTCGATGAACTTGGTGAGGCCCCCGATTTTCTGTGTATACCCGTTGGCAACGCGGGCAACATTACGGCCTACTGGAAGGGATTCACTGAATACCAGTCGAAAGGCAGGGCCGAGTCGACGCCACGGATGATGGGGTTTCAGGCGGCAGGCGCGGCACCGATAGTTCTGGGTGAACCCGTGGCCAGGCCAGAGACGATCGCAACGGCGATCAGAATCGGGAACCCGGCAAGCTGGGAACAGGCGGAGGCGGCCCGGGACGAGTCGAAGGGTATGATTGATATGGTCGACGATAACGAGATCGTCGATGCATACCTCCGGTTGGCCCGGGAAGAAGGTATCTTTTGCGAACCTGCCTCGGCCGCATCGGTTGCAGGGTTGCTAAAACTACCTGAACTGGGTGTGGACGTATCGGGAAAGACTATTGTCTGCATTCTCACCGGCAATGGTTTGAAAGATCCCGGGACGGCGGAGAAGCGTGCGCTTGTTGAGCTTGAATACGTCGAGCCCGACATCGATTCAGTAATGAACCTCTTGACCGGTGGCAAGTAATTATTTGCCGGTATCTGGCGGCCAGTCTTCAGATTTTACGACGCCCGACCAGGAATCCTGCTCCGGGCTCCTCAATCAAATTTCGAAATAGGGTACGACCAGAATATTGACCTGTTGCACAGCCGGAACCGAGCAAGGAACCTTCGAAGAGTTCGCCGGTTACTGGCAACACCTTATCGATGGGTGCTCCGAACCGACATTCTTCGATTCTCTGACTTGGCAAAAATTGTGGTGGTCGGAGTTCGGGGCGAATTCGGAACTCAAACTGCTGGCTGTTCGTTCCGGTTCGGGCGACATCAAGATGATCGCTCCGTTGATGATCGACGGCAGCGAAATCAGCTTTCTGGGGAGCACGGACCTCGTCGACTACCACGACTTTCTGTCGACGGACCACTCGGCCGCCGGTTCTCTTGAAGCGGTTGCCAGGGCGGTCGACGAGATGCCCGGGGTCAAATCGATCAATCTGCAGTCGATTCCCGGAAACTCGGCAACTATTACCAAATTTCGTGAATTCGCTGAAAAGTTCGGCTGGAACGTAGAGATCCGCCAGGAAGACGTTGCGCCGCGTCTGGCGCTACCCGAATCGTGGGATGCGTATCTTGCCAGTCTGCGGAGAAAAGATCGGCATGAGCTGCGTCGCAAGTTACGAAGACTCGAAGCGGCCGGAGAGATCAGGCAGATCGAGTTGACCCGGCCCGATGATATCGACGCCGCGATGGACGCGTTCATGGCGCTGCTCCGCATGAGCACGGTCGGCAAGGCGGAGTTCATGACGGCGGACCGGGAGCGCTTCTTCCGCAGTGTTGCCGTGGCTCTGGCGCACGAAAACGCGACCCGACTGGCTTTCCTCGAGATCGATGGTGAAAAAGTCGCTACTTCCCTGTCATTTGTGTGTAGAGACGTGCGCTATCTGTATAACAGTGGTTACAATCCCGCTCAGTCCAGTCTTTCGGCTGGACTCTTGAACCACGCCTTCACAATACAGAGGTCGATCGAAGAGGGGCTCAGGGTATTCGATTTTATGCGGGGCAATGAGTCGTACAAGTACCATCTTGGCGGAGTCGACCGCGCGGTATTCGCCCTGACCGCCACACGCCAGGTGGGCAGCTGAGCGAAATTACGATCGTACGAACATGCAGATAGCTTTTATCACGGTCCACGGATGTCCCCTGCGCCAGGCAGGCAGCAAAGACTCCGGTGGGATGAACATCTACATCCTCGAGATGGTCAGGAAGCTCGCGGCACGCGGCGTGCAGGTAGACGTGTTCACTCGCCACCACGACCCCCTCGATCCGCAGATCGTGATGCTCGCTCCCGGTGCGCGGTTGATTCACCTGACGGCCGGAGTGCCGTTGCTCGACAAGACCGGTGTGTACGAACTGCTGCCCCAGTTCACGTCTCAGATGCGCCGGTTCTGTATTTCAAACCACCTGCAGTACGACCTCGTTAGCTCCCACTACTGGCTGTCAGGGCTGGTCGGGATGCGACTGGCTTCGGAGTGGGGTGTGCCCCACAGCACGAGTTTCCACACCATGGCCGAAATGAAGCGCCGCGGCCGCCCGGAAGAACCGGAAGCAGACCAACGGGATTGCTCTGAGTTGGAAGTGGCGAAGTCGGCGGATTCGGTGGTCGTCTGGACCAATGACGAGCGTGCCGCAATCGTCGAGTACTGTGGGGTTGATGCCGAAAAAATCTGTGTAATTCCCCCGGGAGTCGACCTCGCTCGGTTCCGCCCGATGTCTCAGTGCCAGTCCAGGGAACACCTCGGGTACGGCGAAGAGAAGAACATCCTGTTTGTCGGCCGGCTTGAGCCGCTCAAAGGCCTGGACAACCTTTTCCGTGCAGTGGCGAGCCTCGAGAATTCAAATTCGATCCGCCTGAACGTTGTCGGCGGTGACGAAAATTCGGAAGAAAAAGTCCGGCTCCAGGCACTGGCATCGCGAATGAAGCTCAACAGCTCAATTCGGTTTATCGGAAAGGTCTCGCAGGAAGAACTGCCAGTGCATTACAACGCGGCCGATGTTTGCGTGTTGCCATCGCACTACGAGAGTTTTGGACTCGCGGCGCTCGAAGCGGCTGCCTGCGGCCGGCCGGTGATCGCTTCAGATGTCGGTGGGATTCCGACCATTGTCCTCGACAGCAAGACTGGCTACCTTGTGCCGTCTCGTCGGCCCGACCTGATGGCCGAACGTCTGTGCACACTTCTAAAAGACGATGTACTCCGGGCAAATCTTGGCGCAGCTGCCAGGATTCATGCAGAAACGCTCAGCTGGGACCGCTCGGTCGAATCGCTGCTGGCCCGCTACCGTGAGCTGGTCCCCGAGCAGGTTGTGGCCGCAATGCCCGCTGCGGGTGGCTAGAGTATCGCCCACCGTCTCCGCCGCGCATGGAGACGGAACGATTTACAGCGACTTCTCCCACCAGTCGACCTCGCTCACGGTGACGAACCCCAGCGACGTGTAGATCTTTATCGCGGGTGCATTCGTCGAATCGACGTCCAGTTCGATCACCTCAACGCCCCGTTGCAAAAGATGGTTGAAGCCCGCCTCGGCAACCGCCCGGCCAAGCCCGTGTCCCTGTGCGTCGGGCAGGACAGCCGTCATTCCTATTCGCCCGAAACTCGACCCCGCATGCTCGCCGGTCTGCGTCCAGCAGTAAGCCACAAGGAGGTCGTCTGCATCACGAATCAGCAGCACATCGTCAAACCCACTTCCGGGAGCGAGTAGCCGCGCCTTGATCTCGCTATCGGTATTCGGGGAGTAACCGAAGTGCGCGCTGAACGACTGGTTTTGCAAATTTGTAAGTTCAGTCAACTCGTCGAGACCCGTCATCACTCTGAGCGTGAAGCCAGATGGAATGACCGCCGCGGCACGGCTACTCCCGGGCCTACACTCAAGTTTTAGATATTTACGAACTCGCCTCCAACCGATACTTTCTACAAACTCGCCGAGGTCTCTCTCGTGCTCTCGTGTTGCGAGATGGGCAACGGGGGCGAACTCGGCAGCTCGTTCGGTTGTCCAGTCGAGCAACCTCCCCGCGAGGCCCTCGCCATGTTTTTTCGCTGCTGTTGCAACCCCAACGACCGAACGCTCGATGTTCTGCTCGGGCTCGACTATCGCGTAACCGACCAGCTCACCAGCTGCATCTGCCAGGACCAGGTTTTGCTGGGGTTGCACCCGCGGGTATTCAAGCTCGAATCGCAAACCCTCGACGCCTTCCGGCCATTGCCTGTGACCGTGCGTCCCGACATCTCCAAGCAGCCCGGACAGCGCGCTGGTGTCGGACCACTTAAAGTTGCGTAGTTGTATTTCAGATTGTGTAGACAATGCCTTCTGATCGATTCGATGCCGGATTGAACAGGCCATCGGGAGTGAACAGCTGGAGAATTATATTCCTGCGGCGCCTGTTACATGCACATTTGAGCAATCAACCGAGGCGTGATTCTTTTTTATTAGCGTATGGCCCACTGTCACAATTGCTTCCACATACACAAGACACATATACTTAGCAATTGTGAAACGCTGTGAACGGGAGTAGTACCGAATACGGCGCGCCGAGAGAGCCGGTGGTTGGTGTGAACCGGTGCGTGCCAGTTTGGGAACTCGCCCTGGAGCGGTTGGTCTGAACGTTGAGACGCCAGGATCAAACGGGTTGCCACGTTACGGCCAATTGAGCGGTCAGGTGTTCGCTAGCAATTGCTGCACCCGGCAATCAAGGGTGGTACCGCGGGATGCAAGTCTCGTCCTTTGGATAGAGGGCGGGACTTTTTTTTGCCCGCAATAAATGGGATTTGGTCCGCAGTAAGTCTGATCGGGTTAGTCACTAACAGATGGCAGGGAAGGAATTGTCGAAACGATTTCGGGAATGTCGCCAGGAATATTGAAATGTTAAAGCACCTTACCGGAAGTGAAATCGTCTGCGAAGCTCTAATTAAAGAGGGTGTAAGCGTCGTATTCGGCATCCCCGGGGGCGCGATTCTCCCGCTCTACGGAGTGCTCTCCAAGTACCCGGCTCTGCGCCACATACTTACTCGCCACGAGCAGGGTGCTGCTCACGCAGCGGATGGCTACGCCCGTTCGACGGGAACTGTGGGCGTTGCATTTGCTACATCCGGCCCCGGGGCAACCAACCTCGTCACCGGGCTGGCGACTGCCATGATGGACTCCGTTCCGATGGTTGCCATTACAGGGCAGGTGGGCCGCGCAGCCATCGGCACGGACGCGTTTCAAGAAGCTGACATCACAGGCGCTACCATGCCCGTCACAAAGCACAACTACCTTGTAATGCGGGCAGACGATCTAGGTCGGACAGTTCACGAGGCGTTTCATATTGCGCGTACTGGTCGACCCGGTCCAGTGCTGATCGATATTCCAAAAGATGTCTTCATCGAGATGGGTGAATATGATCCGGACGAGTCAATCGATCTACCCGGGTACAGTGTGCCCGGCATGGCAGACGAGGCGCAGATCGACGCTGCGGCTGCCCTGATCAATCAGGCGGAACGCCCGGTAATACTCGCGGGACACGGAGTCGTTCTGTCACGGTCATTCGACGAACTGCGAGAATTGGCTGAGAAAGCCCAGATCCCCGTGGTTACGACCCTGTTGGGAATATCTTCGTTTCCAGAGGATCACGTTCTGAGCACCGGATTCCCGGGAATGCACGGGATGGCGTATGCATCACTCGCCATAGATCAAGCCGATTTGATAATTAACTTTGGCAGTCGGTTCGATGATCGTATCGTGGGGGACGCGCAGCGATTTTCTACCGGTTCCAAAAAAATCCACGTCGATATCGATCCAGCTGAAATCAACAAGACCATCCATGTCGAGGCCCCGGTTGTGGGCAACATTAAAGATGTGTTCGGGCAGCTGCTTCCGAAAGTGAAAAAGACTACCCATGTGGAATGGCTGCAGCATGTTGAGCACCTCAAGGCTGAACACCCTTCACTTCGCATCCCGGAGTCCGATCGGCTGATGGGGCAGCATGTTGTCAAGGCCCTTTCTGACGTGACGAAGGGTGATGCAATCATCACGACAGGTGTAGGCCAGCACCAGATGTGGGCGGCACAGCATTACCAGTTCAAAAATGCGAACTCGTGGCTGTCTTCAGGCGGCGCTGGCACGATGGGTTATGAGGTTCCGTCGGCGATCGGTGCGCAGGTCGGCAACCCAGACAAGCTCGTCTGGTCGATCTGCGGTGACGGCGGTTTTCAGATGACGATGATGGAACTGGCGACCGTTGTCGAAAACCGGTTGCCGATTAAATACGCGATTATGAACAACAACCACCTGGGGATGATTACCCAGTGGCAGAGCTTTTTCTATGACGGTGATTACCAGGCCGAGACATACACGGGGAATCCCGATTTTGTGAAACTTGCCGAAGCGTACGGAATCAAGGGAATCCGCGTAACAAGTCAGGATGAACTTGAAAGTGCCATTCGGGAAGCGAATGCCCACGAGGGCCCGGTAGTTGTCGATTTCGTTATCGAAAAAGTCGACGATCTCTACCCGATGATTCCGGTCGGCCAGAGCATTGAGGAACTGATAGAGGACCCAAACTAATGGCTGAAACAGCTAACGGAACCTTTCAGAGGACAATCGCGGCCCTGGTGCAGGACCGCCCGGGTGTGCTGGCGCGCATCGCTGGCCTGTTCCGCAGGCGCGGCTTCAACATCGCGAGCCTGGCCGTTGGACGGTCAGAGCGGTCTGGTCTTTCGCGCATGACCTTCGTTGTCGAAGGGCCCGAAGAGGTAGTCCGACAGGTGGCCGCGCAGCTCGACCGTCTAATCGACGTGGTCGAAGTCCACGACATCACCGAACAGAACATCGTCTGGCGTGAACTGGCCCTGATCAAAGTGAGGGCCAATGCCGGCAAACGTGGCGAAATACTTGAACTCGCCAATATATTTCGCGTCAATGTGATAGATATCGGAGTCGAGAGCCTGACGATGGAAATCTCTGGCGGCCGCCAGAAAATCGACTCCCTAATCGAACTGCTCCGCAAGTTTGGACTCGAAGAGGTAATTCGCACCGGTCGGGTCGCCACGCTGCGCGGGACCTTGGTCGAGGGCGAAGACGATGGGCTGTTCCAATCGGACGCGAGTAAATCGACTTACACACTGCCAACCGCGACAGGTGAATCTGGAAGCGTCTGACACGCCTTCATTTTCTAGCTGCTAAAAAGCTGTCGGGACTACCGGCAGAACACCAACCCATAGGCCCGAGGCTGAAACCCAGACATGGCTACTCTTTTTTACGACAAAGACATCGACGACTCGATACTGCGCGACAAGGTGGTTGCGGTGTTGGGCTATGGATCGCAGGGCCACGCCCACGCACTGAACCTGAAAGATAGTGGGTTCAATGTTGTGGTTGGCCTGTACGAAGGCAGCCGCAGTAAACAGAAGGCAGAAGAAGCCGGGCTCGAAGTGCTCTCAAACGCAGATGCCGTCGGGCGGGCCGACCTAATTTCATTCTGCCTGCCCGATACCACCCAGGCGAAGGTCTACCGGGAGGATGTCGAACCTAACCTGTCGGCCGGCAAAACGCTTTTGTTTGCCCACGGCTTCACGATCCTCTACGAACAGATCGCACCGCCCGAAGGTGTCGATGTCGTGATGATCGCTCCGAAGGCACCGGGCCACCGCGTGCGCGCCGTATTCGAGCGCGGGCTAGGCGTTCCGTGTCTTATCGCCGTCCACCAGGATGCCTCGGGCAACGCCCACGACATTGCAGCAGCCTACGGCAAGGGCATCGGTGGTGGCCGGGCTGGAATCCTGGAAACCACGTTCAAAGAAGAAACCGAAACCGACCTGTTCGGCGAGCAGGCCGTTCTATGCGGCGGCGTCAGTCAGCTTGTGAAAACGGCCTTCGACGTGATGGTCGAGGCCGGTTACGAGCCGGAGTCGGCGTATTTCGAGGTCCTTCACGAACTCAAGCTGATTGTCGATCTCATGTACCAGGGTGGCCTTGGCTATATGCGCTACTCGGTCAGCGAGACCGCCGAGTACGGTGATTACACACGTGGTCCGGTGATTATCGATGATCACGTCAAACGGAATATGGAAAAAGTTCTGAAGCAAATCCAGTCTGGTGAATTCGCCAGGGAGTGGATTGCCGAGAACGACGAGGGCCTGCATAAGTTCAAGCAGATGCGGGCCGAGAACACGGAGCATGGAGTCGAAATAGTAGGCAAAGAGCTCCGAGACATGATGCCCTGGTTGGAGTCGACTACATAGTCACTCCTTTGTAGTGGGGATGCCAGCCCGGCGAGGTTCGAAAATTTTCCAGGTTGGCATTCAAAACAGACGGTCCATCTCGATGAGAAATTATTGATGGTCCCGCCAAAAGGTCGAAAGCGCTGGAGGTATTCACATGGCGCAGCAGAGCAGTACTGAAGACAAAGTAATAATTTTTGACACGACCCTTCGTGACGGCGAGCAGTCTGCCGGCGCAGGCCTTACCGTCGAAGAGAAGCTTCGTATTGCTCACCAGCTAAACAAGCTTGGCGTCGACGTGATCGAGGCGGGCTTTGCGGGCAGTTCAGCGGGTGATTTCGAAGCTGTGCGCCGCATTGCGAACGAGGTGAAGGGTCCGATCGTCACCTCGCTCGCCCGGGCGGTAGATGTCGATATCGATGCGGCGGGCAGGGCGCTGGAGGGTGTCGACAACGCACGTATTCACGTGTTCATCTCCGCTTCCGACATTCACTTGATGCACCAGATGCGGAAGAACCGCGAGGTGGTCATGGATATGGCCGTAAATGGAGTTGAACGCGCTAAAAGATTTGTTGACGACGTCGAGTTCTCGGCGATGGACGCATCTCGCACCGAGCCAGAGTATCTCTACACCATGCTGGAGGCCGTGATCAAGGCCGGGGCGACCACGGTCAACATCCCGGACACTGTCGGGTATTCAACTCCCGACGAGTTTGGTGCCCTGATCAGGGGCATAAGGGAAAACGTCCCGAACATCGATCAGGCAGTGATTAGCGTTCACTGTCACAACGATCTCGGTATGTCTTCTGCCAACTCGCTCGCAGCCATCGAAAATGGTGCACGCCAGGTAGAAGGCTGTATCAATGGGCTCGGTGAACGGGCAGGAAACGCAGCAATCGAGGAAGTGATCATGGCGATCGAAACCCGCCCCGATCACTACGGACTCAGTACTGGAATCACAACGGAAGAGATCGGCAATACCAGCCGAATGGTCTCTTCGATCTTCGGGTTTCTGGTACAGGCCAACAAGGCGATCGTCGGCCAGAACGCATTCCGCCATTCGTCCGGCATCCACCAGGACGCTTTCCTGAAAGAACGCACGACGTTCGAGATCATGGAACCGGATACCGTTGGCTGGCGCGGGCAGGCCCTTGTACTTGGCAAGCTGTCGGGGAGGGCGGGCCTGCGAGCGCGCCTGCACGAACTCAACTACACCCTGACCGACGATGAACTTGCCGATATTTTCGTCACATTCAAGGACCTGGCCGAAACGAAGCGTGAAATTACCGATATGGACCTCGAGGCGCTCATGTCGGAACAGCACCGCCTGGTCGATACCGACCGCGCTTACAAGGTCGGTACTGTTCACGTGGTCTGCGGTAACGACACTTCGCCGGAAGCTACAGTCACACTCGATTGTCCGGATGGCGAGTCACGCACGGTCGAAGCCCACGGTACTGGCCCTGTCGATGCCGTTTGCAAGGCAATTGACGATGTAGTGGGTCTCGATATTGAGCTCACCGAGTTTGCCGTGACCGCGGTCACCGAAGGCATAGATTCACTTGGCGAAGTGACTATCAGGGTTGCGAAGGACGGCTCGGTCTATTCGGGTCGTGGTTCCGATTCCGATATAGTCGTGGCCTCGGCCAAGGCATATGTGAACGCAATCAACCGGCTACTCGCGATTGGTATCCAGGACCGTTCGGCCACCGAAGGCGCGGTCTAGTTGCGTTTTGCGCTTGCTAACACATGGCGAAGCGGCGCCCTCTAACGGGTGCCGCTTTTGCGTTACCATTCCTAGTCGAATTAATTCGATTTAGTCTGCGTTTCACGTTTTTGTCTGGGGAGGGATGCTCGCACATGGTCAGCACCATGTTTGAAAAGATTTGGGATAGCCACATCGTGGCGGAGCCCGAAGACCAGCCAGCGCTGATTTACATCGACCTGCACCTGGTACACGAGGTCACGTCACCGCAGGCATTTGAGGCGCTCCGGCTCACCAACCGGAAAGTACGCCGGCCCGATCTCACAATCTCCACGGTCGACCACAACCTTCCGACCGACGAAACGCGGGCGCAGACCATCAAGGACCCGATCGCACGCATCCAGGTCGATACTCTCAGGAAAAACTGCGAAGAGACCGGCGTGGTCCTGTACGACGTCGATTCGGCCGCACAGGGCATAGTGCACGTCATCGGCCCCGAGCAGGGCTACACCCAGCCGGGTATGACCATCGTTTGCGGCGACTCCCATACTTCGACGCACGGTGCGTTCGGCTCGCTGGCATTTGGTATCGGGACATCGGAAGTCGAGCATGTCCTCGCGACGCAAACCCTGCGACAGCGCAAACCCCAGACGATGGAAGTCCGGTTTACAGGGGAGTTACAGCAGGGCGTTACGGCCAAAGACATGATTCTCGCGACCATTGGCAAAATGGGAACGGCGGGCGGCACCGGCTATGTGATCGAATACACCGGCGAGCCGGTCAGGAAGCTTGATATGGCAGGCCGAATGACGATCTGCAACATGACGATCGAGGCGGGGGCGCGGGCAGGTCTGATCGGCCCTGACGAGACTACGTTCAAGTGGATGCGTGGACGCAAGTTCGTGCCGAAGGGCGAAGATTTCGAGACAGCCATTGCCGAATGGCGAGAACTTGCGAGCGACGAAGGCGCGACCTACGACGCGCTGATTGAGATCGACTGCGACGTGCTCGAACCGCATGTCAGCTGGGGCACGAACCCCGGCCAGGTGGCCCGCGTAAGCGACCGCGTACCGTCGCCTGAGGATTTCGACGACCCGGCCGACAGGTCTTCGGCAGAACGTGCACTCGAATACATGGGGCTCAAGGGCGGCACCGCGATTGAAGATATCAGTATCGACCGCGTTTTTATCGGCTCGTGCACGAACGCCCGAGTCGAAGATCTCCGCTCTGCCGCGGCAGTCGTCAAGGGGCGCAAGGTGGCGTCGACGGTGCTCGCACAAATAATGCCAGGTTCCACCCTGACCAAGATGCTGGCCGAAAAAGAGGGCCTCGACCTGATATTCAAGGAAGCCGGTTTCGAGTGGCGCGAGTCGGGTTGCTCGATGTGCCTGGGGATGAACCCCGACATTCTCGTTCCGGGTGAGCGCTGCGCTTCGACATCGAACCGTAACTTTGAAGGTCGTCAGGGAAAGGGTGGCAGGACCCACCTGGTCAGCCCGGCCATGGCCGCTGCTGCTGCCATCAAGGGTCACTTTGTCGACGTAAGGGACTGGGAACAAGAGTAGTGCCCGAACTTCCTGAACAGCCAACGCCAGATTACGACCCACGACCACCCGGAGAAAGACGGACCGCCGGCGAGGGGTCGGAGTCTTCGCGTCGCACGAGGCGTCGGCCACGCAGTGGTCTGGATACGTCACCCACCCGCGGTGACAGCATTATGGGGCGGATATCGGGGCGGCAGGAACTCGAACGCGCGAAGCTCAAGAGATACGACCCGTACTCGTATGAATCGAACAGCCGCCAACTCAAGTGGCTCCTCGTTGCACTGATGGTCTGGACCGTTATCGCACTCGCCCTGGCATGGCAGGACCGATCAACTGCGGCTGTGTTGGTCGATCTTCGTGACCGTGGGCTGGCAAGCGTTCCGCCTGCCCAGTTCACTGTCGGGGGGATTCTCGACTTTGCAGTGCGAGAAGGGTTCGCGTGCGATACCGAATCGCAAATAGTAGAACTCTCCCCCGAGTGCACGGGGATCATGGATGCCCAGAGCGAATATGCAGGTGTCAAGGACACAGGATCGATCCTGTTTGTACTGCTTTTGATCACATGGCTGGCCAACATGTTTGCGTTTGGATCGTTCACCCACCGCGCCAGCCGAAACCTGCTGACCCTCAAAAGCAAGGGTCAGGGGTTCAGCCCGGAAAAGAGCGTGTTCTGGTTTTTCGTACCGGTTTTTAACCTGATCAAACCGTGGCAGGTATTCCGGGAGTTGTTCAGAGGTAGCGATCCGGCGGTTACGACCGACGATCAACTGGCCTGGAAGAAAAAGGGCAGGGTTCCCGCGATCGTCCACGTTTGGGCCGGAATATTTGTGGGCGTATTTTTCTTCAACTCGATAACAATAGGGCGGATCTGGTATTCAGTCCGTGAGAGCGTCGACGACGTTATCACTGCTCACCAGCGGCTGATCATTGCCGATTTACTGCTGGTGGTCCTCGGAATTGCCGCCATAATCGTTGTGCTCGAACTCCACCACCGACAGGAAGCCCGGCACTCCATAATCGGCGACATCACTGTCACACCACCACTACCAATCGATCCCCTTGAAGAGGCCCTCAAAGAGGGGATTCGACGCAAGG